>NZ_JAGRPM010000087.1 GCF_019449565.1 Rhodoblastus sp. | reverse complement strand
CGAACACGTCCTGCCCGAACCAGGGGTGAAGCGCGTACAAGACCTTCCGGCTAACGGTCCCGTGGGTCTTCTCAAATCGGGTTGTATAACGAGGTCAGGCCGCATTCGGCCCTGGGCTATAAACCGCCCGCTCCAGAAGCCCTTCTATGGCCGGCTGCGCAATCCGGACCAGCTTCGCCGGCCACCCCGGCATTGGCGCCGCGGCTCGTCTTGCACTAACATTCAAACCGGACCACCCAATGGGGGCCGGCCAGTAGCGCCTCGTCGCTCCGAACTAAAGAGCGGCAGCGTCGAAGAGGCGATCCATCGTCATCCCGAACTTGGGTATGAGTAAATGGAAAGTTCGAGCGTTCAATCGACCCGCCCAGCAAGTTCCGCGACTGGCCGCTTTTAGGGCGAATCCGGAAAATCGTCATTGCGCCCGGCAATGTCCGGACCTGCCGCCTAGCGGTCAAAGCGAAAACTGTCGTGACCGTCGCAAATGACCCGTTTGAGACATTCATCGCCCGCTGGACCAGGGGTTCGCAATTGCTCAAAGCGGTCCTTCGGCGCTGCTCGTGTACCTGAGATTTCAACCACAGCCGAAAAATGAGCGGGTCCATGCCGACTGGGCCAATTGAATCGAGTCTGAATTGTTCGGACTCTTTTGTCCAGACGTTACGGTTAACTCATAGTGCGTCCTCGACAAAGTCATTTCAACTGCGCCCCAATTGCCTCGCCTTCCCTTGCCGTCAGGCAAAAATCGAAAATGGCCAAATCCTGCGCCATATGCTCCGGCGAGGAGGTCCCTGTCAGGCAAGCCGTGCCGCTTTGCGTCAAATAACGGAAAAACACTTGGGCAGGGGTGCGGCCGTATTTTTCCGCGGTTACGGTCACAGCTGGCGCGGCGAGGATTTGTGGATCGGCGGTCAGGGTCCAGAAACTTTGATAAACAATGTTTTTGTTGCAGCAAAAAGCCCGGAGCGCCCGGTCATAATGCGTCTTGGCGTGAAAGCGGTTTTGCAGCGACGCCGGTTTTATCCGGGCGGCGCATGTAGTCTGGAGAGGCTGGCGCAGGCCGACGACATCGCCGATCCGGATGATCCAGAGCAAGGCCGCCGTTGGGGTTTGCATCCGCCCCGGCATTTCCATGCCTCGCTATTGCGCGAGGCCGGCCTCGCCTAAGTCTAGAGAGGAAACGCCCAAGGAGGGCGATGAGGCCGTGGGGCCCGCACCTCACAAAATTAAATTATGCTGCGCTGCATATTTTGCGAAAGGATACATTGCGGCGCAGCATCTGGCGGCCGACTTCGCCGATCTGCCGGTGTATCGCCTATTCGATCGAACCTTGTCGATCCGGTTTGTGTTCCTGCCGCCATATTTGGTGGTCAGACTCGGACGCTTGGAACCAGTCGAGATCGCCTCCGGAAATGGCCCCGTTCGAGGGAAACCAGAAAACCGAAAGTCAAAAATGGGCGGGAAGCTATCATCGCTTCAAGGACTGCTTCATGCTGGGTAGCCATCGCAGCGCCGCTCGGTCCCGGCAGGCGATCTACTTGTAATAGCCCACGCCGCAGGCGAAATCGTCGTCCACCCTCGTCACGAAACTTGTCTTGGCCGCTGGCTTTGGGTCGGTCGGCTTTGCAAACAGGTAGCTGACCTCGGTGATCTCACCTTCCGGCTTCTGTCCCGCAGCGTAAATTTCCTGGCCAAAGGCCTTGCCCGTGGCGTCCTTCAAGGTCCTTACGTCTTGGCCGAGCAATTCCTTCGCATTGGCGTTGCCCATGGCCACGAATTTGCCGTTGCCAACATTGTTGCAAAACACATAGATATCGCCGTTCAGGAACCTCCCCCCGCCCTGGTTGAACATATCGAATGCCTGCTCCCTATTGACTTTCACCTCGGTGACTACATTCAGGAGCATGGCCTTCGCTGCGGGTTCATTTGCCAATCCCTCCGTCTGCTGAGCGAAAGCCGCCGGCGAAAGCGCAAGGACCGCGCCAGACGCCGCAGCAATGATGATTTTGCGTAACATGTCATTTCCTCCGTGATTGCGCTTTTTTTTGCCTTTCGGGCGTGGTGAAGTCGTTCGCAGCGGCAATTTTGCTGCCTTGGTCGTGCGATTTCGGTGCGTCCTGGCGGCTGAACGACGCTTTCGGGTCGTCATAAGACGGTCGTCGACCTGATCAGGATGGTCAGAAATAAGCCGAACACGACCGTTGTTGGAGACGCCACTGGCGGGCTCGAATAGTTTCAGACCTCATTCGCGGTGCTGCCGTTTGCGCAAAGATAATGAGTCTGATCATCGCGGTTGTGAAGCGCATTAGTCGCGCGAGTTTGTTCCACAACAAAGTTCTGGCGGCCCAGCCGCTGCATTGATCGCACCGCGGTCAGGGGCTGAGAATGAGCGAAGCATGTGACGTCCCTGGGCGAGGGAGCGAGGTTCGTCGATATGGTTCCGGCTGGGGCCCATTGTCTGAGCTTCCCGGCAATCCTTTGATGTGGGTGCTGATCGCTTCCGAGCTGGCGGTATTCGGCTTGGCGTTGATGGGCTATGCCGGAGCGCGCGCCAAAGACCCAGCGGGTTTTGCCGCGGCCCAGGATCAACTTGATCGCTTGGCGGGAACTGTGAACACCGCTGCCTTGCTGACAAGCGGTCTTTTTGCGGCTTTGGCGAATGAAGCGCGGCGAAAGGGACTGCGTCGCCGAGCCCGCTGGTGTCTCGCCGGCGCGGGCGTGCTCGGTATTGTGTTCCTTGTCGTCAAAGGGCTCGAATATTCGAGCGAGCTCGCGGCCGGCAATGACATCGACTCAAGCCCGTTCTTTACGCTTTATTTTCTCGTCACCGGATTTCACGCGCTGCATGTCGTCTTGGGCCTGGCGATCATGGCGACCGTGGCGCGTTTCGACACAGTCGAAAATATCGAGAGCGGCACAGCCTTTTGGCACATGGTCGATCTCGTCTGGATCATGGTGTTCCCCTGCTTCTATCTGTTGAGGTAAATCGATGAGCGCATCCGTCCGTTCTTTGCTCGCAGCCTGGGGCGCGCTGATGGCCTTGACCTTGGTTATGGCAATCGCCGGGGATGTCGTCCACGCCTCGCGCCTTGGTCCATTGTGGATCGTGACGATAGCCGCCGTTGCCGCCTGGAAATCGCGGATCGTCCTTGGTTCCTATCTTGGATTGAGCGCCGTACCTGCAGCTCGGGCGGGATTCGTCAGCGCGGTAATAGTCATACTTGCAGTTGTCGCCACCTCGTTCCTCATCTTTACGACATCGACGCATGGAGCGTCATCGAAGCAACCGATGGCGGCGGAGCTTTCGCAAGGACCCGCGGCTCATTTCCTTCCGTTGCTTGCGACAGGGCAAACAGAAACGCGCAAGCGGGGCGCCAGTTGACTTTGGTTAAGGAGCCCGCGCGAAGGGCCGCCTAGTTTTTAGTAGCAGAATCTGCCGGAGGAAACGAATGAGTGACGTTCTCACCAAATCCACGGCCCGCAACATTTTCTACGGCGGGTCGCTGTTCTTCTTTGTCATCTTTGTCGGGCTGACGGTTCACAGCCGTCATTACATCCTGACCAAGGGCACGGACCAGGCCAATCTCACCGACTCGGTCGAACGCGGCAAGCGCGTCTGGGAGCGCAACGCCTGTTTCGACTGCCACACGATCTATGGCGAAGGCGCGCGTTTCGCGCCGGAAGTCGGCGACGTGTTCAAGCGCTGGGGCGGCGACAAAGACCCCGCGGGCGCGCATCAGATGATCAAGGACTGGATGAAGGCGCAGCCGTCCGGCGCTCAGGGGCGCCGCCAGATGCCGCAATTCAACCTGAGCGAAACCGAACTCGACGAACTCGCCGATTTCCTCGCCTGGGCGAGCCGGACCAACACGCAGGGCTGGCCGCCCCGCCCCAAGTCCAACTGAATTTGTTGGCTTCGACTGCCGACAAGCGGAAGTCGAAGCCGCCCGGCGGCATCAGCCGCCGCCGCGCCAGTCGGCGCGGGCCGCCTGTCGTCCGTGACGACAGCCAGCTTGGATTCTAACTTTTTGCGGAGGTTTTGATGCCATACCAAACCCAAAGCATCGCCAAGACTTATTGGCTTGGCGCCATGCTCATCTTCGCCGTGCAGGTCTCGTTCGGACTTCTCGGCGGTCTCGTCTATGTCCTACCGAATTTCCTGGCCGACGTGCTGCCGTTCAACGTCATCCGCATGATCCACACCAATGCGCTGATCGTCTGGCTGCTGCTCGGCTTTTTCGGCGCCGCCTATTATCTCGTTCCCGAAGAAGCCGAGCGCGAGATCTATTCGCCCAAACTCGCCTATATCCAGTTCGCCATTTTCTTTCTGGGCGCTCTGGCGGCGGTGGCGGGCTATCTGTTCCACGTCGTCGCCAATGACGCGCGCTCCTATCTGGAGCAGCCGCTGTGGGTGAAGCTTGGCATCATCGTCGCGGCGCTGATCTTCCTGTTCAACATCACGATGACGGTATTGCAGGGGCGCAAGACCGCGATCACCAATGTGCTGCTGCTCGGCCTGTGGGGCATCGCCGTCTTCTTCCTGTTCTCGCTCTACAACCCGGCCAATCTGTCGGAAGACAAGATGTTCTGGTGGTATGTCGTCCATCTGTGGGTGGAAGGCGTGTGGGAGCTGGTGATGGCCTCTGTCCTCGCCTTCCTGATGCTGAAGATGACCGGCGTCGACCGCGAAGTGATCGAGAAATGGCTCTATGTCATTGTCGCCACCGCGCTGTTTTCCGGCATCCTTGGCACCGGCCACCATTATTACTGGATCGGCGCGCCGGGCTATTGGCAGTGGATCGGCTCGATCTTCTCGTCGCTGGAAATCGTGCCCTTCTTCGGCATGGTGCTCTTCACCTTCACGATGGTGTGGAAGGGCCGCCGCGATCATCCCAACAAGGCCGCGCTGCTGTGGTCGCTGGGCTGTTCGGTGCTGGCCTTCTTCGGCGCCGGCGTCTGGGGCTTCCTGCACACCCTGCATGGCGTGAACTTCTACACCCACGGCACGCAGGTTACGGCGGCCCATGGCCATCTCGCCTTCTACGGAGCCTATGTCTGCCTCAATCTGGCGATCATGACCTATGCCTTCCCGCAGCTCTTCAATCGCGCGCCCTATAATCAGGTGCTCAATATGGTGAGCTTCTGGGTTCTCTCCGGCGGCGTGGTGTTCATGACGGTCTCGCTGACTTTCGCGGGCGTGCTGCAGACCCATCTCGAGCGGGTGATGGGCATGAGCTACATGGACGCGCAGGACCAGCTCGGCCTGTTCTACATCATGCGTTTCGGCGCGGGCGCGGTGACGGTGCTGGGCGCGCTGCTGTTCATCTATTCGCTGCTCGTTCCGCGATCCGCGGAAGCGATCGAACGCATTGGCGCCGCCGCCCGCGCCGCCGCCGAATAAAGGAAAGCGCCATGAGCCTCGCAGCTGTCGTAATGGAAAGAGAAATGAGCGCTTCCCTTCCCTTCTATCAGCCGCAAGGCCAGGAATGCGCTTTGTTCGAGGCGGCGTTTCGACGCCGCCTCCCCATCCTGCTCAAGGGGCCGACCGGCTGCGGCAAGACGCGCTTCGTCGCCTTCATGGCGGCGAAGCTCGACCTCGGCCTCGACACCATCGCCTGTCACGACGACCTCACAGCCGCCGACCTCACCGGCCGCTACCTCATCAAGAACAATGAAACGATCTGGACCGACGGCCCGCTGACCCGCGCCGTGCGCCGGGGCGGCATCTGCTATCTCGACGAAGTGGTCGAGGCGCGCAAGGACGTGACGGTCGTGCTGCATCCGCTCACCGACGACCGGCGCATCCTGCCGCTCGACCGCACCGGCGAAACGCTCCACGCGCCCGACGACTTCATGCTGGTGATCTCCTACAACCCCGGCTACCAGTCGGTGCTGAAAACCCTCAAACCCTCGACCCGCCAGCGCTTCGTCGCCATCGCCTTCGACTATCCAAGACCCGACGTCGAAGCCTCCATCGTGTCGCGCGAAACCGGGCTCGATCTCGAACAATGCAAGACGCTGGTGCGCCTCGCCGGGCGCCTTCGGGCGCTCAAGGGGCAGGATCTCGAAGAAGGCGCCTCGACGCGCCTGCTCGTCGCCTGCGCCAGCCTGATGGTCGACGGCATGAAACGCGACCTCGCCATTGAAGCCGCCCTGATCGAACCGCTCAGCGACGATCCGGACGTGAAGGCCGGCCTGCTCGATCTCGTCAAAGTCACCCTCGGCTGAGGCGCCATGTCGCTCCTGCGCGCCATACTCAACACCAAGTTCTGGGAGCCGGAGGAGGCTGTCGGCGCGCTGTGGGATTCTCTCGTCGGCGGGCGCGACACGACCGAGAATTTTCCGCAGGCCGCCGTCGTGCTGGCGCGGGTCAAGCCGGCTTTGGGCGTGCTGTTTCGCGGTCTGGGTGGGGAAAGCGGCGTCGAGATCAAACCCGCCGGCGGCGAAAGCTCGCATCATCGCCGCAGCTGGCGCCGGCGGCTCAGCGGCGACGCCGAAAGGATCGAAACGGCGCGCTTCGACGGCGTGACGCTGTTCCTGCCCGAAAAGATCGACGCCTTTCCCTCCGACGCTCTCAACCGCCAACTCTATCTCTGGCTGGCCGCGCTCGCCGTGGCGGCGGCGCCGGGCGACGCGGATGTCGCCGATCCGCTGCGCCGCGACATCGCGCGCCTGCGGCAGGTTCTCGCCAATTGCGAGCGCGCGACGTGGCAATTTCCCGGGCTTGCGCCCATCCGCGCCGCGCTCGCCACGCAAACGCTTCAGCAGCGCCCGCCGCTCAAGGCGCCGCCGCTCGAAACGGAACTCGAAGCCTGGATTCGCGCGCGACTGGCCGGCGAAAAATTGAAAACCGAAACCCCGCTCGAATGCGCTCTGGCAGGCGACGCCGACGCCATGAACGCCTTGCGCGCGCCGGCAAATTACAAGGCCTATCGGCCTGTTCTGATGTGGGGCGAGCGCGTCCCGCCGCCCGCAGGCGGCGGCGCCAAACGCGACAGCGACGCGCCCGAGCCCGGCGGGCAAACGGCCGAAGGCGCGGAAAAAACCTTGAAAGCCGAAAGGCGCAAAAGCGATCAGGCGCAACGGCGCGACAGCCTGATTCTGCACCGCTTCGAATCCATTCTCTCCTTCGCCGATTTTCTCAACGTCAATCGCGATGTCGACGACGACGATGAAAACTCGGCGCGCAAGGCCGCCGCCGACGCTGAAAAAATCGGAATCGCGCAGCACCACAAGAAGCCGAAGACCCGCCTGAAATTTGATCTCGACCTCGCCCCGGAAGACGGCGACCGGGAGAAGCTGGCGGGACGTTTCATCTATCCCGAATGGGACTGGAAGAAGGGCGCGCTGGTCGCCGATCAGGCGCGCGTGCTGGAAAATATCGCAGCCGAGGCGCCGCAGGGTCTCATGCTCGACCCCGCCGCGCGCCGCCGCGTCGAGGCCGTGCGGCGGCAGTTCGAAGCCCTGCGTCCGCGCCGCCGGATGCTGTCGCGGCAGAGCGAAGGCAGCGAAGTCGATCTCGACGAGTTTTTGCGCGCGAAAGCCGACCGCCTCGCCTGCGGCTACGGCAGCGAGCGCCTTTATCGCGACGCCCGCAACGAGGAGCGCGATCTGGCGGTGGCCGTGCTGTTCGACGTTTCGCGCTCGACCGAAAGCGCTGTCAACGGCCAACAGGTGATCGCGGTCGCGCGCGAGGCTCTGGTCGCTTTGGCGCATGGGCTGCAGGCCTGCGGCGACAGCGTCGCGCTTTACGCCTTTTCCTCGCTGCGCAAGGAGCGCGTGTTCGTCGATGTCTGCAAAACCTTCGACGAGCCGTTCGGCGCAAAGGTCGATGCGCGCATCGCCGCGCTCAAGCCCGGCTTCTATACGCGGCTCGGCGCCGCCATGCGCCATGCGTCATTCCGGCTCGGCGAACGGCCCAATGCGCGCAAGCTGCTGCTGGTGATCACCGACGGCAAGCCGAACGATCTCGATCATTACGAAGGGCGCTTCGGCGTCGAGGACACAAGGCGCGCGGCGCAGGAGGCGCGGCGGCGCGGCCAGGCGGTGTTCTGCGTCGCCATCGACGCGCAGGCGCAATCCTATCTGCCGCATCTGTTCGGCCCGGCCGGCTTCGCCATCGTCTCCAAGCCGGAAAAGCTCTCCTCCGCGCTCCCCGCGATCTACCGGCATCTCGTGGGGTGACAACGCGATGTTTGGTTCCCGAACCCAAAAGCTGATAAGACTCCGGTGGGCGCCCGGGAAGCTCGTTCTGCCATGATGACGGATGACGAATCGATTTTGATGCGCGCGCCGCTTTTCAGGGCGATGGGGCCGGACATTACCCGCTCCATTGTCCAAAATCGAGTTGCGCGATCATATGATCGCGGCGAACCCATTTTCCAGCAGGGCGACCCGGCTGAATCGTTTTTCGTCGTTTTTGAAGGCTGGGTGAAGCTTTACCGGGAGCGTGAAGGCGGCGATCAGGTGGTGGTCGCCATCTTTACCGCGGGCGAGACTTTTGCCGAAGCGGCGATGTTTCTGGGCGGCCGCTATCCGGCGACGGCGGAAGCCGTTTCGCCGGCGCGCATCTTGCGGGTAGATGGCGGCGCCCTGCGCCGGGCGATCATTCAGAAGCCGCAACTGGCGTTCGACATGTTGGCGGCGGCGTCCCTGCACCTGAAACAACTTGTCGAGCAGATTGAACAACTCAAATCCCAGTCAGTGCCGCAGCGCATCGCGGATTTTTTGCTGGATCAGGTTAAAAATACCAGAGGACCAGCAACAATTGCATTGCCCTATGAAAAATCCCTGATCGCCAATCGACTTGGGATGCAGCCGGAAAGCTTTTCACGCGCCCTCGGCAGATTGCGTGGACTTGGCGTAACGGTAGAGCGCGAAAGCGTGCACATCCAGGATGTCGGAAAGCTGGCGGAATTTACGGAAAGGTCGTCGTGGAGCGATGAGACCTGAGGCTGGCAATCCGGTTGGCGCCCAAGTGTTTCAATGGCTGGTGCCTTCCGAAAACGTGATTTTGTTATAGACATTGTATTTGCCGACAGGCTTGGACATCGGCAGGCGCTTGATCTCCTGAAATGTCTCCGCGTCATAGACGATCAGCGCTCCGTCCATCTCCCAGACGCTCACCAAGGCGTGTTTGCCGGAGCGGTCGAATTCGACATGGGCCGTGGTTTTTCCAGGCGCCGGTTTCAGTGTGCGCACGACTTGCAGCGTCTCCTTGTCGATGATCTGAATTTCGTCCTTATGCTGGGGCGACAGGAACGAATCCGTCCAGGCATAGCGGGTTTTCTCGTGGCTTCGCATGAAGAAGCCTGGTCCCGCGGTCTCGATCGTGCCGATCAATGACCAGTTGCTGGTGTCGATAACGCTGATCTTGCCTTCCTTCAGGTTTGGCGTGGCCATGATCCGCTTGCCGTCGCGCAACCAGGAAATGCCCGAGCCCAGATGTGGCATGCCCGACAACGGGATCGTGGCGATCTCCTTGCCGACATTGAGATTGACCACGATGGCTTTGCCGCCGTCGCGGTTCGCGCCCAGCAAATCGCGATAGGACGGGTCGAAGAAGAAATCGTCGAGTGGCTCGCTGATCTCGATACGGCGCAGCGCGAACAGCCCCTGCGAAGTGGGGAGGGCCTCGACCATCGATTTCTCATGGCTATGCACAAGGCCAGCATAGACCGGCGCCGCGTCGGGGTCGGTGGAAATTTCCCAGATTTCAGGCACGTCTTTCAACGCCGCAACAAAACTGTTGCGTTCCGGGGCCTGGTAGACGGCGGAAACGCGCGAGGGCTTTTTGTCGCGGTCGGCGACGTCAAAAATCTTCTCGATTTTCAGATCGTCCGCCGACAGGATCACCAGCGTGTCTGGCAGATAATTGGCGACGGCCAGATGTTTGCCGTCTTTCGAAAGGGCAATGTTGCGTGTGTTGATCCCGGCGCGGATTTCCGCTGTGACCTTCAGCGTCCAGAGGTCATATTTCGTCACCCAGCCGTCGCGCGAGGAGAAAAAGACATAGCGTCCGTCCGGAGTGAATTTCGGCCCGCCATGTAGCGCGAAGCGGCTGGCGAAGCGGGCGATCGGCTCGAATTTGTCGCCATCCAGAATGGTGACATGATGATCGCCGCCCTCGACGACGACAAAGAGATTGAGCGGATCCGCGTCGAACACGGGCCTGGCGGCGGCCGGCGCCGGAGTCAGGACGCGTGAGGCTTCGATCTCATCGGCGCCCCAATGCGGATTGGTCGCGGGAGGGGAATAGACATAGGCCGCCAGCGCCTTGATGGAAGCCTCGTCGATTTCGGCCTTGAAGGAGGGCATCTGCGTTGCCGTGCGTCCGTCGCGGATCACGGCCTCCGCGCCGGCCTTGCCGAGGCGGCCGAGGTTGTCAGGCAGCAGCGCGGGGCCAACGGCGCCAAAACGGTCGCCGCCATGGCAGGCGGCGCATTTCGACTGGTACAGGGAGTTAATGTCGGGATCGGCTTTGGAGGTCGCGCCGAACGCCAGGGAGATCGCCGCAACTGCGACGAAATTCTTATACCCGCGCTTTTTCATTTCGAACTCCCCGGAACGGACGCATCACCAGACGTTCTGCCTCGGGCGCGCCAATTTCCTCGTCGGTCAAATAGCAAGCCGGATCCTCGGCGAAGGCGTCGCCGCTCAATTGCAGGGCGCGCACCCGCGTATTGCCGCCGCAGATATCGAAAAACGCGCAGGCTCCGCAGCGGCCGGAAATCTTGCGTGGGCGTTGTTTGAGCCCCGCCATGATGGGGTCGGATATATCGGTCCAGATTTGTGAAAATGGCCTCCGACGAACGTTCCCCAGAGAATAGCTCCACCACATCGTGTCGGGATGAACATTGCCGAGATTGTCGATGTTGGCGACATTGACGCCGGTGGCGTTGCCGCCCCATTGCGCCAGCTTGGCGCGCAAATGGCTGGCGCGTTCGGGAAAACGCCGCAAAACCCATTGGTAGAGCAGCACCGCATCGGCGTCGTTGTTGCCGGTCACAAATTCGCGGGTCTCGCCGCGCTCCAGCGAGGCCCAGGCGGTCTCGAACAAATAAGTCATGGCGTCGCGGGTGACGCTCCAACTCGCGTCGTCGCCGCGGTTCTTGTTGCCGCGGCCGGCATAGACCAGATGGGATAGATAGAATTTATCCACGTTTTCGCGTTCGGCCAATGCGACGAGGTTGGGTAATTCGCGCCAATTGTCGAGCGTCATCGTGAAACGCAGGCCAACCTTTACGCCAAGCTCGCCGCAGCGTCGCAAGCCAGCAAGAGCGGCGTCGAAGGCGCCGGCCTGCCCCCGGAATCGGTCATGCGTCGCGCCAATTCCGTCAAGGCTGACGCCGACATAATCATAGCCGATCTCTGCGATCTGTTCCGCGATCGCGCCGGTCATCAATGTGCCGTTGCTGGAGAGCGCGGTATAGAATCCCTTTGCCTTGGCGCGTCGGGAAATATCGAAAATATCGGGGCGCAGCAGCGGTTCGCCGCCCGAAAGGATCAGCACCGGCACGCGAAAGGCCTTGAGGTCGTCCATGACGGCATGGACTTCCTCGGTTGAAAGTTCCCCTGGAAAATCGACATCGCCGGATATGGAATAGCAATGCTTGCATTTGAGGTTGCAGCGGCGCACCAGATTCCAGATCACGACTGGCCCGGGCAGGTCGCGCCTTGGGCCAACGGGCGTTGGGTTCTTAAGCTCCCGCAGCATTTCCGTGAGACGAAACATTTTGTCCTTTCAGCTTCTACCAAGGGGTATTGAAAATGCCCCTTGGTATCGGCGCCGACGGGCGTGGCGGCGGCTGACGCCGCCGGGGCCAATGATATTATTCCCCGAGTCGCAGCCCGGTCTTTTTCAGAATCCGGGTGGAAAACAGAATGTCTGAACCGCGGCAGGCCGATCCCAGCAGATCGCCGATGCGCTGCGCTTTCAGCTGAACCTCTTCGCGCGAGGCGCCATGCGCCATCGCGAACAGATTGTAAGGCCATTCCGGAAGGGACCGGGGGCGTAAATAGCAATGGCTGACAAAGTCCAACGCGCCGATCCAGGAGCCGAGGCGCTCGGCTTCGGAATCCTCTACATCCCAGACAGTCATGCCATTGGCCGTCAGTCCTAGTCGATAATGATTGGGAACGAGGCCTATGCGGCGCACAACGCCGCTCTCCATCATCCGCTCGAGCCGCGCGATGACATCAGCCTCGGTTGTTCCTATCCGCGCCGCGACGGCCGCATAGGGATGTGGCTCGAGCGGCAGGCCGCCCTGGGTCGACCGGATCACGGCCAGGTCCAGGGGATCGAGTTGGGAAATGAGCGGTTTCATGCGCGCACCCGGAATTCGACGAAAAATTCGCGGGTTTTCGGGAATGCGAAGACGCGCAGGCCGGTCTGCGCTTCGATCTCCGTGCAGAGCTCCGCAATGCGCTCCGGCTTTTCGGTCGCCAGCACGAACCACATGTTGAGCGCATGGGCGCGTTGGTAATTATGCGCGACCTCACGATGGGCGTTGACGAGTGCGACAGTTTCGTCAAATCGCTCGGAGGGAACCGCCATGGCGCAAAGGCAGAAGGCGCCGCCCATGGCGTCGGCATTGAATAAGGGACCAAAGCGCGTGATTGACGCCTCATCGCGCATCGCCTTGATGCGTTCGATGACCTGCGCCTCGTCAAGGCCGAATTTTGCGCCGACCTCTGCGAAAGGGCTGTGTAACAGCGGAAAGCCGCCCTGAAACTGGTTGATGATCGCTCTGTCGATTTCGTCGAGCATTGCGGACCTCATGCTGCCGAGAGCCTTGCTCCCCGTTGCCGAAAGCAACGGCGGGAAAATAGAATGGCCATGTCGCGCGCGGAGGAGCCGACTTTCGCGACCAGAGCATCGACCTCCGTCAGGACAGTCTCGCGGTCGCGGCCGTGGATCATTGAATAAAGATTATAGCGCCAGGTGGGCGGACGGCGTGGTCGCTGGTAGCAAAGGGTGACGCTTGGTTCGGCGGCGAGGCTCGTGGCCGTCTCGACGAGAGCCTCGTCGTCAATATCCCAGACCAGCATGGCGTTGGCGTGAAAGCCCAGGGCGCGATGTTTGACGACAAGTCCGAAACGCACGATCAGGCCTGCGCGGAGCAAAGCGTCAAGACGACTCAAAACCCTGGTTTCGGACCAATCCAGCCATTGCGCGACTTGCCAGAAGGGGCGTTGGGTAAGGGGCAGTCCATCTTCGATCGCCGTTAGCAGCAATAGATCGTCAGGCGACGCGCTGGCCTCCACGAGGGGAGGCGCGACCCGGGCCTTGCATGGTCCGTCGAAAACTGGGAACCCGAGATCGATGTGGAATGAGCGCAACATCGGGAAATCGAGTACTGGCAGGCCGGTTCGATGCTGGATACGCGAAAGGGTCGCCGTCACCGCGTCTTGGGTGCGTCCGGTGACGACAAACCAGAGATTGATCGCATGTTCGCGTTCGTAATTGTGATTGACGCCCGGTTCCGCATTGATGAGTTCGGCGACCGCTTCAAGCCGTTCCTGTGGCGCGGCGATCGCCGCCAGCGTCGATGCGCCAACGCGGTTCGGCCGCAATACGGCGCCAAGACGCGACAGCACCCCTGTGTCCACAAGCCGGCGCACACGGAGAAGCGCGACTTCGGCGCTGACGCCGATTTCGGCTCCGACATGCTGGAAGGGCATCGAAAACAGCGGAAAGTCGCGTTGAAAGCTGTCGATCAGGGCTTTGTCGATGGCGTCGAGCATGGTCATGACCCCAATCGATGCGCGCGCGCGGCGAGGAAAATCCCGGACGGCTTTTGCGCGGGAATCTCGGCCAGTTTGGTGCGGCGACGGACATCCATCACATCGACCCTGTCGGCGTCCCGCACTGAAATCCAAACCTCGTGGCCCCGAGGCGTGAATTCGAGATGCAGCACGGCCGGCCCCGGCGCGAAGCTATGCACGACTTCGAGCGTCGGCACGTCGATGATCTGCACCGTGTCGTTCTGCGGATGGCCGAAATTGAGCCAGACCTCGCGTCCGTCCGGCCGGGCGACGCAGAAGATCGGTTGCCCGTGTACCGGAATGCGCTTTTTCTCGCGCATTGTTTCGAGGTCGAGCACCAGCGCTTCATGCTGGCCTGCCGCGGGCAGGATCAGGTCGTTGGCGGTTTGTCCCCATCCTTCGAGATGCGGCATCTTGTAGACGGGAATTTTTCCGCGGCCGGCGTTATAGCCTTGCAGGACGCGCTCGACTTTTGGATTGGCGCTCCACAGATCGAGATGGACGAAGCCATCCTCGCCGAACAGCCCCGCGAGATAATGACGCGCGTCCGAAGTCACGTTGCCGTCATAGGGCAGCAGGCCAACATTGAGGAATTTGGTGACGACGGGAGCCCCGCTTTCGCCAAATTCGGCGATCCAGATTTCGCCCGCGTCATAGAGCGAATAGACAAAGCGCCGCCCTGGAAGATCAACCAGGCCGACCGTTTTCGAGGCGAGCCCATTGGCGCCAATGGCTGGAATGGACGCGACTTCCGTCAGGGTTCCGGCGTCGAAAACCTTGATTCCGCCAGGCTCGTAATTTGAAACGGCCACCAGCCTGCCGTCGTCGGAAATGGCGCCGCCAATCGAATTGCCGCCCTGCACGATACGCTTCTCGATACGCATTTCGAGCAGATCGAGCTTGGTCAGGCCGCCGTCGCGTCCAAACACATAAGCGTAGCGTTCGCAGGGCGAGAACACGATGGAAGCATGCGAAAGATCGCCCAGGCCCTCGATCCGGCCAAGGCTGATCCTTTGCATCGTCTCGATGACGAGGACCGAGCCGGTCGCGCGTTCGACGATGAGTCCGAGAGAGCCGGTTCCGCGCAGGGGCGGCGTTCTCTCCTCGGCGCGCCCCGCGGCTCCGCCCAATAAGCTGGCGGCGAGACCGGCCCCTAGAAAACCTCTGCGGTTCATTTAGGAAATCCCTCCTTGAGGTTTTCGGCGATCCAGCGCGCGTCTTCCGGGCTGATCAGACCGCGCCATGGCGGCATCGGCGTTCCCGGCACGCCGTCGAGAATGATCGCGGTCAGCGTTCCAGCGTCTTTGTTGGCCAGCGCGCCGGGCAACAAGGACGAGCCGAGCCCGCCCTTGAGGGTGAGGCCATGACAGGAGCCACAATCCTCGCGCACCAGCGAAACGAGCTTTTCACGCGAGGATTGTCCGGCTGCCCCAACGATCGAGGCCAACAGTGCGGCGGCGAACGTTGCTACGCTAAATCGCATGGCAGACCGTCCTGACGCTCTCGATCCGAGTTGAAACCGAACCGAGCGAGAGGCCGGCAACCTCGCCGATGATGAACAAGACCGGCCCTTCGAAATTGGCTGCTTGGGCCATTTCGACGATGTTGTCGAGACGAGCGATCAGGTGCCGCTGCGAGGGCAGCGTTGCGTTGTTGATGGCAGCGACAGGCGTCGATGGACGGCGGCCTTGCGCCAGAAGCCGTTCAGCGATGAGCGCAATATTGGCAAGACCCATGTAAACCACGAGCGTGGTGTGTGGATCGGCGAGGCCGCGCCAATCGAAATCAAGATCGCTGTCATTGCGTCCGTGGCCGGTAAGGTGCCGCAGACTGCTGGCGCAACCGCGCTGCGTCAGAGGAATGCCGATTGCGGCGGCGGCGCCTTGCGCCGCAGTGACGCCCGGAACGATTTCGCAGGCGATCCCGGCCTGTGTCAGATGCGCGGCCTCTTCGCCGCCACGGCCAAACAACAAGGGGTCGCCGCCCTTGAGACGCACCACCCGTGCATAGCGTGCGGCCAGGCGCACGAGCAATTGGTTGATTTCATCCTGCGGCACGGGATGGCATTTCGGCTGCTTGCCAACGTCGAGACGTGGGATTCCGGTTGGAGCAAGAGCGAGAATGGGCTCGGAAACGAGGCGGTCATAGACCAGGACGTCCGCTGTCTCTATAATCCGCAAGGCTCGAAGCGTGAGGAGGTCGGGCGCGCCCGGCCCCGCTCCGACGAGATAAACAACGCCATTAGTCATGATGCTGCTCCCGCGCGAGGGCAAGAAGCGGCGGGGCCAAAGCTCCGCCGCTCACTGATTTTAGTAAATGTCTTTGCGCGTATTGTTGACGTTGAACTTGCCGGTGGGCGTGATCAGAGCAGGATCCTTGATGACGGCTTTGAGCTTTAAGGTCTTGTCGTCGACGATGACGATCGCCGATTCCTGCGATTTGGAATTCCACAGGGAGAACCAGATCTCGCTGCCGTCCTTGTTGAACTCGCCCTGAACGACCCGCCGCTGGCCTTCGGAAATGCCCGACCACTGGCCGATCGGCAGCACCGTATATTTCGGCTTGTCCTGCGCCAGATCGGCGATCTTGAACACGGCGACCGACGAAGCGATTTCCGCGTCCGGGTTCAGCGGGCTGTCGACATAGAGGTTCTGCGATTGCGGATGCGACTTGACGAACAGCGAACCGCCGCCCTGTCCCTCAACCTTTTGCACGACCTTCCAGGCTTCCTTCGGGTGTTTCACCGGATCGGAGCCGATAAAGGAAACCGTTTCGTCGCCGAGATGCGAGGTCACCCATACCGGACCAAATTTCGGATGGATGATATTGGCGCCGCGACCCGGATGCGGCGTCTTGCCGCCGGTATCGACGACGGTGACCAGCTTGCCGTCCTTGGTGTCGACGATAGCGATCTTGTCGCGGGCGTTGGCTGCGGAAAACAGGTAGCGGCCCGTGGTGTCAAAGCCGCCATCGTGCAGGAACCGTTCGGCCTTGATTTCGCGAGTCTTGAGCTGGTTCAGATCGGAGTAATCGACCGCGAGAATGACGCCGCGCTCCTTGATGTTGAGATACCATTCCGGCGCGAAATGCGAAGCGAAAATCGCCGCCACGCGAGGTTCGGGATGATATTCCTGCGTGTCCTCGGTCATGCCGCGGGTCGAGACGATCTTGAGCGGCTCCAGCGTCGGTCCGTCCATGATCACATATTGTGGCGGCCAATAGGCGCCAGCGACCGCGAGCTTGTCTTCAAAGCCCTTGAACTTGGAGGTGTCGACCGAGCGTGCTTCGGCGCCGATCTTGACCTCGGCGACCACATTCGGCGTCGGCGCCCACAGGTCGATCAAGTCAAGCTTGGCGTCGCGGCCGATGACATAGAGATAGCGTCCCGATTCCGACATGCGCGAAATATGCACGGCGTAGCCGGTTTTGATGCGTGTGACGATTTTCTTGGTGTTCCCGTCGATCAGCGCGACCTCGCCCGCGTCGCGCAAGGTGACCGAGAAAAGATTGTCGAGATCGAGGTCGTTCATTTTTTTCGTCGGCCGGTCGGCGACGGGGACGATGACCTTCCAGGTCTCTTTCATTTCCTTCATGCCGAATTCCGGCGGCGTGGCCGGTTCGTTCAGCAGGTAGCGGGCCATCATGTCGACTTCTTCCTTCGACAATTGGCCCGACGTGCCCCAGTTCGGCATGCCCGCCGGCGAGCCGTAAGTGATAAAGTCGCGCAAATATTCGTAGCCGAGCTTCTTGGTGAGGTCGGTGGTCAGCGCCTTGCCCGTGGCGCCCTTGCGCAGAACGCCATGGCAGCCGGCGCAACGCTCGAAAAATATCTTGTTGGCCGCGGCGAACTCTTCCGGCGAAAGTTTCGGGTCTCCAGGCTTTTGTCCTGGCTGTTCGGGGGTAGGGAGCACATTGAGATTCGGCTCATAGGGCGGAATCGGCGAAGCCGGGTGCGACTGAACTTTAGGCGCAGGTTGTTGAGCGTTGGCGTTTCCCGCTGCGAGTCCGGCCGCGAGCGCCAGGGCCGCGCCGAGGGGCAGGGCCTTTCGCAGATGTCTGGTCATTTCGAACATGGCTGTCCCTCCGATGGAATGACAGAACAGCTATGTCACGCGTGGAGAAGCTCTCCTTGACTTCGGTTAGGCCAAACAAAATTGTGCGAGCTAACCGAAGTCAAAGAGGAGAATTGCGGAATATGCGCAACTGGCCGAGCCCGGACGGCGGGTTCGGCGGCACGATAATGATTGAGAAAACCGCTTTACATGTCCTTCGATCAGGGCTCCTGGCGCTCGCGCTGCTGTTCGCCCCGGCAGTGCGCGCCCAGGATCTTGAAAGTTTTGCGCGCGCGGCCTTCGCGCACGACGCCGCGAAAGTCGAATTCGCCACAAGATCGATCGACGGAGCTCAAATTGTTGAAGCGCGTGCGGACGGTCGCGTGCGTGGATGGGCGTTCTCGACCTGGGCAGTGATTCATTCCGTCGGCTATTCCGGCCAGCCGGTGGATATAGAGGTCGCGCTCGACGCCAGGATGTCCATCGCCGCCGCGCGGCTGGTGCGTCAGAGCGAGCCCATTCTGATCATTGGAATTTCACCGGAACAATTGCAAGAATTCGTCGCCAGCCTGACTGGACTCAATGTTCTAAGCTTGAACCGAACGACCGCCTTGTCCTCGGCTCGACGCGCGGACGCGCTCGCGGGGGCGACTGTCTCTAGCGGGGTGTTTCGCGACGCCGTGGTGCGCTCGGCGCGAATCGTCGCCCGAGGCGTTGGCGCATTGGCGGTTTCTGGGGCGATATTGCGCGAAAAATTCGAACCATCGGATTGGAGCGGCCTGATCGCGTCGAAGGCCATTGCAAGCCGGCGGGTTGACGCGCGGGAATTCGCCGTCGCCGTGGGTGGGCGCGCGCCGGAGCCGGATCTCCTGCTGATCGAGGCCTTCGCTGCTTTGGCGACGCCCGCTGGCGTCGGCCAGAATTTGCTCGGTAAACACATCTATGATTCGCTGATCGCGACCATCGGCCCGGACGACAATCTATTGTTTGTTGGCGCGAACGGTCTGCTCTCGTTCAAAGGATCAGATTGGCGCAGTACTGGCGTCTTCGATCGTCTGACCCTGCTTCAGGGCGACAGAACCATTCGGTTGACGCGCGAGATGTATCGCGATCTCGACCAACTGGCGCCGCCAGACGCGCCGGAACTGCGCGAGCGCGCTTTGTTCATTCTACCGTCGTCCTCTGGCTTTGATCCCGCAAAACCGTTCCGCCTGTCGATTCTCCTGTCGCGCGTCGACGCCGACCGCGCGACGCAGGCGGCGCCATTCGATCTCGACTATCGTCTGCCGGGATCCTACGTCGCTCCTCCGCCCGTAGTGGCCGATCCAGCCCTGTGGGTGGACATCTGGCGGGCGCGGCTGCCGGAGATCGTGGCGCTGCTTTCGCTGCTGGCGACGCTGTTCGCAATCCTGCTGTTCCAGGACACGCTGGTCGAACATCTTAAACTTTACCGGCGGACCCGGATCGCCTTTCTCGCCATCACGCTCCTGTTCCTGGGGCTCTATTCCAAGGCGCAGTTGTCGGTCGTGCATGTCGTGACCTTCATCCATGCGCTGCGGACCGATTTTAAATGGGAATTGTTCTTGCTCGACCCTTTGATTTTCATTCTTTGGGGGTTTGTGGCAATGGCCATGCTGTTTTGGGGGCGTGGCGTCTTCTGCGGCTGGCTGTGTCCGTTCGGAGCGTTGCAAGAACTGCTCAATGAAGCGGCGCGTCGCCTCGGCATCCGGCAATGGGAGCCGCCATGGGCGCTGCATGAACGCCTGGGCATGATCAAATATCTGGTGTTTCTGGCGATTTTCGCCATTTCACTGAATTCGATGGATTGGGCTTTTCGCGCCGCCGAAGTCGAACCGTTCAAGACCGTGGTTGCGCTGCATTTCATGCGCGCCGCGCCTTTCGTGCTTTTCGCGGGGGCGACGCTGGCGGCGGGGCTGTTCGTGCGGCGCTTCTATTGTCGCTATTTGTGCCCGCTCGGCGGAGCGCTGGCTCTGCCCGCGCGCCTGCGCACCTTCGAATGGTTGAAGCGGCGACCGCAGTGCGGGAAGGAATGCCGCCAATGCAATGTCCAGTGCCCGGTCAAGGCGATCAATCCGTCCGGCGTGATCAGTCCGAATGAGTGCATCTACTGTTTGAACTGCCAGGCGATGTATCACGATCCGAAAGTCTGCAAAGGACTGGAGGGCCGAGAAGCGCGGCGGGTGGCGATGGAGGCGATGTTGGCGGCAAGGAAGGACTCCGGCAATGGATGAAACGATCCTCACCCGTCGGCGCGCCCTGACCATACTGGCGCTCGGCGTCGGGGCGGCCGCCTTTGGCGCTTCCCGGGCTTCGGCGGATTTCGAGTGGCGCGGCGAAGCGATGGGCGCGCAGGTTCGGCTTCTTTTCGCGGGCGAGGGCAATGTCGCGCCGCAGATCGCCGTCGAGGCCATTTTGGAGGAAATCGAACGACTGGAGCGGATATTCAGCCTTCAGCGCGAAACGTCGGAACTGTCAATTTTGAACAGGCAAGGTCGCCTTGACGCGCCGTCGCCCGATCTTGTCGCCGTCCTGAACCTCTGCGCGCGCGCGCACCGAGCGACAGGCGGGCTGTTTGACCCGACTGTGCAGCCGCTTTGGAGCCTATACGTTGACTGGTATTCGTCTGACCTCGACCGGACGCCGCCGGACGGGCCCGCTTTTGCTGAAGCGCGAGAGCGAGTGGGGTTCGAGCACGTGGCTTTCGATCCCGGCGGAATATCCTTGCGCGCGGGAACAAGCATGACCTTGAATGGCGTCGCCCAAGGCTATGTCACTGATCGTGGCGCCGACCTGCTGAAGCGATTTGGATTTTCACGAGTGCTGGTCGACCTTGGCGAAATGCGTGCGCTCGGACGTCCAGCCAAAGGGCTGTGGAAGATTGATTTGCCTGAGGGTGGCGGATCGATCGGCCTGCATGGCGGCTCGCTCGCGACGTCGGCCGGATCGGGAACCGTTTTCGCTCGCAACGGCGACCATCATCTTTTTGATCCGCGGACTGGGCGCCCCGCGCGTTCCTGGCGCTGGCTGACCGTCCACGCTGGTTCGGCAATGGTCGCTGACGCTCTTTCGACGGGCCTCTATATTGCCTCGCGGGCGGAAATTGCGCCGATGATCCGGGCGTTTCCCGGCGTTTCAGTTTGGGCGGCGGATCATGACGGTCGGGTGTTCCGTAGTGCGGCGCAAGGCGAATTTGGCGCTCCGCTTGAGGCGGGTTAAGCCTTGCATTCGAAGCAAGATCCGGCGGAACCCAAATTCGCGTCGATTACGACAGTTGCGAATTAGAGCGCCAAAACTGTCTCCAGCTCGACTATCGAAGCCCTTTTCGCGCGCCCTCGCTTTTCATAAGCCGCCAATATCTTGGAGGTGGACGAAGTCGGCGCGGCATTGCCCTCAAGCTGGGCGATGCAATTCCGGATTCGCGGATCCCTGGCCATTCGCACCGCCTGCTGGTCGGGCGAAAGACCTGCGAGCAGCGGGCAATCGCCCGGATCGAAGCGCCTCTTGACGGATGTTGCGTTGCACATGAATGCCGCCCCGAGCAGTTGCGAACTAACAACGACTTGTCGCCCGAGGCATACCGCGGGCGACAAGCACATTAAGCCGGAAGATGGCAGGGGCCGCTTTGATCGAGATCAACTGGCCATGCAAGCCGGTTGTGAGGCGCTATCGGATTCTGGCGCGCCCGCCGAGGAACGGTTGGTGAGAAACGTGGATGTGACCTGGTCGACGCCGCCGACATGATTTGCGACGAGATGGGTCAGAACAAAGCCGATTTGGTGACGTTGCACCTTCGCTTCAGCCGTCGCGAGATAAGCCCGCATCGTCTCAACCTCGCGAAGCAGGGCGGCGTGTTGCGCCTTGTGGCAGGACAGAATCGGAACTTGCGCCTGTTCCATCATGATTTCTTCGCGGCTGAAATGATCGCAAATCTCCTGAGCAATGGCTTCGAACAACGGCAAAAGATTCGCATCCTTGGTCTCGGGGAGCGTGCTGAACATTTGTTCGAGCACGGCATGATCGCGGTCCATGAGCGGCACGCCGAGGGGCAGTTTCGGTAAATTCATGACGTCCTCGAAAAGATAATGCGTTCAGACTTGAATGCGCGACTTTTCGTCCGGGCGCCTTGACGGAAGTCATCTGCGAGCTTCGTCTCGCCTTGAACCGAGTTGAATCTTGATGCCGCGCGTTCGGCCTATAGTCGTGGGCGTATTTCGTCGCGCAACCCGCATCGCGGGCCGGTCGTTGATGGAATTGCTATTCCGAGAAGGGCTATTTCAGACTTTCCGTCCGGTCGGGCGACGAGATGAGCGCTATGAATTGACTTCCCAGAAGTCCAGATTGTTTCAATCACCCACGGGCCCTTTGTGGAGAAACCATGATCGACGACATCATCCTTGCGCGATCTCTGCATGTGCTCGCTCTGGTCCATTGGATCGGCGGCGTCGCCTTCGTGACTCTGGTCGTTTTGCCTCTCGCCAGATCACGCTCGTCGACGACGGATGCGATGGCGTTGTTCAACAACGTGGAGCGGCGATTCGCGGTCCAGGTCCGCGTCTCAATTCCGCTCGCGGGGGCGGCCGGGCTGTGGATGACCTATCGAATGGATCTTTGGGAGCGTTTCGCCGACCCGCGCTTCTGGTGGATGCCGGCGATGCTGGGCCTTTGGCTGGTTTTCATGCTGATGGTTTTCGTGTTGGAGCCGCTCCTGCACGCCCGGTTCGAACAATTGGCCCTGCGCGAACCGGCATCGACCTTGCGCCGCATGGCGCGGCTGCATTCGCTCTTACTCTCGCTCGCCGCGCTGACGTTGCTCGGCGCCGTTGCGGGGGCGCACGGCTTTTATTGAGGCCGCGTATCGTGAATGCAAAGGCTGTCGCTTCAGACTCCTGCGTTCGGACTTCCGCCGCATGGTTTGACTGGACCGCCTCGATTATCCTCCGTCGGGTCCGGGGACGGTTGAGCAGAACGCAAGAGTTCGACCGCCTTTTCTTGAAATGCGCGGCAGGCTCGTTCCCATTGACCTGCACGCGGCGCTACCCAGGCCAACTGCAACACTAGCGAACGGAATTCGTCCGCCTTGCGACGCTGCGCCTCGAACCGGGCAGCCAGTTCGGCGTAATCGGTGCTGCGCAAAAATTCGCCATTGCGGCGGATGCACACGCCAAGGCATGATTGCGGCGCCTCGATCTGGCCGCAAGTCCCGCAGAGCCAGACCGTGGCGTACTCGTCCGCGGGCGTAACGATAAGCTGTCGCGATAACTCACCTTGTTGGACCAATCGGAGAGTTTCGCGCGCGCGGATCTGAAGCCTGCGGTAGTCGCGCTGTGGATCGTTTGAACTTCCGCCAAGCACGGCGATCTCTTGAACCACCGCCGCTAATCTTTTTGCCTTGTCAGTGACCGTGGCAAAGCTTTCCAGCAGTTCCGCGTATTCGTCGGCGCTAACGATTTCGAGTTTCCGGAATGCGCACGTCCCTGTGCACGGTTCCGAATTCCCCATGGCGCCACAGCCGATGCAACGCCACAATGTCAGGCAATCAGGTAATTGACCGCCTTCCAATTCGGATTGATCATTGTCGGGGATGGACATTTCGTTCAACTTCGCCGGCGCATCACTGGATGAGGAATTAGATGGCGTCGGGCGGCGAGGCGCGCAAATAGCGCTCGCCATCTCCCGACGGGTTGCCGGTTTCTGGAGCCCGGTCGCTCATTCAGGAATGGCTCTGGACATGGCCGCCGACAATATCGTCAGCCGCCGCAGCCGCCGCAACATGTGCCCGCTTTTGCGCTCGCCGCGCGCTCGGCCTGAACCGGCGGGCAGGGAATGTCGCCATAGGAGCAGAACACGCAATCTCGGCCAGCTACGGGACGCAGCACGGAGCCGCAGCCCTTGCACTCATAGGACGATTGGAACGAGGCCGTCGGCATCAACTCTGTCGCGCAATGGCCGCAAGACGGGCAGGTGATCGTCGATAATGTAATGGTCGTCATGATCAGTCAGAATCCGGTTTGTTATGAGGCTATCGGAATCCCATTTGTCCGCGCCCCGACGGGGCGGACGGTCGCCCCGTTTAGGCGTCGCCCTGAAAAAGGAGGCCGCTCCCTGAGAGCGGCCGAGTCTCGAGAGGACAGAGGAATCATTGCGTTTGGCGCGAATTGCGACGTCGCCATCACGCGATTTTTTTACGCGGAGATTGCGAACTCGTATTTGTCGGGCGACAAATACCCGACGGATTATTCATGACGGGCGGTTTTCATGCATGCGACGCAAATCGCCAACTTTATTCTCTACGAAGGCTCTGTGCACCTGAACCAGTGCGGCTCCGGCATTGATCCGCGAATTTGCCTGTTCGGCGTCGCCGATGCCGCCGACGGAAATCAATGTCAGGGAATCGAGATGGCGCTTGATCCCAGCGATGCGTCGCAAACAGGAACAAACGAGAACGATCCCTTCCAGTTCCTGACGCCGAGCTTCGAGAACTGCCGTTGGAATTGGATCGCTCTGTTCGCCACCATCTATTTTGATCAACAGGGGCGCATGACGCCCAATCGCCGCAGCGCAGAGGTCGCGCTCTGTTTTCAATCGACCGACCAATTCAACCACGCCGAGACTATTGGCGTCGCGACCAGACCGCGGCGAAGTCAGATTGGCGCAGAGATAATCCGCAAAGGGATAGGCATGCCGCATCGCGACGAGGTAGTCGTCGATAACTTGATCGTCCAGTCCATAACGAGAGCTGCCAATATTCACGCCGATGCGTAAGCTCGCAGGACGTCCGCTCATGTTCAGCTTTTCTTTCCCTGTGATTGTGCCAATTTCAATATGTCCGAAGCCGGCGAGGTCGAGGGAAGCGATGTTTTCGCCGTCCCGGTCGACGCCGGCTGCGAGCCCCAACGGGCTGGCGAAGGACAGGCCCATCGCGGTTACGCTGCCGTGATTGAAACAACGCCGGGCTTCAACGCCTGTGGTTTCGTTCGCTGGCGATGCGGTCATTGCCCCCTCGCTTCAGCCTTTGCGCCGTCTGAAATCATCCATGAAAGCGGCGAGCGCATCGACTGCTTGCTGCGGTGCAGAATTATATAATGAGGCGCGAAATCCTCCGACCGACGGATGGCCGCGTAGGTGCAAGAGGCCCGTCGCCTCGGCCTCGGTTTCAAAAGCTGCTTCGAGGCTTGCCTCCGACAGATGAAAGCGGATGCTGATTCGGGAGCGATCTTGCACGGCCGCCGGACAGGAATAGAAATCGTCCTGATCGATCAGTGAATAAAGCGACGCGCTCCTGCGGACGGCGCGCGCCTCCGCGGCGTCAAGGCCGCCGGCGTCGCTCAGCCAGCGCAGCATCTTGCCTGCGACGGCGATGGCGAATGTTGGCGGCGTATTGACCTTACTGCGCGCCGCCGCCTGGAGCGCGAAATTGAATGGCGCGGGAACGCCTTTGCCTGCGCGGCCCAACAGGTCTTCGTGAATCACGACGATCGTCATGCCCGCGATCCCAATGTTTTTTTGTGCGCTGGCGTAAATCAGGCCGAACGGATCGAGCGGGATTGGCCGCGTCAGGAAATCCGCGGTCATGTCGGCGACCAGCGGAACCCCGCCGAGGTCGGGAAATGAACGGAACTGCAAGCCCTCGGCGGTTTCGTTCGAAGTGACGTGGCAATAAACGGAATCGGAAGACATTCGCCAGGTTTGGGGACGCGGCAGGGATCGTCCATCGCCCGCCGCCGCCGCGCGGATGGCGCCCCACGCGGACGCCGCTTCGAGAGCCCGCCGCGACCAGAGTCCGGTCTCGATATAATCGGCGGATTCCCCTTCGCGGAGGAGATTCATCGGAACCAAAGAGAATAGGGCGGTCGCACCTCCTTGCAGGAAAAGAACATGGTGTTCGGACGTCAGGCCGAGCAGGCGACGCAAGTCCTGTTCTGCCCCTGCACGGATCGCCTCGAATTCGCTGGCGGAAAAAGGCAGTTCGAGCAGGGATTGCCCGCTGCCGCGTTCTTTTCGAATCCCGCTCCCGCGCTGTTGCCGAATATCGCATTCCAACTCCTCCAGGACGGATGGAGGCAGTGGGGCTTGCGCCGAGGCGAAACTGAAAGACGTCATAACCAACCCGTCTTGCTGCGAACAACTAAGCCCCGTGCGCCGCCGCCACCATGAAAAACAGCGTAGCCAGCGACAGAAAACTATTCGTGCGCGAAGAGAGAAAAGTGATGCGCGTACAGTGGAGGCGTTGTTCGACCGTGGCGTCGACATAGCCCAGCACCTTTTTTTGATGCGGCCACAAGACCAGCCATAAATTGAGGACCATGATCGTGCCGGTCCACACGCCCAACCCGATCCATAGGGACGATCCGGACAGCGCATAGGCGTCCATGATCTGGCCGCGGTTCCACAGCATGAGCATGCCGCTCGCCCAGACGACGAGCGAAGCGTAACGGAATATGCCGTGTTCGCGTTTCGACGCCGCGAGGAAGACGCGGCGAGCGGTCTCTGGCGGGTCTTGCGGCAAGACCCGCCGATAGCGCGGATGATTCACGACATTCGCCCAATTATGCCCGATCCAGACCAGAACCCCGGCGATGTGGAGCCATCGGGCGGCGAGATCGACGATTGCCAATTGCATTTGCGTCTCTCGAGATTTCGTTTTGCGGCGCGCGGAGTTTCCGCGAGGACGCGGCCGTCAAGAACCAATGTCGATGGGCGCCCGCCGTTTGCGAATGTCGCGCATGATCAATCTGTCGGAGCGATCGGGCTTTTCCTGTCTTGCGCAGCCCAGCAGATTATCGATGATCTTGCGGTCCGGCGATTTCGAGCAGACGGGATCCGTGTTGGTCGCGTCGCCGGTCAGTAAAAAGGCCTGGCAACGACACCCCCCAAAATCCTTTTCCTTTTCGTTGCAACTGCGGCACGGCTCCTTCATCCAGGAATCGCCGCGAAATTTTTGGAACGCCGGCGATTCACGCCAAATCCAGGCCAGATCCCGATCGCGCACATTTGGGAAATCGAGCGTCTCGATCAAACGGGCTTCCTGGCAGGGCAGCGCCGTTCCGTCGGGCGCAATGGTCAAATGAATCGCTCCCCAGCCGTTCATGCAGGCCTTCGGGCGATCGTCGTAATAATCCGGCACGACGAAATAGATTGTCAGGCGCTTGCCAAGGCGTTCCCGCGCTGCCTGAATCTGTCTTTCCGACCGCTCGATCTGCTCGCGCGTCGGCAGCAATTCGGCGCGGTTCAGCAGCGCCCAATTGTAATATTGGAGATTGGCGAACTCGACATATTCGACGCCGAGATCGACGGCGAGATCGATGAATTCCTCGGTTCGGTCGATGTTGTAGCGACTGACCGGAATATTGAGCACCATCGGCAGGCCTTCCGCCTTGATGGCGCGCGCAATGGCGATCTTGTGATCGAAGACATCCAGGCCGACGAGGGATTCGTTCAGGGCGCGATCGGGAGCTTGAACGCTCAGCTGAACCTGCTTCAGACCCGCCGCCTTCAGGGCGCGAAGGCGGTCGACTGTCAGGCCGACGCCCGAGGTGATCAGATTGGTGTAATAGCCCAGGCGGTCCGCTTCCCCGACCAGTTCCTCAAGATCACGCCGCAGCATTGGCTCGCCGCCGGTAAAGCCGAGTTGCAGGGCGCCAAGCTTGCGGCCTTCTCGCAATACGGACTTCCATTCTTCCGTGGAAAGCTCGTTGCGATAGCGCTCGAATTCCACCGGATTGCTGCACCAGGGACATTTGAGCGGGCATTTATAGGTCAGTTCGACGACAAGCCACAAAGGCATGCCCAAACCGTCAAGACTTAACCCTGATCCAGCCTTTGGCACGGGCGTCCTCCAGAAATCCAAGGATTTTCGGTTCGAGATCGGCGCGGCTATAGCGCGATGCGATGTCGCTTGCTGCGGCGCCGATCGAGGACGCATGTGTCGCGCACTCGATGATCGCCGCCGCCGTCTCGTTGAGTTTCACGATTGTTGATTGCCACTGAGAACTGACCCGCTTTGGGCGGGCATTTCCACTGAGATTTGACCCATGTTTGAACTTCTCCCGGCTGGCGTCAGCGGGGGTCTTTGGAGTGATAGACATGGCGTTATTGAGCGTTATCCGGCGCT
>NZ_JAGRPM010000086.1 GCF_019449565.1 Rhodoblastus sp. | reverse complement strand
TGAAGGCGGTCCTGTCGGGCGAGTCGGACACCGAAACGATCCTCGAAGAAGCGTCGCTGGAAACGTCGAAAGAAGACGTCGCCGCGGCGTAAACTGGAGCCGGCCGCACCGCGCGAAAAAAAAGCGCGGGCGGCATTCGCGGCGCTCAGAGGCGGGGCGCCCCGTCAGCCGTTCAGGCGCCAGACTTCGAAATTCAGCGCCGTGGCATAGGCGACCCAAAGCGCGAGCGGCAGCAGGCACAGGCCTGCGAGCCGGTCGAGCCGCCAGAACGCGAGCGCCGTGGCGATGACCAGCAGCTCCTGCGGGATGATGTCGATCAGGCCGAGCAGGGGGCTGTGCGCGGCGAAAAAGGCGAAGCTCCAGACGACATTGAGCGCCAGTTGGGCGAGGAAAAGCCCGATGGCGAGGCTGCGCCCCGGCTGCGGCGGCAGGATGAGGATTCGCCAGAAAGCCAGCGCCATCAGGGCATAGAGCAGGGTCCAGGCCGGGCCGAACACGAAATTCGGCGGGGTGAACCAGGGCTTGGCCAGGTCCTGATACCAGGGAACGAGATTGGGAAAGGTCGCGAGCTGGCCGAGCAGCGAATCGAAGAAGACCAGCGCAACGGCGATGAGCGCGGCGCGGCGCGGGGGCATTCCGGGGACAGGGCTGCCGGGAACAGGCTGCCCGGGGGCGGGCGATGCGGGAATGGCGTTGGGGGCTGATGCGTTCATGCTCTAACCTGCCGCATGGGCGCGAAAAGTCCAGTAGCGGTTGGCGGCGAAGCTCCAGAACATGACCACTCCCGTGGTGACGACCTGCGCGGGAAGATAAGGCGCGCCCCAGGCGACAACAAACAGGCGCATCAGGCCCCAGGTCAGGAAGAATCCGACGCTCGCGACCGTCACGAAACGCCAGCCGGCCTCGGTATGGGGACGGTCGCTGTCGAACACATGGCGGCGGGTGAGGACATAGGAGACCGCGCCGCCGACGCAATAGCCGGACAGGGTCGCCGGAATGACGCTCCAATGGGCCAGCTCCTTCAGGCCAATCAGGACGAGGTAATGCGCCGCCGTGGCGATCACGCCGACGAGGACGAAAGAGGAGAATTGCCGGCGCAGCGACATAGAGGCGGGTCCGTTTCAGCGCGGGGGCAGGCTGGAATAATAGGCCGCGAGCTCGCGCATGTCGTCGTCGGTCATTTTCCGGCTGATATAGAGCATTTCCTTGTGGCCGCGGCGGCCCGAATGGAAGGCTTTAAGCTGATTGTAAAGGTATAGCTCGTTCTGTCCGGCCAGATTGGGGACTTCCGAGTCGCGGCTGATCCCGTCCGGGCCGTGGCAGGGCACGCAGGATTCCTGCCGCCCCACCATATTGGTGGGCTCCGTGCGCGCCGGAGCGCCTATGCAGGAAGCGAACCCCGCCGTTAAAGCGAAGAGCCGCGCGACGTCCCTGGACCATTTTCTTTTCGGCATTGATCCATCCATAGGCGGGGCCGGTTACGATTTCTTAAAATAGCAGCCCGAACGCGCCGCGACATTCCTTCTGGGGGTTCACAGAGCTGAAAAACTCGGCTAACAGGAGCGTCATATTCGGGCCGGACGTCTCCAGACCGAAACCCTCACCCCTCGCGGGATGACCAGCGGAGGACGCGCTCCGGCTTTTCAGCCGAAAGTGCGGCCTTTTTTTGTGTGCGGCGAATGCTCGCGCTCAAGGCCGAGAGATGGGTTTGCCCGGCGAGCGCCTTGATCGTGCCGAGGCCGGGGGATGGAGTCTCGGCCAGCCCGGCAGGGCTGGCCAGGAGCGAATGCGACCAAAGCCCGTCGAAAGACGGGCGTCAGTTGACGCCCTTTGGCTGACGCGAGGGGCGCCTCGATCGCAAGGCGATCGAGGCAAAAACAGAAGAGCTTTCCAATGCCGAAACGGACAGACATCCAGACGATCATGATCATCGGCGCCGGCCCCATCGTCATCGGACAGGCCTGCGAGTTCGATTATTCCGGCGCCCAGGCCTGCAAGGCCCTGCGCGCCGAGGGCTACCGGATCGTTCTCGTCAATTCCAATCCGGCGACGATCATGACCGATCCCGATCTCGCCCATCGCACCTATGTCGAGCCGATCACCCCGGAAATCGTCGCCAAGATCATCGAGAAGGAGCGCTACGCCGTTCCGGGCGGCTTCGCGCTGCTGCCGACCATGGGCGGCCAGACCGCGCTCAACTGCGCGTTGTCGCTCAAGAAAATGGGCGTGCTGGAAAAATTCGATATCGAAATGATCGGCGCGACCGCCGAGGCCATCGACAAGGCCGAGGACCGCGAATTGTTCCGCGAGGCCATGACCAAGATCGGCCTCGACACGCCGCGCTCGCATCACATCAAGACCCTGACCCAGGCGCTTGAGGCGCTGGAGGACATCGGCCTTCCCGCCATCATCCGCCCGTCCTTCACGCTCGGCGGCACCGGCGGCGGCATCGCCTATAACAAGGCGGAATTCATCGACATCGTCGAGCGCGGCATCGACGCCTCGCCGACCTCCGAAGTCCTGATCGAGGAAAGCGTCCTCGGTTGGAAGGAATATGAGATGGAGGTCGTCCGCGACAAGGCGGACAATTGCATTATCATCTGCTCGATCGAGAACATCGATCCGATGGGCGTGCATACCGGCGATTCCATCACCGTCGCTCCGGCTTTGACGCTGACGGACAAGGAATATCAGATCATGCGCGACGCCTCTTTGGCGGTGCTGCGCGAGATCGGGGTGGAGACCGGCGGCTCCAATGTGCAATTCGCGATCAACCCGGCCAATGGTCGGATGATCGTCATCGAGATGAACCCGCGCGTGTCGCGCTCCTCGGCGCTCGCCTCCAAGGCGACTGGCTTCCCGATCGCCAAGGTCGCAGCCAAGCTGGCGGTCGGCTATACGCTGGACGAAATCGCCAATGACATCACCGGCGGCGCGACTCCCGCCTCTTTCGAGCCGACCATTGATTATGTGGTCACGAAGATCCCGCGCTTCGCCTTCGAGAAATTCCCCGGCGCCGAGCCGATTCTGACCACCGCGATGAAATCGGTCGGCGAGGCCATGGCGATCGGCCGCAATTTTGCGGAATCGCTGCAAAAAGCCTTGCGTTCGCTCGAAACCGGCCTGTCTGGCCTCGACGAGATCGAGATCGAGGGACTTGGCAAGGGCGACGACATGAATGTGTTGCGCGGCGCGCTCGGCACGCCGACGCCGGATCGCCTGCTTGTCGTGGGCCAGGCCTTGCGCATGGGCCTGAGCGAAGAGGCGATTCACGAAGCCTGCAAGATCGACCCCTGGTTCATCGCCCGCATCGCCGAAATCGTGGCGCTGGAAAAGAAGATCAAGACCTATGGCTTGCCCGAGGACGCCGAAAACCTTCGGGCGCTCAAGGCGGCGGGCTTCTCGGACATGCGGCTGGCCTCGCTCACCGGCAAGAGCGAATATGAGGTCGAGGCGCTGCGCAAAAATCTTGGCGTGCGCCCGGTCTACAAGCGCATCGACACTTGCGCGGCGGAATTCGCCTCGCCCACGGCCTATATGTACTCGGCCTATGAGACGCCCTTTGCCGGCGTCCCCGCCTGCGAGGCGCGGCCGACTGGCCGCGACAAGATCGTGATTCTCGGCGGCGGCCCGAACCGGATCGGGCAGGGCATCGAATTTGACTATTGCTGCTGCCACGCCTGTTTCGCCTTGAGCGACGCCGGCTATGAAACCATCATGATCAATTGCAATCCGGAGACGGTCTCGACGGATTACGACACCTCGGACCGGCTCTATTTCGAGCCGCTGACCCGGGAGGACGTGCTGGAAATCCTCGCCAAGGAGCGGGAGGCGGGGACGCTCAAGGGCGTGATCGTGCAATTCGGCGGCCAGACCCCGCTCAAGCTCGCCAAGGCGCTGCAGGACGCCGGGATTCCGATCCTTGGCACCTCGGTCGATTCGATCGACCTCGCCGAGGACCGCGACCAGTTCAAGCGCCTGCTCGACAAGCTCGGCCTGAAGCAGCCCAAGAACGGCATCGCCTATTCGGTGGAGCAGGCGCGTATCGTGGCGCAGGATCTTGGCCTGCCTCTCGTGGTGCGCCCGTCCTACGTCCTCGGCGGCCGCGCCATGGCGATCATCCGCGACCCGAGCGAGCTGGACGATTATTTGCTTGGCACGCTGCCGAGCCTGGTGCCCTCCGACGTCAAGGCGCGCTATCCCAACGACAAGACCGGCCAGATCAACACGGTGCTGGGCAAGAATCCGCTGTTGTTCGATCGCTATCTGGTCGACGCCATCGAGGTTGACGTCGACTGCCTGTGCGACGGCGAAGGCGTTTTCGTCGCGGGCATCATGGAGCATATCGAGGAAGCCGGCATTCATTCCGGCGATTCGGCCTGTTCGCTGCCGCCACGCTCGCTGTCGCCCGACATGATCGCCCGGCTGGAGGAGCAGACCCGGAAAATGGCGCTGGCGCTGAATGTCGGCGGCTTGATGAATGTGCAATTCGCGCTGAAGGACAGCGAGATCTATGTGCTCGAAGTCAATCCGCGCGCCTCGCGCACGGTGCCCTTCGTCGCGAAGGTCATCGGCGTGCCGCTGGCCAAGATCGCCTCGCGCATCATGGCGGGCGAGACACTGGCGAGCTTCGAACTGAAGCCCTGGAAGGGCGGCCATGTCGCGGTGAAGGAAGCGGTCTTCCCCTTCGCGCGTTTCCCTGGCGTGGACACTGTGCTGGGGCCGGAAATGCGATCGACCGGCGAGGTCATTGGTCTCGACCGCAGCTTCGACGTCGCTTTCGCCAAGAGCCAGCTCGGCGCCGGAACCAAGGTTCCGACCTCGGGCGCGCTATTCGTCTCGGTCCGCGAGGACGACAAGCTGCGCGTGCTGGAGGCGGTGAAAATGCTGGCCGATTTTGGCTTCAAGGTGCTTGCGACCGGCGGGACGGCCCGCTTCCTGAACGAGCATGGCATCTCCGCCCAGCGGATCAACAAAGTCTCGGAGGGGCGGCCCCATGTGGTCGACGCCATCAAGAATGGCGGGATCCAGCTCGTGTTCAACACCACCGAGGGCGCGCAGGCGCTGGCCGATTCGCGCTCGCTGCGCCGCGCCGCCTTGCTGCACAAGGCGCCCTATTACACCACTCTGGCCGGCGCGCTGGCGGCGGCCGAGGGCGTGCGAGCCTTCCGCGCCGGCGATCTGGAAGTCCGGGCGCTGCAGGATTATTTCGACTGAGGATCGAATGCCGGCGGCGGACCCGGGCGTTGATCCCGGCGTTGACCTTGGCGTCAGCCTGTACCATCATTACCGCTCTGGCTGACAGCCGATGACGCGCCCCATGGGGCGCGTCACGCTTTTGGCCCCATCGCGCCCCTAATCTTCGCGTTCAACGGGGCGCGTCACGCCTCATACCCCTGCGGCGCAGCGATTGCGCGCCCAAGAGAGAATTTGAAAGAGCCGTTAGATGGAAAAGCTGCCAATGACCGTCGCCGGATACGCGGCTCTCGAGGTGGAGCTGAAGCGCCGCCAGCAGGAGGAGCGTCCGCGCATCATTCAGGCCATATCCGAAGCGCGTTCGCATGGCGACCTGTCCGAGAACGCGGAATATCACGCCGCCAAGGAATCGCAGTCGCTCAATGAAGGCCGGATCGCCGAACTGGAGGACAAGCTTTCCCGCGCGGACATCATCGACGTCACCAAGCTATCGGGCAAGACCGTGAAATTCGGCGCGACCGTCACGTTGATCGACGAGGATACGGAGACCGAGAAGCGCTACCAGATCGTCGGCGACATGGAGGCAGACGTGAAATCGGGCAAGATCTCCATTTCCTCGCCGATTTCCCGCGCCCTGATCGGCAAGCAGGTCGGCGACACCGTGGAAGTGAACGCGCCCGGCGGCGGCAAGAGCTACGAGATCGTGAAAATCGACTTCATATGAGAGCCCGTTCCAACGGTTCGGAGCTGGGTTTGCTGGAGGCATTTTGTTTAAATCAGGCGCCTATGGCTGCCTGATCGTTTGACGTGCAATAACGCGCCGCTGGCTCGGCTGGCGGGATGTTTCCGACAGGCTCCAGAAGCCTTCCGTGATTGAATCGTCCAGCTCGCCGCCGTGACAAAGGCCGGAAAATCTACTTTCGGGCGATCCGATCAGAGTAAAATCCGCCGAGGCTTTATACCAACGGCCTTTATGAATGACCGATGTGAGCCTATTGGGGTCGTGTCCCGGGACGTGGTGTAGCTGGGAGGGTAGCGTAGCTGCTCGCGAAGCGCGCCTTCCAAAGGCGCCGTAGCGAGCCAGCGGCTTGCGGTGGTCATCGACGATTTCTGTGGTCAGAGTTGGGTTGCGAACATCAACGCGACCAAGGAAACCACCGATGACCGATGAGATGATGAACCTTCGCGCGCTCGTGGAAAAGGCCCCCGACGCCGATATCTTGCGTGAGATGATCGGCTTTGCCGCCGAGCGATTGATGGAGATGGAGGTCGCTGGACTGACCGGCGCCGGCTATGGCGAGAAGAGTCCCGAGCGCCTCGCCCAGCGCAATGGCTATCGGGCGCGACTGGGAGACGCGGGCAGCACGGTCGAGCTGCGCATCCCTAAATTGCGCAAGGGCAGCTATTTTCCGGGCTTTCTGGAGCCGCGCCGGATGGCCGAGAAGGCGCTGACCGCCGTGATCCAGGAAGCCTATATTCAAGGCGTCTCGACGCGCTCGGTCGATGATCTGGTCAAGGCGATGGGCATGAGCGGCGTCTCCAAGAGCCAGGTCAGCGGCCTGTGCGAGGAGATCGACGGCAAGGTCAAAGCCTTCCTCAACCGGCCGATCGAAGGGGACTGGCCCTATCTCTGGATCGACGCCACCTACGTCAAAGTCCGCAACAATGGCCGCATCGTCTCGGCGGCGGTGATCATCGCGGTCGGCGCCAACGCCGATGGCCGCCGTGAAGTGCTGGGCATGGACATCGGCCCCTCGGAAGCCGAGACCTTCTGGACGGATTTTCTGCGCAAGCTGCGCCGCCGAGGGCTGCGCGGCGTCAAGCTGGTCATCTCGGACGCCCACGAGGGCATCAAGGCGGCGGTGTCAAAAGTGCTGACCGCCAGCTGGCAGCGCTGCCGCGTCCACTGCATGCGCAATGTTCTCGGCCACGCCACGAAGAGCGGACGGCGCGTCGTCTCTGCTTTTATCGCCGCCGCTTTCGTCCAGGACGACGCCGAGGCCGCCCGCGGCCAATGGCGCAAGGTCGCCGACCAGCTGCGGCCAAAGACGCCCAAACTCGCCGCCTTGATGGATGAAGCCGAAGCGGATGTGCTCGCCTATATGGCGTTTCCGGCGGCGCATGGAACGAAGTTGCACTCAACCAATCCGATCGAGCGTCTCAACGGCGAAATCAAGCGGCGCACCGAGGTCGTCGGCATCTTTCCCAACGAAGAGGCGATCACCCGTCTGATCGGCGCCATCCTGCTGGAGCAAAACGATGAATGGGCCGTGCAACGAAGCCGCTATATGACGCTTGAGACCATGGCGCCGTTGAGCGATGATCCCCTCGTCAGCCTGCCCGTCGCGGCCGCCTGACACATCCCGGCTCGGCCAGGAAAACGACGGCGCCCACCGTCAGCTACACCACGATTTGGGACACGATCCCGGATTGCAAAGGCGAACATCCGCAAGCTCATCTCAAAAGCTTTCGCGGCGTTCTTCACGCTGACGGCTATGCCGGGTTCCGCGATCTCTACGAGCCGAAAAAGCCGGGCGAGTTCGCGACGATTGTTGAAGCCGCCTGCCTCGCCCATGTCCGGCGCAAGTTCTTCGATCTCGCAGCTGCCGGCCTGGCGCCGATAGCTGAGGAGGAGCTCCGGCGCATTGGCGAACTCTATGACGTCGAAGGCGCCATCCGCGGCGCGGCGCCCGATCGACGACGAGAAATACGCCAGCAACAAACGGCGCCACACTTCGCCGCTCTGCGCGAATGGCTTGAATCCGTGCTGAAGCAGCTGCCACGGAAATCCACGACAGCCGAAGCGATCCGCTACGCGTTGACGCGATGGACGGCACTTGCGCGCTTCATCGACGACGGCACGATCGAGATTGACAACAATGCCGCCGAGCGGTAACCGTCCGGTGAAAGCGCCTTTTGGTTTTCCGGCATTGGCCTGAGGTTACGTCGCTAATTCCGTATTTAGCGACGGAGCGATGGGGACCGATGGCTCGGGTGGAGATTTTGGCGGGGCTCGAACGGCGACGATTTTGGTCGGAAGAGCAAAAACGGGCGATCCTGGAAGAGGCTTTGACGAGCGGTTTGACGATGGCAGACGTGGCGCGTCGCCACGATATCGTCCCCCAGCAGATTTATACATGGCGTCGGCAACTGGGATTGAGTGCGCCGGTTGCGACAGATCCAACCTTCTTGCCTGTGGTCGTCGCCGCCAGCGAGAATGCCGAACCCAGGTACAGGGAACGCGACACGGCGCCCAGAGTGACGACACGTGGCAGCCGGCCCGGTCGTATCGAGATCCGCTGCACCAATGGTCGGGTTCTCAAAGTCGAAGCCGGGCTCGACGCGGGGATGCTGAAGGCGTTGATCCGTTCGGTGGAAGACGCATGATCGGCCCTGGGTCGAATGTCCGCGTTTATCTTGCTTGCGGCGCCGTCGACATGCGCAAGGGCATCGACGGATTGGCTGCATTGGCTCAGGCGAGCTTGCGCCAGAACCCGGCTTCAGGGGCGGTCTTCGCCTTTCGCGGCCGGCGCGGCGACCGGATCAAACTGCTGTACTGGGACGGCCAGGGCTTTTGCCTGTTCTACAAGGTGCTGGAGCGCGGTCGTTTTCCCTGGCCATCGGCGGCCGATGGAACCGCTCGCCTGACGGCGGCGCAGCTGGCGATGCTGTGGGAGGGTATGGATTGGCGTCGTCCCTCCTGGTCGTCGCCGCCGTCGCGAATGGCCTGAGAAACAAGGCGACTCATGGCAAAATTACTTTTTGGAAAGCGGCAAATCAGTTAAAATCCGGCCATGAGCCAAGCCGTCGCCGATTTGCCGGAAAATCTCGAATCCCTGCGCGCGATCATCGCCGCGCAGGCGGCGGAACTGGCCGAGGCGAACCGCCGGCTTCACACGCGCGACACGTTGATCGAAAAACTGAAGGCGCAACTGGCTCTGCTGCGTCGGGCGCGCTTCGGCGCCTCCTCTGAAAAAGTCGCACGCGAAATCGAGCAGCTTGAACTGGCGCTGGAGGACATCGAAGCCTCGGCGGGCGAGACCGCGCCGCCGCCGGTTCGCAAGGCGGAGGCCGAGAAGAACAAGCCGGCGCGCCAGCCTTTGCCGGAGCATCTGCCACGTATCGACGAAGTCCACGAGATTGGAGATTGCGCCTGTCCGACCTGCGGCGGTCGCGACTTCCTAAAGGCCGGCTCCGTGGTCAGCGAAGTGCTCGATTATGTCCCGGCCTCCTTCCGCGTCGTGCGGCATGTGCGGCGCAAGATGGTGTGCAAAGGCTGCGACACCGAGATCAAAGCCGCCATGCCGTCGCCACCGATCGAGCGCGGCAAGCCGGGTCCAGGCCTCCTCGCCCATGTGCTGGTGTCGAAATACTGCGACCACCTGCCGCTTTATCGCCAATCCGAAATCTATGCCCGCGAAGGCGTCGAGCTTTCCCGCTCCACCATGGCGGATTGGGTTGGTCAGGCCAATGCGCTGCTGGCGCCGCTGGTCGAGACCCTGCGCGCGCATGTGTTCGCCGGAAATCGTCTGCATGGCGACGACACGCCGGTTCCCGTGTTGGATCCCGGCAAGGGAAAGACAAAGGAGGGCCGGCTTTGGACCTATGTTCGCGATGGTCGTCCGTGGGCTGATGAGACAGCGCCGGCGGTCGCCTATTTTTATAGCCCCGACCGCAAGGGCGAACGTCCGCGAAAACATCTCGAAAGCTTCCGCGGCGTGCTTCACGCCGACGGCTACGCCGGATTCCGCCATCTCTATGAACCCAAAAAGCCTGGCGACGCGCCGGCAATCCTCGAAGCGGCCTGCATGGCGCATGCTCGCCGCCAGTTTTTCGACCTGACGGTCGCCGGCCCCGCGCCGATCGCGGATGAGGCGATCAAGCGGATTGGCGAGTTCTACGACATTGAGGCCACGATCCGCGGCGCGCCGCCCGAACGACGACGACAGGTCCGGCAGGAACAAACCGCGCCGCGCATTGCCGCCTTTCGCCGCTGGCTTGAAACCATGCTTGCTCAGCTGCCGCGAAAATCGGGAACGGCGGAAGCGATCCGCTACGCGCTGGCGCGTTGGACCGCGCTTGGCCGGTTCATCGACGACGGCACGATCGAAATCGACAACAACGCCGCGGAGCGCTCGATCCGACCGATAACTCTCGGCAGGAAAAATTGGCTGTTCGCTGGATCAGACCGTGGCGGGGAACGAGCCGCAGGCATATTGTCGCTGATCGGAACCGCCAAGCACAATGGCCTCGACCCTGAGGCCTACCTGCGAAGCGTATTCGTCCAAATCGCCGATTATCCCGCCAAAAAGGTCGCCGATCTCCTGCCATGGGGCGACGCGTTCAAGGCAAAGGCCGCTTGACCGGACGGTTACGCCGAGCGCGCCATTCGGCCGATCGCTCTCGGTCGTAAGAACTTGCTGTTCGCAGGCTCAGACAGGGGTGGCGAACGCGTCGCCGGCGTCCTGTCGCTCATTGAGACCGCCAAGCTCAATGGCCTCGATCCAGAAGCTTATTTGAGAACGGTGCTGACGCATATCGCCGATCACCCAATCAACAGGATCGGCGATCTCCTGACGTGCAACCTCGCCATCACCCCATCAGCTGCGTGATCGGATGCGCACCCTCGAACGAGGCCGTCGTCACGCGACATAGATTGGATCTGCCTGTTCGAGGATGCTGCGCCGACGGATATAATTGCCGCTGGCTTCGATGGCGCAGCGATCCATGAGGTCGACTTTGCGGCCGAGAATGCGTTCGAATGCCTCTTCGAGGTCGAGATAGAAGTCGGCTTTGGCGTCGGGGCGAAAAACGACCAGGAAGTCGAGGTCGCTACGAGCCGGGTCGAAATCATTGCCGCGCGCCGCTGATCCGAAAACATCGAGACGCGCGACATCGAACCGCAGACAGGCGGCGACGAGTTGGTCGCGTTTTTCCGAATTCATTAGATGCATGTTCGGCCTCGATCAGCTGAAAATCTAGAGCATTTTCTGATCAGATTGCGTCATAACCTGCTACGGCGAAGAAATTGGCGCATTCGTTTGGTTTGAAAGCCGGTATGAGCGCGCCGATCGCGGTCCACAAGCCCTCAACAGTGCGCTCCGACGCCTTGCGGAGCAGCGCTTTCAGCTTCGAGAAGGCCTTCTCGATCGGGTTGAATTCGGGGCTGTAGGGCGGAAGATAGAGCAGTTTCGCGCCCGCGGCTTCGATTGCGGCGCGAATAGCGGGGCGCTTGTGGCTGCCCAGATTGTCCATGATGACGATGTCGCTGGACGAGAGCGTCGGAACGAGAACCTGATCGACATAGGCCTGGAACCAGACGCCGTTGATCGGGCCGTCGAGAACCATCGGCGCGACCATGCCGGAGCGACGCAAGCCCGCGATGAAGGTCATTGTTTTCCAGTGGCCGTGTGGGATCGAGGCGCGCAATCGCTCGCCTTTGGGAGCGCGGCCGCGCGTTCGCGCCATATTGGTTGAGGTCCATGTTTCGTCGATAAAGACCAACCGGTCCGGGTCAAGGTCGAGTTGGTCGTCGAACCAGTCTTCACGTCGCCGTTTTACGTCGGGACGGTCTTGCTCGCTCGCATGAGCCGTCTTTTTTTCCACGTATATCCGCGACGCGCGAAAAACCGCCATAGCGTCGAAACCGCGACATGGACGCCTACGCCGGCTAGGCGCTCGCGAAGTTCTTCGAGCGTGATATCGGACTTTTCGGCGACGGCGGCCATGATGAAATCCCCATGCGCCTCGATGCGGTGAGAGCGTTGATCGCCGCCCATCGCCTTGGGCTTGGGATCGCCCTGGTCGCGCTCCAGCGCGCACCACCGCACCGCGCTGGCAGCGCTGACACCGAAGCGTTCCGCCGACTGCCGGCGCGAAAGGCCGTCAGTTACTGCCGCCACGACACGTTCTCTGAGATCAAGCGAAAGCGGTTTGCTCATGCATGCCGGCCTCCTTCGCCAGCATGCAGTTTGAATCTGACTCGCGCCTCTTTGGGAATCCCCTACGATTCAGAATGTTCAGAAAACGCTCTAGCACAACTGACCATTGACGCCAGCAACCGCCTGACCGGACACTTACATTTCATCGCCGCGTCATCGGTCGGAAAATGTGCCTTGGCTCGGACCGCCCGGCGCACTTTCGGATGAAACGCATAGAAGGGAACGACCTCCGTCCAGGCCCTTCGCCAGCTCTGGCCGATGGCCGGACACTTTTTCCCTAGATGCCGGCCCCGAAGGCCGCCGGGGCGGCTTCGCCGCCCGCCGCATCGTTGGCGCGAAAATACCCATGAGCTCTGCCGCCACGTTCCTGCGATCCTTGTAGGAGACGACGTCGATGCCTGCGTGATCGATCCGGCCTCGTTGATGATCGTGATAGCCAAGTAGGTTCAATTACACCGCGTCGAGAGTAACGATTTTTCTCGTAGACCACATGTCGCGAAGTTTCAAAAATGGCCGCTCTACCAAAATATATGTCATGAAAGCCATCGCATATGTTCCTGTGATATACAGCGGATATAAATAATACCAATTATCATAAATCGCCACCTTTCCATCACGGAAAGAAAATATATATTTATTAATCAATATAATCACAAGTATGTGTCCCAAGTAAATTGAGTACGACACGATGCTAGTATATACAAAAAACGTTTGAGCTGTCGGTTGTTTATTAAGCGAGATAGTTGACATATATGGAATAAGTAGTGCGCTGATAAAGGGGATAGCAGCGAACAGCGCGGATATCCGCGTGACGTGCTGCTCAAGTCCAGGCGTTTTAATCCAAAAATACACCAGCAACAGCGCGTAGGCCACAAAAAAAGCCCAAGCGTGACGCTGCAGTAATTTCCAAATCTCTGGCCGCCACGCCCGCACACTCGCCATCAGCACGCCATAGGTAATCGCGTCGAGCCGAAACATTACCGGGACCCGGATAAAGCCGAGCATATCGTTCGTCTGGTTGAACAATGGCGTCGTAAGACGCAGGGCGAGCGGCGTCATGACAAGAACGATCATTGCAGCGGCAACCGCGCGCCTGCCCGCGATAAACTTGGCTGCGATAATGAGCGTGAATGGAAATATGAGATAGAACCATTCCTCGATCGCCAAGCTCCAGGAGAGCTCAAAAAATGGAGGAGTGACGGAACTCAAATTTTGACCGAACAAAAAATATTGCCAATATTTGCTGTATGCAAATGGTCCACGCCAATCCATCTGGAAATATACAAGCAAAAAAAAGTAATATAATGGCAATGTTCGCATCCAGCGTCGAAACCAAAAATTGCTCAAATTCATGAAACTGTAGAATTTGCCGGCATCAAACTGACGAATAATGATGCCGCCAATCAAATAGCCACTCAATGCGAAAAATAGTTCCACGCCGAATATGCCCATCGGTCCAAAAAAAGTTCCGAACCATTGCGGCGGCAATGAATGTTGTGAAAAATGACCAAATATGACGAATAAAATCGCGCAAGTTCTGATTATATCAAGCCCAACGACGCGCGAGTTAATAGACAAGGAGTATTTTCCTTCGAGTTGCGTGCTTTCAGCGTGATTTTCAAACGCAATAGTGTGAGCTTGCATTAAGGCCGATAAAACCAGCTGAGAATTTTGGTGAAGCGTCGAAACGTCCGGCGTTCAAACATCGGCGGATTGGCACGCCAGATTTTTGCAAATCGTGATTCAAGAAAGTCTTTCGCTGTTGCGAACTCGGCATTTGCCTGATTTAGTTTCTCGGCGTAATGAAGCGCCCGTGCCCGCGCGGCCTCGAGTTCGGCTGACCGGCGGAGTAATTCCGGTTCGTACCATTCGTTCTTGAGTTTTAGCAAATCCTGAAGCTGCGCGCTCTGGTCTGCGAACTGCGTGTCAAATCGGACTTGCGACGTCCGCTGTTCATCCTGGAGCGCCTGTATTTGTCGCTGCGCCCCCGCAAGTTCAGACTTTAACCACTCGACCGCGCGCCAGGGCTCGAGAAAGCTCGGCAGCGACTGCGCCGCCAACACGGCGTTGACTACAGCATCGCACTCCCATAGGCCGAGATAATGCGAACAGTTTTCCCGTGACACTGCGGCGTTAGCTTGGGACGGCATAACGAAGACATTATCCATAGGTTGCAAATCAAGCAAAGCGCCAGCATCAGTGGCCCCGCTAAACACCCTCGGATCATTAAGCACGACGTTCATTTCGCCCGCAACCGGCGCGCCGACGAACCAGCGCGCGGCCTGTCCCAGTCGATCCTCGCACAGACGGCGGAACTCTTCAAAGGTGTAGCGATGCAGATGGTGCAAGTTAGGAGCCGAATCGCCAATGATCGTTTCGTCGTTCGGACAGGAAATTGCGATAACCGTATTCTGACCGCGCAAATGCGCAATCGACGTCAGAAACCGTTCAGGGTCGCGCAAATGTTCAATAGTCTCAAACGATACGATCACGTCGAAAGGGAGCTCGTCTTTTAAAAGCTCGTCCGCGAGCTCTGCATTCCCGACACGAAACTCTCGCCCCTCTCCGCCGAAGCGCTTTCGCGCGGCGGCAATAGCTTCAGCAGAACAATCGAGGCCAATGACGTGCCGGGCACCCCAGCGACTCATCAGTTCGGCACCGTAACCTTCGCCGCAAGCTATATCGAGCACGCGGCAACCGGCGACGATTTCACGAACGCTGGCGTAACGGACCGCATGCTGGGCGGCAGTATAAGCGTGAAAGACAGCGCCCGGAGCATCAAAATGCAGACGCTCGACGGTATCCCCATTTTGCGTCGGATTCCTTAACGTTTCGTTCTCGCCATCGTTTTCCAAAGGAGCGCCCCATCACTGTTGTATCGCGGAGAAACCGGCATTCAGCCCGAACAGGCGCGCCACGCCGTTTTGAAAGGCTTCGGCACCATTCCGATGTTCGACCAACCGCTTGGCTTCGCGGCGCAGGGCAATTCGATCCGTCTTATTTCCGTAAAACTCCTTTATCGCATCGACATAGGCCTGAGCAAGCAGCAAGTTGTCACAGTTATTTGGGATGATATAGCCCGAATTCGGCGAAATTATTTCGGACAGCCCACCGACGTCGGGTGCGAATGCTGTGAGGCCGGCACGCATTGCCTCAAGAATAATTGACGGTATTCCGTCATAAGCCGATGTATATAAAAATGCGTCATTCTCCGCGTAAGGTAGAGAGTCAAACCCATCGAAGGCGCCAAAATAGTGCAGGTTGCTAAGGTCAGCGAATTTGTTCGGGTCGAATTCGCCGTCTGGAGATGAACCGTAGAGATTTATGCGAAGATTCGGCATCTGCTCTGCGAGCAGGCGCGCGATCAGGGTTAGTAACTCGGGACGTTTTTGCGGTTCTAGCGAAGATGCCCATAGAAGCTGATGCTTCAAAGGTCGGTCGCACGGGGCTGCGTCCACGGACCCAGTGACCATTGGAGACAGCGTCTTGTATTTCGACCCGAGGGTATCGAATATGAAGATATCCGATCGCGCAACTTTCGAGTTATCGCAAACGATCATATCAAGACGCCAACCGATTTCGGACAGAAAATTGGCTGCATCCCCTTGGACAAACCAACCTTCCTCCAGCTGGTAGTGCGCATCACCAGTGCGATAGTAAACAAGTGTCGTACCAGACAGAAGATCAGCGAATCGCATGATAAAGTTGTTTGCAAAGGGACAGTTTAGGATATGGACCACTGCGGAGGGGGCAACGGATTGAATAAGACGCAGCGTCAAAATTTGCCGCTGCCGCTCCGAAAGGTCGTGACCCTCTGCAAAAAGATCAATAAAAACCGCATTTGGAGGCAACTGGTCTGCACTCGGAGCGCACCCCCCTGATTGCCCGGCAATCACTAAGAGCCTCCGCTGCGGATCGAGCGCTTTCAACGCGCTTAATATCTGGAGATTGTAACTTTGGACGGGGCCGGGAACTAAAAGAATATCATCAAATTGGCTTTGGCCCACGGCCTGACACATTCGATAATAGCACAGCCCCGGACGCAAATCACCTTCCATTGAACTGAAAGCATGCGAAACGGACGCTGTCGCGAGCGAGATGCCTGGGTCTATACGAGAAGCCACTAGCGTTACTTCCCGGCAGACGGCATTATCCATGAATTCCTTACGTATACTCGCGGCGTTCGGGAATGATGGCAAACGCAGACAATAGTTTTCATAATCTCTTGCGCATTTGCTGAGGTATACTTCGGGTTTGAACAAATCCGTAGCTGCCGTCACGCACGCCGAAACAGCTAGCGCATTACGTAGTAGGCTTTTTGGGCGCCCACGATAATAGACGATAATATCCTTGGCCACAATCAATTGGAAATCTCGGGCAACGGCCTCCATATTATGGTGCCAATCTTCAAACGCCACGCCAGACGAAAGTCGCGCATCCGAATACGGCAATGATAACAGGTCATCAGTCCTACAAAATATACGAGAAACGAAAGGATGATACTCAATAAATGCAAGAGATGATAAAATATCAGTTCCAAACATTTTATAAATGTGATCGTTGTCGCCGAATCCAATGTAAAACTGAGGGAACAAAAGCGCCTTTTCTTTTGTATTGCGCGCAAGCGCCACAAAGGCTGATATCGTATTATAAGAAATCAGATCATCGCCATCTGCTGTTAGTATAAATTCACCTCTCGCGGCTCGAATTCCGGCGTTGCGCGAGGGGCCAAGCGAGCCGTTTGATACATTTATTTTCATAATATCGTTAAAGGCATCAGAAACAACTTTTTTCAGCCACGCCGCAGTCTCCGGCGTTGCGCTGTCGAGCACAACAATAAGCTCAATTGTTATTCCAGATAGCCGCGCAAACCGCGCCGCGTCCTCAATTGACAGTAATGTTCGCCGAAGAAAAATAGCCTCGTTATGAACATTGAGCACAATTGAAACATCAAATTCATATACCCGCAAAATATCGCCCCATAAATAGTTGAAATTCCAGTTGAGCCTATCACCGCATCCGGGGGTGCATTTTTTACGTATATCCGGAGTCTATCTGCCATCTAAATGTTAACAGCGACGATGTGTCATAGCAAGATTTTTTACAGTCGGAAGCCCCCAAAAAACCGGTCGTCAAAACGCATTGTGACTGATTCGCCGGATGTTGCCCCGAACCGCTCGGGGTTTCCGGGGGGGGGGGGGGGTATTTTGGATAAAATCAGGCCGCCATGGCGGCCTGATCGTTTGAAGGCAGTGTGGATGAAAGTTGCCGGCTTTGCCCTCGACTTCATCGAAAGGGGCGTGAGTCGGATTCCAGTGCTTCCAGCTCGCCGCCAGCCGGTTTGCGGGATCGGTCGCGCCGTATTGCCGGAAGGTGCCGGTGGGCGGCGAAGCAAGCCGCTTAAAATCAACCGGGTGCGCGGCGTGACGATGATCGTCGCATCATCAGCGGCATTATTCACGTGTTGAAATCGGGTTGCCGCTGGCAAGACACGCCCTCTGCTTATGGCCCGCCGACCACGATCTACAATCGGTTTCGGCGTTGGAGCATCAAGGGGCATTGGCGACGGCTGTTCGCCGCCCTGGTCGAACTCAGTCCCGACGACGTCCAGATGATCGACTCGACCACAGCGAAAGCCCATCGTTCGGCCGCAGGCGGAAAAGGGGGGCGTCTGAACAGGCGATTGGGCGCTCGCGGGGTGGTCGCACGACGAAAATCCATGCCGTTGTTGATGGAGGCGGACGACCCATCGCCTTCGAGATAACGCCGGGCCAGCTGGGTGACATTCGCGCCGCCTTGGCCTTGTTGAGCCCGCTGCCATCGGCGCGGCTCTGTATGGCGGATACGGCTTATGATTCAAACGGGCTGCGTGCATTCCTTAACGAGCGCGGAACCTGTCCGGTTATCCCGAACAATCCCACACGAAAGCGCTTTCACGCTTTCGACAAGGAAGCTTACAGGCAAAGAAATCTGGTCGAACGGATGTTCTGCCGCCTCAAGGATTGGAGGCGGATCGCCACCCGATACGACAAACTCGCCCACGTCTTCGCGAGCGCTGTTTATATCGCCGCCAGCATCATATGGTGGGCCAATTGAGTCTGGGGCCGAATGCGTAAAGCCAGTCGCGTCCGCAATCGCCGCTGGTTGAAAGTTCCGTGGCAGGTCACCAGAAAAAACGCCCGGTTGCAGGTGGACAATTCGATTTCCTGCAAATAAGAGATAGAACCTGCGAGACAGTTGGTGGCAAGTTCCGGTCGTGGTGCGCGGCGGGGTCCATGTTATAAAAATCGCAAACGGCTGTAGGCCGCGGGATAGATTTGGTAAATTCAATCAATTCGTACTTCCGCGAACTTGGCGGATACCGATAGCAGGGGGCTTTGAAATGGTATGGAATTCATATCCTTGATGAACCATTCTAAGCGCTTTTCACCGATCGTTGCGGGCTTCTTTGCTGATGGCGGAAGATGAAGGCGCTTGTGCTCGGCGGTTGCGGCTTTGTCGGCTCGCATGTGGTTGATGCGCTTGTTGCGCAGGGGCATTCGGTGCGCATACTGGATCGCCAGCCCGAGCGATTCCGTTCGCCGCTCGATGGCGTTGAGTATCGCTTCGGCAATTTTTCCGACCATATGACTTTGATTGAAGCCCTTGCGGGCATCGATACAGTATTTCATCTTATCAGCACAACGTTTCCATCGACTGCTAATCTTGATCCAAAGGCAGATGTGCAAGATAATCTTATTAATACACTTTGTTTATTAGACACGATGGTCAGCTTGGGGGTGAGCCGCATTCTGTACCTGTCATCGGGAGGGACGGTTTATGGCGCGCCCGCTATAGTTCCGGTTCCGGAGGACCACCCGCTTCGTCCCATCAATTCGTATGGAATTGTGAAGGTCGCGATTGAGAGTTATCTCGAAATGTACCGGAATTTTCGGGGAGTCTCGTCGGTGGTTATCCGTGCTTCCAACCCCTATGGACCGCGTCAGGCGCATTCGGGGGTGCAGGGCGTCATTTCAACGTTCCTCAAGCGGGTGCACGACGGTCAGCCCATTGAGATTTGGGGCGATGGCAGCGTCGTGCGTGACTATTTCCACGTCGCCGATCTCGCACGGCTCTGCGTCATGGCGGCCGCCAGCGATAGCGTCGGCCCCTTCAATGCAGGCAGCGGACAAGGGCAGTCGTTGAACGATATTATCGATATTATTCGAGCGGTGTCCGGAGCCAATATCGCCACCAATTACAAGCCCGGGCGCCAAGTCGACGTTCCGCGTTCGATTCTCGATGTCTCTCGCGCTGGAAAAACTTTTGGCTGGCGTTGCAATATTGGGCTTGACGAAGGAGTAAGGCAGAGTTGGGCCTGGCTTCATTCATCCGCCAAATGAGAGCTGTTCACAGGTTCTTGGACGTAGGAACAAACTCTGAAGCTAAATGGCAATGCTGTATTCTTTTGCTGCTTCAGCGCGTGCGTACATGAGTTATGAGTGTAAGTATTAGAGCTTTTTTTGTACGCATGGGGTGTGGGTTGCTGGCGCTACATCGCAGTCTTGAGAAGGCCAACAAATGCAAGATGGGCGAGATTTGGAAAGTTTGCGAGAGCGGGTCCGGCAATGGGAAAGCAATAGCGAAAGTTCGCGCTGGCTCATTGGTCAGCTAGCCCGCAAAATTCGGCATTTTCCTCGTGATTTTTCCCGGCGCCTTCGAAAGTCGCTCCGGAAGCGATTGGCCAAGGCGGCATTGCTGCCGGGCTCACCCGCGCAGGTAGGTGAGGCGGGCTATTGCGTTGGTGGGGCGCAGAACGACGCCAGGCTTTTTCCCCCGGTCAGCCCCGCCTGGACAGCGAAATTTCAAGAATTGTACCTGACTGACCCCCAGGTTAGGGTAACTATTAACGAAATGGCGACGTTTTATGTCTCCGGCGAGATCCACAAGCTTTGCCGGCGCGCCGCCGCCTTCGAGCCGAATATTGGCATTCCCTCGGGGAATGAAGCCCAGATTCTTCCTCAGTGGCATGATGCTGAATATCACCAGATTGTGGCTATGCGCAGGATCCTGCCTCCGGGTCCGTTCGTATCGGTCGTCCTGATGCCCTGCTGCAGGCTGGGTGGAGCGGATTTTGTGGCAGGCGTGCTGGCCAACGCGATATCGAAATTGGGGCGGACGTTGATCCTGCGTACGGAAGGGTCTGAATGGGAGCGTCCAGACTGGTTTCATGAGACAGTCGCAAGCATAGATATTTCTGGTGTTCTAGCGGCATTCAGTAATAAGCCTCGTGCGCTTTATACCTTGATTCAGGAGATAGCGCCGAAGCGAATTTTCAATGTAAATAGCCGCATTTGCTTCGAAATGTTCGACGATTTTGGAGCGCAGCTGGCTGTCCAGTTCCGTCTCTATGCGTATTACTTCTGTGCTGATCGCACGCCTGAGGGGATTGAGGTCGGATACCCCGTTATGTATTTCGCTAGCATAATTCAGCATCTCAGCGCCGCTATTCTGGATAGCGCCGATTTGGCTAGGTCCCTTACAGCAAGGTATGCACTGCCGCCGGAGTTGCAGGCAAAACTATTCACGATTTATTCGCCTGCCATGACGCCTGTGGCTGAAATGCCGGCAGTGAGGCCGCAGGTCCAAAGCCGCCCGTCGCGGCCGAGGCCGCTGCTGCTTTGGGCTGGACGGCTCGACCGCCAAAAGCGTTTTGATTTATTGCTGACAATTGCCCAGTCAATGCCAGATGTCGATTTCGCCTGCTGGGGAAAGGCGGTTCTTGACGCGCCGCCGGATCTTACCCGCCTGCCGCCGAACGTGACGATGCATGGCTCTTTTGCGTCCTTCGGCGAATTGCCGCTGGCCGCTTCGGATGGCTGGATCTACACATCCGCCTGGGACGGGCTGCCGACCATTTTGATCGAATGTGCCGCCTTGGGCGTTCCAATCACGGCAAGCGCGGTTGGCGGGGTCCCCGAGTTAATCGATGAGGAAACCGGCTGGCCGGTACGGGAGCCGGAGGATCCGAGCGCCTATGTCGCGGCGCTACGCGACATGTTAAGTGATGCCGGAGCCCGAATTGCCAAAGTTCATGCGCTTCAAGCGAGGATTCGCAGCCGTCATACTCCGGCGTGCTACGACCAGGCGCTCAAAGGATTTTACGGCGAATGATAGGCGCCAAGGGGATTGGAGGTTAGCGCATTGAGTACCAATCTGGATATATCTGTTATCTTGACTGCGCATCGCGAGGGCGTGATCGCGGGCGTTTCCGCCAGAAGCGCCCAAGCGGCGCTGTTGCAGTCGACTGCGGAGGGGCTGAGTCACGAAATTATTGTCGTGCTTGATCGCGCCGACAGCGTAACGGCGTCAACACTTCGATCGGCGTTGGGTGGCTTTGCGCGATTTCTCGAAACCGACGAGGGCGATCCCGGTTTGGCGCGCAACCGCGGGATCGAAATCGCCCGGGGCCTTTGCGCAGCGTTTCTCGACTGCGATGATCTCTGGACCGAAAATTGGTTGGTAGAAGCCTGGAGGCTGGTTGAGAAACGTCCCGAGATTGTTGCCCATTCCGCCTGTAACCTGATCTTCGGTGACCGACGGCTTTTTTGGTGGCATGTCGATTCCGAAAGTGCGCTTTGCGATCCGGGTTACTTGTCTTGGATGAACTATTGGGACGCAATGTCGTTTGCGCGCACTAGCCTCTTTCGGAAGTTCCCATTTCGGCGCAATGACTTGGAGTTGGGTTTCGGTCACGAAGACTGGCACTGGAACGCGCTGACGCTTGCAGCAGGAGTGCCACATAAACCGGTAGCGAAAACAATGCATTTTAAACGGTCGCGGGCTGGCTCGCAAACAGAAAAGGTCGAGCGCGCGGGTGGAATTCGCTGGCCGCTCGAGTCAGAACGATAGATCGCTTGGTGTAAGTGTCCGTCCGGAAAGAAGTTGAATCACATGAAACGGATGTGATTCAAGGAAGTGGCCGGAATCGGGAGGGCCCCGATGTGGACGAGCCAGAACCGAATGCGACGGGCCGGACTGCTATGTGTGCGGGTGGTGAAAGGAAGATGGCCCGATTTGCGCGAGCGTGCGGAACGGCATCGATCCAACGCCCGCCCGATTTCAGAACATGAACGATGCCGCTTATGCCCCAGTTATCGTCAACGCGGGGCTTGCCGCGCGTGGCGGCCGCAAGAAGCGGCGCACTCGGTTTTAAATTGTGGACCATCCTCTCCGAAACGGCGTGCGCACGGTGCGCCGGCGAGTTTCGGCTTGCATAATTGCACCGTTAAGGCTTACGTAACGTACATGGATATATGCATGCTATTCCATGGTGGCATGATTCGGTTTGCGCGGGGGACGAGTAGGTGTAGTAGCCTTTTGCTTCGCGTAATCTAGCTGGTGAGGGATGCAGTTGGGCGACGCGGTTCTTGAGCGTGTGACGACAACGCAAGTGGGTCGCGGGCTCTATCTCCTCAAGTATGTTTCGAGTTCAGTCCTTGGGCTGCCGCCGGTTGCGATCGCGCGTCCAGCGGCGGGAAATGAGGCGTTCATCGAAGTCATTTCCGCGCCGGGCGTTTCGCCTGGGCTGCTTTCTTGCCCCGGGGAGGCGCTTGTCGTTCACGCGAAGCGGCCGGGAGAGCTCTCCATCAAGCTCATTCGCCAGAGCACAGGAGCTTCATATGAAGCCTCCTTTGCCCTCGAACTCATCGCGGCGGGAGAGGGATCATTCGCGTCAGGTTTAGGGAGCGCTCCTGGGCTCGCGACCGAGCAAGGTGGCGCCGGGCCTGGACTTCGTATTTGCGCCCACGTTGCCCGTCGAGGTGATGTGGAAGTTTCTGGGGCGCAATGGATTGCTGGTCCCGGCGCGCCTGCGGCGATCGAAGGATTAGAAATTCGTGGTGCGCTTCCGGCTGGGGTGCGAATCGATGTTCAGGTCTTGGTGGCGACCAATCCTCCGCGCTGGTTCGATTGGGCGCCGGCAGGAGTATTCGCTGGCACGCGGGGTCGCGCAACTCCGCTTGTGGGACTTCGGCTCAGGCTTGCAGGAGAAGCTTCGGCGCGATTTGCCCTTCGCGCCGAAGCTTTATTCCTGGGTGCGGCGATTGTCAGCAAGCGGGGGCGGGAAGTCGAGCTTGTGGGTTCTGGCGCGGCGGATCCGCTAGTAGGCCTTCGCCTGGATCTCGAATGCAAATCGGATGTCATGGTCGGGAATAGCTTCCCGCTCTTGCCGGCGGCGACGAATGGCGTGGCGGCGGAACAAAATAGGGAAACCCGGGTCAGGGTATTCCGGGCATCGTCGCAGGCTTAAAGAATTCGGTCAGGTATTGAACCCTGTCATTGGTTTAGAATTGCGGAGCTTGTCGTATGGCTACTTATGACCTCACCAGGTCGCAACTGGATGCTACTTTAACGGAGATCAAAAAGACTCCAGAAGAAAGTGCGCGAATTATCTCCGCGCTCACTCAGGCCGGCCTCCTTCCGAGTGGATCTGGCACTCTGCACACGACGGTAGAGGCTGCTCCGGGCTCTTACACGCTGAGCTATAGCAGTGGTGAGTTGTTCCTTTATGCGGGCTCTGATGGCACCACCGCGACCGTCACCGATTCCAATGGCGGGAATGTTCTCGCAGACCCCGGTTCTATCAATTACATCGGGCCGGGCAAAGACACGCTCGTCGGTGGCGATGGCGCGATCAGCCTAACTGTTTGGAACGGCAATAATCTGTTGTTGGCTGGTTTGGGCGCGAACACGCTTTATGCGGGTTCTGGCGCCGATGCATTGTGGGGTTCCGGCACCACCGAAATGCACGGCGGCTCCGGAAACGCAACGATCCAGGGCGGCAATTCGGTCGGCGCGACCGACACGATCTACGGCGGTACGGGCCACAACCTGCTGTCCAGCACTTATGGCAATTCGCTGCTGCTCGGCGAGAGCGGCCAGAATACGATCTGGAGCGGCTCCGGCAGCGATACGATGTGGGGCGGAGGCCATACCGCAATGCATGGCGGCTCCGGTACGGACACGATCCAGGGTGGCAACACGGTCGGCGCGACCGACACGATCTACGGCGGTACGGGCCACAACCTGCTTGCCAGCACTTACGGTAATACGCTGATATTGGCAGATGTTGGCCAGAACACAGTCTGGAGCGGCTCCGGCAGCGATACAATTTGGGGTGGCGGCCATACCGAAATACACGGCGGCTCTGGAACGGATACGATCCAGGGCGGCAATTCAGTCGGCGCGACCGACACGATCTACGGTGGCACTGGCCACAACCTGCTGTCCAGCACTGCCGGCAATACGCTGATATTGGGCGATGTCGGCCAGAATACAATCTGGGGCGGTTCGGGCAACGATACGATGTGGGGCGGTGGCCATACCGAAATGCACGGCGGCTCCGGTTCGGACACGATCCAGGCCGGTAATATGGCCGGTGCAACGGATACGATTTACGGCGGCTCCGGCCAGGCTCTCATGGCGAGCACTTACGGCAATACCCTGATGTACGGCGGCTCCGGCCAGACCCAGATGTGGGGCGGTTCGGGCAACGACACGATGTGGGGCGGCGGTAACACTCTTATGCATGCCGGATCTGGAAACGCGGAAATGCATGGCGGTCTGACTGCCGGAGCCATCGATACGATTGCCGGCGGCTCAGGCAACGATCTCATGACCAGCAGTGTGGGCAACACCACATTCTATACCAGTGCTGGAAATGACACGATTGTTGCTGGCTCGGGAAGAGACACGATCGGCGCGGGTCTCCAAGGCAATGCTACGGTCTGGGGTGGAAGCGCGGATCGCACTACGATCAACGAATCGAACACTCAGGCCAGCATCGCTTCGAAGGTGGTGTCTGGCGGCATCACAACCATCACGTTCGGCGATGGCCAGAAACTCACCTCGGTCAACGCAACCATTCATTTCGCGGGCGGAACCACTATCGTAACCTAATTTTGTTGAATCTCTCGCAACGATTGCGAAACGCGGCATTGAATCGGCTCCGAAATATGTTTCGGAGCCGATTTCTCAATTGCTCTGTCAACTCCATCCTAATTATTCCATTTTTGTGGCCTCTGTGTTACCCGGAATTGAGTTGGCGTAGGCTTTCGGCGAATGACCGCGGACAGGCATGAACGTTCTCTTTGTTCATAATAATTTCCCTGCGCAATTTCGTGGCCTGGCCAGCGAACTGGCGACCTGGCCGAACTTGCGGGTTGCGGCAATCGGTTCGCAAACAGCGCAGCAAATTCCCAACGTCGATTTGCGCCGCTATCGCATGCCAATGTATAACGTCGCTTCAACCCATCCCTTCGCGCGACGTTTCGACATTGAGTGCCAGCGCGCGACGGAGGTTCTTTATGCGCTGACCGAATTGCGCGCGTCGGGCTTCGTCGCCGACCTTATAATCGGCCATTGCGGCTGGGGTGAAACCTTGCCACTTAGGACCGTGTTCCCCGACGCGAAAATCGTTATCTATTGCGAATATTACTACCGCCCTGAGGGGCAGGATATCCATTTCGATCCCGAAGGCCCCCAACTCGGTCTGGATGGACTGGTGGGCTTGCAATGCAAAAACGCCAGCACGCTCCTCGCCCTGGCTGAAGCCGACATGGGATTGTCGCCAACCGAATGGCAAAGGCAAACCTATCCACCGGAATTTCGGGGTAAGATCCATGTCGTTCACGAGGGCGTGGATGGCGAGCGACTTTACCCCAACGAATCGGCTCGTTTCGCGCTGCCTGACGGCCGGGTGCTGCAAAAAAGCGAGGAGATCGTGACTTATGTCGCGCGCAATCTCGAGCCGATGCGCGGTTACCACATCTTCATGCGCGCCCTGCCGAAGATTTTATCGGCGCGGCCAGAGGCGCAAGTCGTCATCGCTGGCGGAGATGGGGTCTCTTACGGGGCATCGCCGCCGGAGGGAACGAGTTGGAAGTCGTTCTACCTTGATGAGGTCGCGAACCAGATCGACCATTCGCGCGTGCATTTCCTGCCCACGCTCCCTTACGACGATTACGTCCGCCTACTTCAAGTCTCACGTGTTCACGTCTATCTGACTTTTCCCTTTGTTTTGTCCTGGTCGCTCGTCGAGGCGATGGCGACCGGCTGCGTCATCGTCGCATCGGACACCGCGCCTGTGCGCGAGGCAATCACGCATGAGGTCGACGGCCTTCTGACACCGTTTCACGATCCCGCCGCCCTCGCCGAGAAGATCGCCGGCATTTTGGCGCGTCCTGAGGCGTTTGCCCATCTTGGCGCGGCCGCGAGGGCGACCGCACTCGCCCGCTACGCCAAGAGAACGTGCCTGGAACGCGCGCTGTCAATTCTTGGCCTCGACGAGCATGAATCCCGCAACGGCGACGGACGCCACTTCGCAAAAGCGTTGGATTGGTAAACGCCGAATTTGAAACTATCCTCGGTCTCTCCGTGTTTCTTGACGAAAATTCGATCCAATGACGAGCCTCTCATGAACCAAAACGCCAGGAAATCCGTCTTGAATGCCGGATGCGGCCCTGCAACCAGCAACCGCTTGCATCCCGTCTTCGCGCCCGAAAAATGGGCGGAGGTTCGCCTCGACATTGACCCGCGGACACAACCGGACATTTTGGGCTCTTTTGCGGATATGAGCGGCGCGGTCGGGGACGGGCGCTTCGACGCCTTGTTTTGTTCGCACGCCATCGAGCATCTCTACGCGCATGAAGTCATCCCCGCTTTCCGTGAATTCCTGCGGGTTCTCAAGCCCGAAGGCTTCGCGTTGGTCACATGTCCCGACTTGGCGGCGATCGCGAGGCATTTGCTGACTCATGGCGCGGAGGCGATCGCCTATCAATCGCCCGCTGGGCCGATCCGTCCGATCGATATGTTGTTCGGACACAGCCAGTCCATCGCCGATGGTCGTATTTCCATGGCCCATAATACTGGATTTACGGCCCAGCGCCTCGCGCGCACGGCCCAGGCGGCGGGCTTCGGCGAAGTGCGTATCATCGAGGGCGGGGCCTTCGACTTATGGGCGGTGCTTCTGGCGCCAGGGGCCTCCGTCGCCGAAATCGCCGAAGCGTTCGATGGAACTGAACTCAGCGAACTTTTTCGGGCGGAGGTGATGCTGGGGCCGCCGCCGGTCACGCCCGAGAAAGCTTTCGGCTGAGCGAGCTCGCGCGAGACAATGGCCCCACGTCGCGCTGAGGCGCTGTTTTGCGATCCCCAGCGCCAATTCGCGGCGTTAGCTGTTCTGGCTGCCGAAAATTTGCAAAATTGCGACTATGCGGCGGCGTTCCGTTTTGCGGATCGCCTATGCCGCCTGGCGCGGCCATCGGCGCGCGATTATCTCTTGCGCTCGGAGACTTCGCGGCGCGCGGGCTTCGTCGCCGAGGCCATAAGCGACCTCGCCCTGGCGCTCGAACGTGATCCGACCGATAGCGCCGTCCTTTGCGTCGCGCTGAACTGGGGAAGCCCCGAACAGAAGCGCGCGGCGGCGCATCTGATTGAGGCCGAGGAGCACGATCTTCTGTCGGCGCCTCGGCGGCGCGCCGAGGCTTTGCGCGCGGCTCCTGCTGCCTTGGGGCGAGGGAAACGGGCAGAACTGTCGGTCGTGACGCCGGTCTACGAAGGCTATGAGGCGACGCTCGCCTGTTTTGAGGCTCTGTTCGCCCAGGGCGAAAATCAACTCCTCCGGATCATCGCGGTTGACGACGCCAGCCCCAACGCCCCGTTGCGCGCATGGCTGGACCAACAGGCCGCCGCCGGGCGGATCGATCTGCTTCGCAATGAGTCGAACAGGGGTTTCGCGGCCTCGGTCAATCGGGCGCTGGCGCTCTGCCCGTCCGGCGACGTCATTCTGCTCAACGCCGACGCGCTGCCGCCGCCGACCAGCCTTGCGCGGCTGGCGGAAGTCGCGCGCTCAACGCCCGGGATCGGAACCGTGACGCCGCTCTCCAACAATGGCGAATATACCAGTTTTCCCGCGCCGAACGTCGTCAATCCACTTGGATCTCTGGCCGAGGTCGCGCGCCTCGACCAGCTCGCGCGAAAGGCCAATGGCGCGGATTTCGTCGATTTGCCGAACGGAATCGGCTTCTGCCTTTACATTACGCGGGCCTGCCTCGACGCCGTTGGCTTTTTGCCGGAAATCTATGGACGCGGCTATGGCGAAGACATTGAGTTTTGCCTCCGGGCGCGGGAACAGGGTTTTCGCAACGTCTGCGCGACAGGAGTCTATGTCGGCCACGCCGGAGGGCGGTCGTTTGGCGCGGAAAAACGCCGGTTGGTGATGCGCAATCTTGCGTTGCTGGAGCGGCGCTTTCCACACTATCGGCTGGAATCGGCGAGTTTTCTCAATGCCGATCCATTGCACGCCGCGCGCAGCGCCATCGAAGCTTTGTCGTCCGCTGCGGGCGAGATCGTCCTGCTCGTCTGCGCAGAGGGCGTTTCGCATTTTCTGGCGCGGGAGCGCGCGCGCGAACTGGCCGGCGAGGGTGGGGAGGCGCCGCTGGTCTGCTCCTGGGCGCCCGGGGGCCGCATCGCGCTGCGCGGCGCTGCTGAACAAGCGCCGCAGTCGCTCGGTTTCAATATCGATGTCCCGACCGGCCTCCGCGCGCTGTCGCGTTATCTTCGCGCGAGCGGGATCGTGCGGATCGAGTTATTCGATCCGCTGGCCCTGCCGCTTCCACTGCTGCGGGATCTGTTTCGTCTTGGCGCGCCGGTCGATCTGGCGGGCGGCGACCTCGAATGGGCTATTTCTCCGCGAACGCTCTTCGGCGGCCCCTGCCGGACGCCCGACAAGGCAAGTCCGCCCGATGAGGCAAGTCCCTGTCCGACCTGCGCCGATGGCGCCTTTCTGGCTGGAGATGAGACCGAAATTCCGAGCCAGATGCGAAAGCTCCTTGCGAATGCGCGGACGATACGCCCGCTCGACCGCATGGCTGAATCCTGGGCTCGCCGCATGTTTGGGGCGTCCTGCGTCGCGGTCGAGGCCGCTCCGGACATTGTCCCGACGCCGCTTGCGCGCCATGTTCCAGGCGTTCTCGCCGTGATCCTGCCCCTGCCGGATCCACAGGTGGACAAGCTTCTCGTGGCGCTTGGCCGCGCTCTCGCCAAGCGGGATGCGACCGCGCGAGTCGTGGCGCTCGGCGCCTGCGTCGATGATTTCGCGGTCATGGCGGCAGGCAATGTCTTCGTTGCCGGCGCGGTCGAGACAGGCGAATATGAGCGCCTGTTGCGCCAATATGAAGTTTCCGCCCTGATGGCTCCTTATCGCACGCGTCTTTTCGGCTGGGCCGACCGGCTCTCACGCCATTTCGCGTTGCCGCAGGCTTTTTTCGACCTTTCCATGGGCGAGCTGCCCCGGGGCGGGCTCGATCTCGCGCTCCATCCGCGCCTTTGCGACGTCAAGGCCGCCGCGCGGATCGCGGACTGGTTTTGCGCGCGCGCCGTGGGAACGCCTTCGCCATGAGCGGGCCTGACCACGACAGCAAGACGCGCGGCGCCCTGCGCTCCCGAACGATCAGGACCGGCGAGGGTCAGGTCGCGGGCCACGTTCTCGATCCTGCCGCGCCGGAGCGCCGCTTCGTGGTGGAGCTGCTGCTCGACGGCTATCCCGCCGCCCTAGGCCGCGCCGATCATTACGATCCCGATCTTGCGCGGGAAGGCTTCGGCGACGGCTGTTATGGCTTCGTCTTTTCCGTGGCGCCGCCAGCCTTGCAAACCGCGAGGCGGATCGAAATCCGCCTCGCCAACAGCGGCGAGATCGTCGGCGCGCCGCTGTTGGTCAAGACCCTGCCGCAGGAGAAAGCGACTCGTCTGCCGGGCGAGGCGCACTGGGATGGCGGCTTGCGTTTCACCGGCTGGGTCGCGGGCGATCCGGCGCGCGCGCCGCGCGTCCGCGCTTTGGTTGATGGCGAACTGGCGTCGGAGGGCCTGGCGACGCGCTGGACCCATGTCGGGGAGGGCGGCGCCGCGCGGGCCTTTCGCCGCTTCGACCTGCATCTGCCTTTGCATTTCGCCGACGGCCGCGCTCATGCGGCGAGCATCGTCAATGAAGAAGGCATGGAGCTTTCCGGCAGCCCCTGCGCCTTCGCCGCCTTTCCCGACGGGTTGGCGCGCTTTTTCGAAACGCATGCGGAGATCGAATCGGAACGGCCGCGCGGCGCGCTGGCTGACCGTCTGGCGCCGCAATCCCTGCCTTTCGCCATGTTCGAGGACTGGCGCCGCGCCTTCCCGCCGCTGGCGCCGTCCGGCTCCAAAAGGCCGAAAATCGCAGTCGCCCTGATCGGAGAGGCCGGGGTCGAGGCGAGCGTCGCCAGTCTCGAAGCGCAGCAGGACTGCGACTGGGTGGCCGGCGTGCTTGAAGGCGGCGCGGGACCGGCGGAATTTGACCCTTCGCTGCTGCGGCAATTTCTCGATGGAGAGGCCCGAGACTGTCCCGTCATGGTCTTCGCCCCCTCCGGCGCCGTTTTGCAGCCGCTGGCCCTCGCACTGCTGTCGGCGGCGCTCGACGCTTTTCCGGCGGCGTCGCTGGCCTATGCGGATGTCACCATTCCTCAACCGGACGGCTCGGAATGGCCTTTGGCTCTGCCGGCCTTCGATTATGAAGCCATGCTTGAACAGGGCTGCGGCGCGCTGTTCTTCGCGGCGCGGGCGGATCACGTTCGCGCGGCGGCCAAGGCGGGCGCGACGGATCTGTTCCGGCTGTTCTTCCACGGCCAGGAGCGGCGCAGAAGCCTCGGCTTGCGCGGCGGCAGGCCGCAGGGAGAGGAGCCCGTCCATCAGCCGGGCTTTCTGGCGCGCCTGCCCGAACTCGACCCCGCCGCCTTGTCCCAACCGCTGGCGCACGCTGTTGAGGCGCATCTATCGGCGCGCGGAATGGCTGCGCGTCTCGCGCCCGGCTTGGGCACCCTGCTGCCCTCGGTGCGGGTTGCGCGCGCCCCGCCGCGCGGGCAGGTCTCGATTTTGATCCCGACTCGCGACCGCGCCGACCTGCTCGCGGCCTGTTTCGATGCGCTCGCCCGCACCGTGGATCTGGCGCGCCATGAGCTGATCATCCTCGACAATGTTTCGGTCGAGGCGGAGACACTGGCGCTGCTCGAACGGATCGCCGCGCGCGGCGGGCGGATTGTCCGCGTCCCCGGCCCGTTCAATCATTCTCGCATCGTCAACCTTGGCGCTTCGGCGGCGAGCGGCGAATTCCTCTTGCTGCTCGACAATGACGTCGAGGCGCTGGAGCCGGGCTGGCTTGACGAGATGCTGGGGCGCATGTCCGAGCCGGACGTCGGCGCCGTGGGCGCGATGCTGATCCGGCCAAGTGGAATCGTGCAGCATGGCGGCATCGTGCTCGGATCGAATTTCGCCGCCGCCCCTGCGTTCGACGATTGCACGGACAGCGATACGGGTTATGCCGATTGGCTCCGCGCGGCGCATGAAAGTAGCGCCCTCTCAGGGGCCTGTCTGCTGACCGACAGATGGCTTTTCCAGCAAGCAGGCGGTTTCGACGAGGCGCATTTTCCGCTGGCCTATAATGATGTCGATTATTGCCTGAAATTGCAGGCGAAAGGGCTGCGCGTCGTGATGACTCCGCACGCGCGCCTGTTGCATCGGGAATCCGGCGCGCGCGGCGGGCGCGCCGACGCGACCGAGCGGTTCCCGCGTGAAACCCGCCGTCTGCGTTCGGCCTGGCGCGACGCGCTGCTGGCCGATCCCGCCTATAACCCCATGCTTTCGCTGGACAGCACGCCTTTTTCGGCTCTGGCCTGGCCGCCGCGCCCGGCGCAGTCCCGCCAGCCTTCCATCAAACCGCCGCATCCAATACCGCCCGGCTTCTGAGGCGCGCCGCCGCTGTCACGCGATTGTCATGCGACCGCGTTAGGCGGAAGGAAAACGGGTTTGCGTCTTGTCCGATCCTTCCGCGCTTTTTGATGAAATCGACCGCATTCGCGCGCAATTGCGCATTGACGCCGCGCGCCAGCTCGAGAAGTGGCAGCCGTGCCGCATCGACCCCGATTTTGCGGCCTCCGCAGAGAATCTCGCCGCCTATCTCGCCCTGCGCCATTATGATCTTCGCGCCGTCCAGCGCGATTTGATGGCGCTGGGTCTTTCCTCTCTCGGCCGTCTGGAAAGCCGCGTGCTGCCGGCGCTCGATTCCGTCGCGGCGGCTCTTGCGGCGCTCGCCGGGCGGGACCGGATCGTTGGGCCGGATGAGATGGAATTTTTCGCCGGCGAGCGTGAGCTGCATGGCCGCAGCCGCGACCTGTTCGGCGAGCCTGCCGGCGACAGGCTGACCTCGCTGCTGGTCACCTGTCCCTCCACCGCCGCCGAAGACCGCAGCTTCATGCTCGGTCTGGCAGAGAAGGGCGTCGAGGCGGTGCGGATCAATTGCGCCCATGACGACGCCGACAAATGGGCGCGGATGATCGAGCACGTTCATTCGGCGGGCGAGCGCACGGGCCGCCGCATGCGCATCTTCATGGATCTCGCCGGCCCCAAGGTGCGCACCGGCGCCATTGCCGCGCTGCGCCACGACAAACATGCCGAATTCGACGATCTGATCGCCGTGACCGCGCCCGGCGAATTGCGCCGGGTCGGCAAGAAGGACGCCGGTTTCGCGGTCGAGTGCAGCTTGCCGGAAGCCATTGAGGCCTCGCGGCCCGGCGACCGCCTGTCGATTGACGATGGCAAATTGGAAGCGAAGATCGAGCGCGTCGACGAGGGCTTTTTCGTCGCCCGCGTTATGCGGTGCGACGCCGAGGGCTATAAGTTCAAACCCGAGAAAGGTCTGAACTTTCCCGACGCCGAACTCGCCATCCCCGCGCTCACGGCCAAGGATCGCGAGGATCTGCGCTTCGTCGCCGCCCATGCCGACGCCATTGATTTTTCCTTCGTGCAGAGCGCGGACGATGTCGAAAGCCTTCAGGACGCGCTGGAAGAGGTCCGGCCCGGCGACTGGCGGCGGATTTCGCTGGTGTTGAAGATCGAGACGCCGCGCGCCGTGCGCAACCTTCCGGAGCTGATCGTGCGCGCCGCCGCGCGCCAGCCCGCCGCCGTGATGATCGCGCGCGGCGATCTCGCCATTGAAATGGGATTCACCCGGCTGGCCGAGATGCAGGAAGAAATTTTATGGATCGCGGAAGCGGCGCGCATCCCGGTGATCTGGGCGACGCAGGTGATGGAGAACCTGGTCAAGACCGGCGCCTTTTCGCGCGGGGAAATGACCGACGCCGCCATGGCCGCGCGCGCCGAATGCGTGATGCTCAATAAGGGCCCGCATCTGATGAAGGCGCTCGGCGAACTGACCCGCCTGCTAGGTCGAATGGACGCGCATATGCACAAGAAAACGCCGCAGATGCGCCGCCTGACGAGTTGGTGAAGCGCAGCTCGCGTGCATTTGCGCAAGTCCGCCCTGTCGAAACGCCCGGCGCGCAAAGCTTGTTTCCACGCCGGCCGGATCCTATGTCCGAAGGGCTCCTTTTCGTAATCTCTTCTGACAGGATCGCCCCGCCATGTTCACCGTCAAAGGCTTCGCCGCGCAATCCGCCACGACCCCGCTCGCGCCCTTCAGCTTCGAGCGCCGCGACCCCGGCCCCGATGACGTGCAGATCGACATTCTCTATTGCGGCGTCTGCCATTCCGACCTCCATCAAGCGCGCAACGACTGGAGCAATTCGCTCTATCCGATGGTCCCGGGCCATGAGATCGTCGGCCGGGTCGTCAAGGCCGGCGCCGATGTGAGCCGTTTCAAGGCCGGCGATCTGGCCGCCGTCGGCTGCATGGTCGATTCCTGCCGCCATTGCGCGCCCTGTGAGGCCAGTCTCGAGCAATATTGCGCCGAAGGCTTCACGGGGACCTATAATTCGCGCGAGCGCGGCACGAAAAACCTCACCTTCGGCGGCTATTCCGAGCAGGTCGTGGTCGAGCAGCGCTTCGTCGTCAAGGTGCCGGAAAATCTCGATTTGAAGGCCGTGGCGCCACTGCTTTGCGCGGGCATCACGACTTACTCGCCGCTGCGCCACTGGAAGGTCGGGCCGGGGCAGAAGGTTGGCATCGTCGGTCTCGGCGGCCTCGGCCATATGGGCGTGAAACTCGCCAAGGCCATGGGCGCGCATGTGGCGATGATCACGACTTCGCCGGAAAAGGGCAAGGACGCCTTGCGCCTCGGCGCCGATGAAGTGCTGGTCTCGCGCGACGAGGCCGCCATGAAGAAGGCGCGCGGAAGTTTCGATTTCCTGCTCAACACCATTCCCGTTGGCCATGACATCAACCCCTATCTCGGCCTGCTCAAGCTCGACGGCGCCATGGCGCTGGTTGGCGCGCTGACCGCGCTGGAGCCTCCGCTGCAGGGGATCAACCTGATCGGCGGGCGGAAAACCGTGGCCGGCTCGCTGATCGGCGGCATGGCCGAGACGCAGGAAATGCTCGATTTCTGCGGCAAGCATAATATTGTCAGCGATATCGAAATGATCCGAATCGACGAGATCAACGAGGCCTATGAGCGGATGCTGAAGAATGACGTGCGTTATCGCTTCGTCATCGATATGGCTTCGCTCAAGGCTGCCTGAACCGTCGGGACAAGCAGGGGGATGAAATGCTGTCGCTGGAGCCCTCGTCCTACCTGTTGTTGCTGATCGATTTTCAGACCCGGCTCGCGCCCGCGATCGAGGGCGCGGCGGCGGCCATCGACAATGCGCGGCGGCTGGCGGAAGGCGCCGCGCTGCTAGGCGCGACGATCGTCGCCACCGAACAAAATCCCGAGAAGCTTGGCCCGACCACGCCCGAACTCGCCGGGCGCGCCGCGCGGACCGTGAGCAAGATGAGTTTCGACGCTTCGGCGGCGCCCGGTTTTCCGACCGATCTGCTCGAAGGAAGGCCCATCATCGTCGCGGGATTCGAAGCCCATGTCTGCGTGCTGCAGACGGTGCTGGCCTTGCTGGCCGAGGGGCGTCAGGTCTTTGTGGCCGCAGACGCGGTCGGCTCGCGCCGGGCCGAAAACAAGGCGGCGGCGCTCCATCGCATGGAGCGTTACGGCGCCGAGATCGTCACGACGGAAATGGTGCTGTTCGAATGGCTCGGCTCCGCCGAACATCCGCATTTCCGCGATATTTCCCGCCTTGTGAAATGAAGGGGCGGCGCCTGAGCGCCGCCCGATGATCTCTTTACTGGCAGGCGTCCCAGAACCCCGCGCGGCGCGACGGGTCCGTGTAATACCAGCACAGGCCCGGTCCAGGCGGACGGCTGGAGACATAGGCCGCCGCCGCCGCCGCCGACAGCACGCCGATGGCCGCGCCGGCCGCGATGGCGCCTCCGGGCGCCCAGCCGTAACCAGGACGCCGCCAGGCGCCGTAATAGCCCGGACGGCCGTAAACCCCGCCGGGACGACCGTAAACGCCGCCGGGGCGGCCATAGACGCCGCCGGGACGACCGTAAACGCCGCCAGGACGGCCATAGACGCCGCCCGGTCGGGCGCCCGGACGACCATAGGCGCCGGGCGGGCGACGTACGCCGCCGGCGGGCCCACGGTGGACGCCGCCATGGAAGGCGAGCGTCACCGGCGTCGGAGCAACCGGCGGGGCGATGGTCATGGCGAAAGACGCCGTCGCGTCGATCAGGATCGCGAGCGCGCCGGCAAGCGCGGCGGCCGAGCGAATTCGACCCAGGATCATATTATGTCTCCCTTGTTCGGCGCCGCCATGATTGAGGCCGCCGCTTTCGTCGTCGGCCGGCTTTCGACCTCGATCACAAGCTGAACCTTACAGCGTGGAAGAAGATCCTCAAGCCCGTGCGGCCTCTTCGCGGCTGCGGAAACAAAACGGGCGGCGCTCAGGAAACGCCGCCCGTGCAAATCATAGCCTTGCGGCCCAGATCACATGGACAGGCTGAAGCCGCTCAGGCCGGCATTGGCCTCGAAGCCCGCCTGCATGCCCTTCAGCTCCAGGACGACGCCGTTGGAGTTCTGCATCCGAACGACGCGCGCTCCGCCCGCCACCGCAATGCCGGCGCCGATGGCGGTGAAGGTGCCGACGATATCGGAAGGCTGGTTGATATTGCGGGCCGTGCCGACGAGGGTGCCGCCAGAGGCGCCGATGGTGCCGACAGTGATGCCGCCGATGCGCAGCGGATAGGTGTGGCCCTGGAAGGTCAGCGTGCCGCTGCCGCCGCCGATGCCGACGATGAAGCCGGCGTTGGCCATGCGCAGGCGCACAGTGCCGGAGCCGGCGAAAGCCGGGGCGCTCGAGGCCAGGAAGGCGACGGCCAGAGCGGCGGAAGCAGTCTTGATGATGTGACGACGATTAAACATGTTGGCCTCCGTCTCGTGGCGCTGTCTTTAAATGGAGCGTTTTCGAGAGCTGATGTGGCGGGCGCGTGCAAAAGCCCAGAATGACAGGCGATTCGCCGCGAAACGGATCATTGCCCGGGCCTGGCGCTTCGGTCAATGCGCCAACGCAGGATTGTTGAAGCGCGCCGTGCATGGTGGGCCGGGCAGGACTCGAACCTGCAACCAGACCGTTATGAGCGGCCGGCTCTAACCATTGAGCTACCGGCCCCACCGAGCCCGGATCGGGCTTCGCGCCTGTTTAGACCGATTTCCGCTTTGCTTGCAACGCGGCGCTTGCGTTCAAGTCTCGCGGCAGAGTCTTGTTGCGGCGCGGAATGCGCCTATTTATATCCGGTCTGCTGTCAGGAGGCCCTGATGACCTCGAAAACTTTCAAAGTCGCTCGCACCGATGAGGAATGGCGCGCCTTGCTCACGCCCGAGCAATATGACGTGTTGCGTCGCCATGGCACCGAGCGTCCGGACTCCTGCGCGCTCAATCATGAAAAACGCGCCGGCGCCTTTTATTGCGTGGGCTGCGGGCAGGAACTGTTCCGCGCCGCCAAGAAATTCGAGAGCGGCACGGGCTGGCCGAGCTTTTTCGATCCGCTGCCCGGCGCGGTCGAGACCAGCCGCGACGCCAGCCATTTCATGGTCCGCACCGAGGTTCATTGCAGCCAGTGCGGCGGCCACCTTGGCCATGTCTTCGACGATGGCCCGCCTCCAACCCATCTGCGCTATTGCATCAATGGCGTCGCGCTGGACTTCAAGCCGGATTGAGTCTTGCCGGATAAGAGTCTTGCCCGGTTGATTCTTGCAAAATGACGCGAATCGAATCCGGCGCTGGCGATTTGGCGTGAAAACGGTTATGAGCGCGGCAAGGGATGAGGCTCCCATCAGCTTCAGGGACGTTCTATGCGCAAGGTTGTCGGCGCCAAGTTGCACGGGATCCACGTGACAGACGCCAATATCGATTATCATGGCTCTATCACGCTCGACCCCGATCATTGCGAGGAGGCGGGAATACTGCCGCTCGAATTCGTCGAGATCTGGAACAAGAATTCCGGAGCGCGTATCTCCACTTATGTCATCCTCGGCGAACGGGGGTCGCGCTGCTGCATCCTCAATGGCGCGGCGGCGCGCACCTGCCAGCCGGGCGACCAGATCATCATCTGCAGCTCGATTTATATCGACGCCGACGAGATTCCCGCGCTGCGCCCGAAGGTCCTGGCTTTCGACCGCGAGAACCGCGTGATCGACCGCCTGTCCTATCAGGTCGACCTTGATGAATCCGGCCGTTATCGTTTTTCAATCCGCGACGAAAACGGCGCGGCCCAGCCCATTCCGCTGAAGGCCAAAATCTGACTCCCAGAATCTGACTCTCACGCATTGTCCTGGACGCCGGAACGCAAAAGCGGCCCAAGCGCCGCTTTTGGCTTTTCCAGGCGAACTTAAATCGAACCGCCCGCTTCCGAATGCAGGCCGCGCCTGGGCCGGACGGGACCGAGGAGTGAATGATGAACGCACGCCTGTCGCTGCCGAAGGAAAAGATCAAGGTTCTGCTGCTCGAAGGCATTCATGAGAGCGCCGTCCAGCTGTTCCACGCCGCCGGCTACACCAATGTCACCCTGCTGCCCAAGGCGCTGGATGGCGAAGCCTTGCGCGAGGCATTGCAGGGCGTGCATATCGTCGGCATCCGCTCGCGCACCAAGCTGAAGGAAGAGGTGTTCGAGGCCGCCGACCGGCTGATCGCGGTCGGCTGCTTCTCGGTCGGCACCAATCAGGTCTCGCTGCCGTCGGCCCGCGTGCGCGGCATTCCGGTCTTCAACGCGCCTTTCTCCAATACGCGCTCGGTGGCGGAGCTGGTTATCGGCGAAATCGTGATGCTGCTGCGCCGCATTTTTTCGCGTTCGGTGTCCGCGCATGCCGGCGGCTGGGACAAGAGCGCCACCGACAGCGTGGAAGTGCGCGGCAAGACGCTCGGCATCGTCGGTTACGGCAATATCGGCAGCCAGCTGTCGACGCTGGCCGAAGCCATGGGCATGAAGGTGATTTATTTCGACATCATCGATAAATTGCGCCACGGCAATACCGAGCCCTGCGACACGCTGGACGAGTTGCTCGCGCAATCGGACGTCGTGAGTCTGCATGTGCCGGAGACGCCCCAGACCAAGAACATGATGGGCGAGGCCCAGTTTCGCGCGATGAAAAAAGGCGCTTTTTTCATCAATAACGCTCGCGGCACGGTGGTCGATGTCGAGGCGTTGGCGGCGGCGCTGAGGGACAAGCATCTGCGCGGCGCGGCCGTTGATGTGTTCCCCAAGGAGCCGGCGTCGAATGGCGAAAAATTCGTCTCGCCCTTGCAGGGGCTGGAGAATGTCATCATCACCCCGCATATCGGCGGCTCGACGGAAGAGGCGCAGGAGCGGATCGGCTCGGAAGTCGCACGCAAGCTGATCGATTATTCCGACGTCGGCTCGACGCTCGGCGCGGTGAACTTCCCGCAGGTGCAACTGCCCCCCCGCCCGAACGGCACGCGCTACATGCACGTCCATCGCAACGTGCCCGGCATGATGGGCAAGCTGAACGAGATCTTCTCCCGGCGCGGCATGAACATCGCCTCGCAGTTCCTGCAGACGGACGGCGATGTCGGCTATGTCGTGATCGAGGCCGATGGCACGCGCGAGGATTGCGAACAGGTGCTGGAGGAAATCCGCGAACTGGAAGGCACCATCCGCGCGCGCATCATCTACGAGCGCTGAGCAGTCTTCGTCCGCAAGGCAAAAGCGCCGTCTCGCGACGGCGCTTTTTCATTTGGAGCCGCTTATTTCTGCTTGGCGATGATCTGGTCCTTGATGGCGTCATAGACGCCTTGCGGGATGATCTTCTTCTGCACCAGATCGTCCTTGCCCTTGTAGGGGCGGCCGGCGACGATCGCCTTGGCGCGGACGTCGCCGACGCCCTTGAGCGCCTGTAAATCCGCCAGGCTCGCCGAATTGATGTCGAGCAAGGCGGGCTTGGCGGGCGTGGCCGCCGCAGGGGCCGGGGCGGGCTTTGCTGGCGCGGTCGTGGCGGGCGCCGGCTTGGCCGGGGCTTCGGCGAAAGCTGGTGCGGCCAGAGTGAAAAGGGCGGCGGCGGCGAAAGCGCGCAAAATTTTCTTCATGGCGATATCCCTTCCCGTGAGGGCGAGTCAGCGGCGACAAAACGGCGCGCCGCCCGACGAAGCTTCATCATTCGCCGCCCCGCGTCAACATTTGACCCCGGGCGCAAATTTTTGCGCCGCGCGCTTGCCCGACAGGCATGTGGCCAGTATGGTCCGCCCCCAATATCCGCCGAGTCGGACATTGGGGCGTCGCCAAGCGGTAAGGCAGCGGATTTTGATTCCGCCATACGGAGGTTCGAATCCTCCCGCCCCAGCCAAAGCTCCCTTGTTATGAGCTAACCTATTGAAAATATGACAATTGTTTTCCAGGTGAGAATTCCTGGAGATCAATTGTACTCAGGACTGTGCAACCGCCTGTACGCGGAGCGCCGCAAAGTCCTTGTGCCAAAATGTCCATCGGCGTGGCGGAATCTATTGGTGGCGGCGCCGCGGTGCCGCTTCCGCTGGCCGGAAACGTCCCTACATACAGCTGAGCTTAGGCGTTCGCGATCCCGAGAGCGCGCGGCGGCTGTCGCGCCTCGTTAGCGTCGAAGCGGATCGAATTGCAGGTTTGGTGAAGTCGGGCATGCTGAATTCGGATGAGCAAAGAGAGCTTTTGAAGCGGTTCATCGGCGAGCAGACCGCCCACCTCGATAGGGTGGCGATCGATGCGACATCGAAGCCCCTCGTCGATGAAGAAGGCCGCCGTTTCGATGCAATCGCCGAACACGAACAGACTGAGCGTCGTCTGTCCGCCGTTTTTGATATTCTCGCCATCGGCGGCGCCGAAGCACGGGTTCAAGAGCGTGATCGAACCCAGTCGGCCCGGATTATGAATATTTTGCGGGCGTTCTGGCCGAAATGGGGATCGCGGCCGCGCCCCACGCAATTGAACATGCCCGCCGGCTCTGGATGCGGGCGCAATCCGTCGTGTTGGCGAAAACAGATCGCCGTTATGGACTGCGACCGGCCCACATCGCGGAGCTTTATGCGGCAGTCATGGACGCGGAAACACAAGAGTGTTGATTGCCACTGAGAACTGACCCGCTTTGGGCGGGCATTTCCACTGAGATTTGACCCATGTTTGAACTTCTCCCGGCTGGCGTCAGCGGGGGTCTTTGGAGTGATAGACATGGCGTTATTGAGCGTTATCCGGCGCT
>NZ_JAGRPM010000085.1 GCF_019449565.1 Rhodoblastus sp. | reverse complement strand
TTCTGGTTGACGAAGTTGAGCAAATCGCCGGATTGGAAATTAGTGGAGATCGTCACCGTCGCCGAGGCGAGGGAAAGATTGTCGGGATCGCTGACCGCCAGCGCGCTGTCGATCACGACGGCGACGCCTCCCGCCGCATAGCTGGTGGTATTGCCCGCCCCCGACAGCACCGGGGCCTGATCGACGCCGACAACATTGACGGTGCTGGACACAATGGCCGATTGCAGCGAGCCGGCGCTGGCCCGCCAATTGATCGTGCGCGCCAGGTCCGTCCCGTAATTGGTCGGGTTGAGGCTGCTTGAGCTGAATGTCACACTGTCGAGCGCGGTCTGATAGGCCGCGACGCTGGCTGAGCCCGTCAGCGTCAGCGCGCCGGTCGCGGAATTATAGCTGCCGGAAATGCCGCTCTGATTGGTGAAGTTGAGCGTGTCGCCGGCGAACAGACCGCTGGCGATCGTGACCGTAGCGCCGCTCAGGGTCGAACTGCTTGGGTCTGAGACCGTCAGGCCAGCGTCGAGCGTCGCCGCCGCGCCGCCCTCCGTATAGGCCGCCGTCACTCCGGCGCCGCCGAGTGACGGAGGGGAGGAACTGATGGAGCCGGAGACAGTCACCTGCGCCGTCACGGTGTCCCACCAGGACGTAAGCCCTGCCGGGATGGTTACACCCGTTTTGGTCACATATTCATTGGAGATCCAGAAGCCGTTCGGATTATTGGGATCGGCGATCGCGGTCGAATAGGTTCCCCAGCGCATGTTGGTGCTGCCGGAGGCGGCGCCGGAATCGAAAAATGTGTCGCTCGCCTGATAGAGCGTCGGCGCGCTGAAGGCGGAAAGGCCGGCGCCAAGCACCGTGTAATAGTCAGCGGGATACATGTTCGGCCCCGAGGCCGAGAAATTGATCAAGACGTCGCCGTTCTGGTCGACCGCGATCGACGGATTGAAGACCGCGACGCCCGCGCCAATCGAAGCGCCGGAAATGATGTCCCCCATGACAATTTGCGGATTGGCGGGATCGGTGACGTCGAGCTTGAACCATTCGATTTCGGGGGTCGCCCCTGCGCTCGGCATGACTTCGCTCACGCCATAAACGTAATCGTGTCCTCCCGAGGAGGCATAGGCAAGGCCTTGGATGCGCGAGTCATTGACGTTGAGCAGCTTGGTCGTGCCCAGCTGCGCGGCGGTATAGTCGCTGCCGCCGCCTCCCACGTCGCTGTCGTCAAGCCCGAGCCTCGTCGTCGCGCTGAAGCTGCCGGTCGTCGCGTCGTAGGTTTGGAAGGTAAGAATGGTGCGCGTGTGGTTCGAAAAGGCGCTTAAAAAATATGTTTTCCCATTTGCGCCGGCGACGTTGCGCATGATGCCGTTGGACCCTGACGCGACATTGCTGGCGTTGGGAGCAATCGCGGCGTTTCCGGCGGCTAAGACGCTGCTTTCGCTGACGATGAACTCGGCCGTGTTGTAGCCGCCTCCCGCATCGAGATATTCCGGCGTGGTGATGGATATATTGCCGTTGCTGACCGACAGATAAGGCATGTCCGACTGCGTGGTGAAGCCGTTGGACGTGTCGATCGAGGCGAGACGCCAGCCGTCGGCCGGATTGCTGTCCACCGAGACGGCGATAACGATATTGGTGCCGAAATTTCCTCCTCCCGGCTGAAAATTATCCGCGATGACGACATAGCGGCCGGTCGAACTGTCATAGGCGGCGCGCGCGTCGAGCAGGCTGTTGTCGAGCGTAGGGTCGAACCCGGCGGGCGTATTGTCGAGCCCCGAGAACATGCTCCAGAGCGAGCTGTCGGGAATAATTGTATTGCCGTTGAGGTCGGTGACCGTGTAACGCGACGACTCGACCGTGAAAATGTAATTCGGCCCCACCGCGAGGGCGTTTTGTGGCGGCGTGTTGTTCGGATCCGATATTCCGGAAAATCGCTCGGTGATCGTGCTTGCGGCCTTCGCCGTCGTTGCCGAATAGAAGTCGAGCGCCGGCGCGCCGGGGCTGACGCCGATCGGCGTCAGGCCGTAAAAGCCTTCGATCGTGTTGAGCAGAGAATAGTGATTGGCCACCGAGTCGTTCGTGACGCCCGCCGGGACGCCCGCGCCGACGACGATGGTCGTGACGTGATTCGGCAGGGTCACCGCTGGATTGGTGTTGTTTTCGTCGAAAGTGATGATCAGCAGCGAATTATTGGCCTGCGCCCAGGCGGCGTAGGCGGAGAGATTCGCCTGGACCCAAGCGTCGCCCACGGCAATTCCGCCGCCATTGTCGCTCAGCGGCGTCAGGTTGTGGGAGTCGTTCGGCGTCACGAAAGAGACGGTGGGCAGGTTGGCGAAGCCGGCCGCGGTCTGGGGAAAGGCGCTGAAATTGTAGGCGTCGGCCGCCGAATTGGCGAAGTGGGTCCAGGGCTGACGTTCGGGCACCGCGTTGGTTTCGGCGTAACCGCCGAAAGTGTAACCCTTGGCGGCGAGCGCGCTGGCCAGTGTCGGGACGCTGGCCGAAAATTGGGGAATAGGACCGTTGTTGGTGACGCCCCACGTCGAGCCGGAAAACAGCGCAAGATAATTGGGCTGGCTCGGATGCGACTCGCCGCTGAAGTCGGTGAAGAGCATCCCCTGTGCGATAAGCGAATTCAGATAGGGCGCCGCCAGGTTGCCGACGATGTCGCCGAAATTCTCGTTTTCAAGGGTTACAACAACGATATGGGTCGGAGCCGTGGTCATGGATCGGATCTCCTGGAAAGAAATCGAATGCGACCCTGCAGACGCGCATGAGCGCATTCCTGAGAACTTCGACTTTGACAGGCGCCCACGAGCGTGCGCAATTCGCAATGCGCTGGCCATCGTGCGGCACATAAATGTACCGGCGCAAACGTCGAGTTTGGGACGCAATATTGGGCGAAACGCTGTTTTTTTTGGACCGAAAGCGATACGTCTTTTGAGCGATCCCTGAGTCCTTCGACCAAAGGATCGCCGGAATCGACGAACGCAAGGCCTGTCGCGCGAGGCTATGGCGCTGTGAAGGCGACGCGTTCGCCTGCACGCTCTGCGTGCCGGTCCGGTTCATAGTCCAGGTTTGGAGCAATGTCCTCGCGCCGCTCCACCAGGGCCTGGCAGGCGCGCTCATGACGGCAAGCATTCATCGCCGTCGAAATCCCGATGTTTCCGCATTTCGCCGCTCGCAGACCTATGAACTGCGAACAGCAAATATCTGGCTGAGACGCTTGCGAGCGCCTGCGGCAAACACCGGAGCCGTTGGTTTGATAGCGTCAAAAAGCCTCTTTCAGCGCCTGCTATACCCATTTGCTGATCGTCCTCATCGGAAACAAATCCACTTTGTCCAAAGCGAGGCCCGGAAAATCATTAATCAAAACCCGCAATTGCTTTGTCGACAATCTTGAACATTGTTCAACGTTGGCTATCTTAAACCGTGTCGCAAGCACCGAAGGGCTGCCTCATGGCTTTCTCGCGTTCGTTCTCTGCACCTCGCGATCTTCTCAACATTCCTGTTGTCATCGTCCAACCCGGCGACGAGCCGGCCCTTGCGACGCTCGCCGCCGAGCCGCGGCGCTTTGAACATCTAGTCACTAGTGCACGCCGACTCTATACGCCCTGTGGAGTGCGCCTCGCCGACAATCTCTCGCGCCGCTGGGCCAGCCACAACGAAAGTCTGTATCAACCCGCGGTGGAAAGCGTTGCCGCCGAGGTCGGGCGTTCCGCCGCTTATCTCCTCAACCACTCCTACGAATGGGGCTGCACCAGCGGCGCCGCCGTCGATTCCGAACTGGGCGGCGCGACCTTGCTGCGCACGCTGGACTGGCCCTTCGACGGACTGGGCGAAACGGTCGTGGCGACCCGTTGCGAAGGTGCGGCCGGACCCTATCTCAGCCTGACCTGGCCCGGTCTTGTCGGAGTGCTTACCGCCACGGCGCCGGGCCGTTTCGCGGCAGCAATCAACCAGCCACCCCTGCCCGGCGGATGCGGCCGAACGGCGGGTTGGCTGCTGGCGCGTTACCGCGTCGGTCGCTCCAAGGCGCCACCGCCTACGCATGTGCTACGCTATGTCTTTGACACCGCCCGCACCTTCGACCAAGCTGTCGCGATGCTGCGCGAGACGCCACTGTGCATCCCCGCGATCTTCACGATTGTGGGTGTCGCGCCACATGAACGCGTCGTCATCGAACGCACTGAGACTTGCGCCTTCATAGCTTCGCAGCCCACGGCCGCCAACCATTGGGCAAGCGATTCTGCCCCAAAAACGCGCCCGCGCGACAAAACAAGCCTCGCGCGCCGCGCCGCCATGAATACCCTTATCGCGAAACAGCCCGACTGGTCGCTGTCCTGGCTCAAGCCGCCTATCCTTGACCTGACGACCCGCCTTGTGGTCATGGCCAATCCCGTGCACGGACGGATGATCGCGCAGGGGTGGGAGCGGTCCGGCGCCGTCACGAGGCCATTGCGGCTGGAAGCGTGATGGGCGCGACGCGCGAATGCCGCCAGCTGGTCCAAAGCCTGTCTACGTTGAGCCCAAACATCCAAAGCAGGCTGATGCTCCCAGCGATTACGATACTTCCCCCGTCCGGAAAAGACGGACCGGACGATGCACCGGCGCTGGGAATCAAAGTCACTGCGATCCCTTCTGAAACAAGGCCAACGCACAGCCATCAATAGAGGGGCTGGTCCCGCCATGCTGGCGTCTGTGGCTCGCCGCGCATCCCTTCTTCGACAAAGCGACTAAGACCCCTCAAAACAAGATAGGCAGACAAAATCACGATGGCGTCTAGACAATCTGTCGCCGTGCGCATCAGCGCCGCGCCAAACAAAACAATGAAGGCGATCGATGCCACCGCCGGTTTCATAAGGCGCATGATCTCGGTGTCCTTGAAAGCGGCGGCAGGCCATCTGCGTCATGTGGGCGCTAAGGCGCCCCCAGCGTCGAGGAAAAAAACGCCAGAATTTTTTCGCGATATTCGTCCGATTGCGCGGCCGAAGCCTCGGGATGATTCATCCCTTGCAACAACAAAAGCCCCCTGCCCTGCGCCGCCGCCGCCAACATTTCGCGCGATTCCGAGGGCGGCGTGTAGACATCCCGTTCGCCGCCGGCGATCAAGACCGGTCCCTCATACGACGCCAGCGACAATATGGGCGTCAGGCGATCCGGCCAGACTCCGAATCGCAGCGGCGACTGATAGGACAGCAGCGGCTCCAGGACATAAGACAGCGGCCGTGGAATATAGGCTGCGATCCGGTTGCGGATCGCGCGCCTGATGTCGGGATAGACCGCCTGAAGCACGAGTGCGTCGGCGCGAAGCGGTCCGCTTGTGCCCAAGAGCGAGGCCGCGCCGCCGAGCGAAATGCCGATCACGCCGACGGGCGCGCCCTGCTGGCGCCTTTTCAGCCAGTCAAACGCCGTCTGCGCGTCGATGGATTCGTTCAAACCGAAGGAATGCGGCGCGCGGCTCGACTGGCCGTGGCCGCGAAGGTCGATCGTCATGACGGCAAAACCCTGTTTCGCTAACCAGTCGGCATTGGCAGCCACGGCCTGCCGGGTATCGCCCAGCCCATGCATCAACAGGATACCGGGAGAATTCAGTTTCGCGCCGGGCCAAAACGTCGCGGCGACCGACAAACCGTCCGGCGTTGAGAGCATGAAATCGCTCGCGGGCGCGACAGCTGCCGAAAAAGCCGGATATTTGCGCCAGCTGACCATGAAGGAACCGATCAGCCAGAAAACGGCGAGGCCCAAGCCAACGCCCAGAACCGGCAGCGAGATAATGGCCATAACCTGGGTCATGTTGAGGCTCATGAAATAGTCAAACGGAGATCTCCTGATGGAGGTCTCAATAAGGTCGAGATTGCAGTTTCATGCGTTACCTCGCGAATGCGAAAAGGCCTTCTCTTCCGCCAATCCTCGACAGGCGGCGCATACCAACGTCTCGATCTGGCCTTCGAGCGCGGCGACCGGCACCGCCACCAGCTTTTCATCCAGGCCGATCCAGACGATCCCATGCACGGCGGAGAACAGCGTCCGGCTCAATAGATTCAGGCTGTCGGCATCGGCGTTCGGCAGCAGCCGGCGCAGGGGCGCGGCGACATGCGCGAACAGGCCAAGCTGATCGTTGATCGCCCAATCCGGCAAAGTCTTGTCGCGCCCCATGCGGTGTTCGAACAAGGCGCGCCAAAGCGGCTGATGGGCCTGAGCGAAACGGCAATAGGCGATGGCGATGGCCGAGAGTTGCGCCTCGGGCGCCATGTCGGAATGGCTGGCCGCGGTCATCGCCTCGCTCAGCGAACGTAAAGTACGCGATGCGACATGCAGGATGAGTTCGTCGATGTCGCCGACGAGATTATACACCCCGCCCAGCGAACAGCCGATCGCATGGGCGAGATCGCGCGCCTTCAGCCCTTGCAGCCCCTGCGCGCCGATAATCCGTTCGGCCGCCTCGATCAGGGCTTCGCGTTGGGCAGTCTTGCGATCGAGGGATTTCGTCAAGGATTCACCATATGGCAGACGCGCTGAACATTGTTCAACAAATTTCTTGAACAATGTTCAATCATCCGGTAGAACCGTTTTGTGAACAGCGTTCATAACACGGAGGTTGGGATGTTGAAAGCCTTTGTCACATTTTGTCGCGGCGCTTTGCAGGTTTCGAGCGAAACGCTGGCCGATCGCAACGCCCTGACGATCCTCAACCAGCAAATCCGCGATTGCGGCGGCGCACTCGATCGAGCCCGAAAGGCGCTGGCCTTGGCCCTCGCGCAGGATCAGGCCGAGACACGCCGGCGCGACGCCGCCAAAGTCCGGATCGCGGATCTGGAAATGCGGGTCGTCGCCGCTTTGGCCGCCGGCCAAAACGATCTGGCCCATGAAGGCGCGCAGACCATCGCCGATCTGGAAACAGAAGCCGCAAGCGCCGACGCCGCCCAATCCTTGTTCGCCCGCGAAATACACCGCCTGCGCGCCTATACCGCGCAATCGGAAGCCCGCCTGGCGGAGCTAGATCGAGGACGGCGGATCGCCCGCGCGGCGGAATCCGTGCGCGGCTTGTGCGGAACGACCGTCGCCGGCCCAACATTCGAGGCCAATCTGACGGAAGCCGAAGCGACCTTGCGCCGTCTGCGCGACAGCCAGATGGAAGCCGAAGCGGCCGAAGCCTTTTTAAGCCAGATCGACCCGGCCTCGCGGTCGCGCCTCATCACCGAAAAACTTGCCGCCGAAGGATTTGGCCCTCGGCTTCGGCCATCCGCCGAAGATGTGCTGGCGCGCCTCACCCGCGCCCTGCCCACCGCCTGACACTGCTCTTTCAACCTCATCCTCAAAGCAATGATGCAGGAGATTTCCATGAACCCGATTCCGCAGCCCCACAGCAACGCCTGGGTCACCTTCAGCTACGCGTCATTCGCCGCAGCCGCCCTCATGGTCTCGGCGGGGATCTTCTTCCTTCCCGTCGATCTGTGGACGAAATCCTATATCGGCATGGGCGTGGTGATGCTGGTGCAATCCTGCGTCACCTTGACCAAAACCGTCCGCGATATGCACGAAGCCTCCAGGCTGGTGAACAGGATCGAGGACGCCAAGACCGAACGCCTGCTGATGGAAGTCGGCAAGGCCTGAGGCAACAAAGGTTCGCGGGCACGGAAGACCGCCGCCGCGAACCTTTCGTTCACCTTCGCGCAAAGGCGCCAAACGCAATCAATCTTTCCTTCGCACTTTCCCCCTGAAATGCGTTTACATTTCCGGAGAACGCTCATGTTGTCGCTGTTAACTCAAAAACGCTTTGCTCCGCTGTTCTGGACCCAGTTCTTTTCGGCCTTCAACGACAATTTCCTAAAAAACGCGCTGATCTTCCTGATCATGTATCAGATGATCGGACACAATGCGGAATCGCTGATCACCCTGGCGGCCGGCGTGCTGATCCTGCCATTTTTTCTACTCTCCGGTCTTGGCGGCGAACTCGCCGACCGATTCGACAAGGCGCTTGTCGCGCGCCGCCTCAAACTTTCTGAAATCGGCGCGGCAGCGATAGCCGTCGCGGGCTTCTGGTTTCATTCGGTGCCGGCGCTGTTCGTCGCCTTGTTCCTGTTCGGCGTGATCGCGGCGTTGTTCGGTCCGCTCAAATACGGCATCCTGCCCGATCATTTGCGCGAAACCGAGCTTCCGGCCGGCAATGCGCTGATTGAGGCTGCGACCTTCATCGCCATTCTGCTCGGCACCGTCGCAGGTGGCCTGGCCTCACGCGATGGCGGCGATCCGGCGCATTTCGCGGGCGCCATGCTGGTGATGGCCGCGCTCTGCTATGGCGCCAGCCGTTTCATTCCCTCCACCGGAGAAGCCGCGCCGAATCTGCCGATCGATCGCAACATTCTGCGTTCGACGAGGCAGCTTCTCGCCGATTTGTGGGGCGACAGCCGCCTCTGGCGCACCGGATTGATGGTCGGCCTGTTCTGGATGATCGGCGCCATCGTGCTGTCGGCGCTGCCGCCGCTGGTCAAGATGACGATGGGCGGCGACGAGACCGTCGTCAGCGCCTATCTCGCCATTTTCGCCATTTCAATCGCGCTGGGGTCCGGACTCGGCTCATTCCTGTCGAGCGGCCGCATCGTGCTGCTGCCCGCGCCTTTTGCCACCATCGTCATGGGCTTGTTCGCCTGCGATTTGGCTTTCGCCGTCGCCGGGCTGAGTCCCGCTTCGGCGAGCCTGGGCGCGACGGCGTTTTTCCATCAGGCCGCCGCCTGGCGCATCGGCTTCGACATGGCGGGCCTGGCCGTCGCGGGCGGCGTGCTGGTGGTGCCGAGCTTCTCCGCCGCGCAGGCCTGGGCGCCGGTCGAGAAGCGCGCCCGCATCGTCGCCGCCATCAATGTGCTCACAGCCGCGTTTATCGTCCTGGGATCGGCCGCCGTCGCCCTGCTGCAAATGGCCGGACTGCATCTTGGCGGCGTCTTCGGCGTCATCGGCGCGCTCTGCTTCGTCGCGGCGCTCTGGATGTTCAAGACCCTGCCTACCAATCCGTTGCAGGACTTCCTGTCGATCCTTTTCCGCGCTTTCTATCGCGTCGAAATCATCGGCCGGGAAAACATCGCAAAGGCGGGGCCGAATGCAATCATCGCGCTCAACCACACCAGCTTCCTCGACGCCCCCCTGGCCTTGTCGCTCGTCGACAAGGACCCGGTCTTCGCCATCGAAATGGGCATTTCTAAGCGCTGGTGGATCAAACCCTTCCTCAAACTGACCCGGGCCATGCCGCTTGACCCGACCAAGCCGCTCGCCACCCGCGCCCTGATCAATGCGGTCAAGGATGGCGAAACGCTGATCATCTTCCCCGAAGGCCGCCTGACGGTCACCGGCAGCCTGATGAAAATCTATGACGGCGCCGGCCTGATCGCCGACAAATCCGGCGCGAAAGTGGTTCCGGTTCGCCTCGAAGGCTTTGAAACCACCATGTTCTCGCGGCTGTCGCGTGAACAGGCGCCCCATCGCTGGTTCCCGAAAGTGCGCGTCACGGTGCTGGAGCCGGTCGAACTCAAGGTCGCCGACGAATTGCGCGGAAAGGCGCGTCGTCAGGCGGCGGGCGCGGCGCTATATCAGATCATGTCCGATCTGGTCTTCCGCACCACCAATTCAGACCGGACGGTTTTTCAGGCTGTCGTTGACGCGGCGAGGGTCCATGGCCTGGGCCGTATCGCGCTGGAAGATCCCACGGGATGCCTGACCTATCGCAAGCTGCTGATCGGCGCGCGCGTGCTCGGCCAGAAACTGGCGCCGCTGGCCGCGCCCGGGCAGGCTGTCGGCTTGATGCTGCCCAACGTCAACGGCGCGGGCGCGGCGTTGCTTGGATTGATGTCTGCCAACCGGCCGCCCGCGATGATCAACTTCTCGGCCGGCGCCGCCAATATTCTGGCCGCCTGCAAGGCGGCCGAGATCGGGACGATCGTCACCTCGCGCGCTTTCATCGAAAAGGCCAGGTTGCAGCCGCTGGTCGATCAGGTGAGCGTCAACGTTCGCTTTGTCTATCTTGAGGATATTCGGCAGGGCGTCACCGCCATGGACAAGATCATGGCGTTCCTGAAATACGATCGCCCGGTGGCGAGCGCCTGCCCCGATGACCGCGCAGCCATCCTGTTCACCTCGGGTTCGGAAGGGACGCCGAAGGGTGTCGTGCTGTCCCACCGCAACATGCTCTCCAACGTCGCGCAGGCGGCGTCGCGCATAGACTTCGGCCGCCAGGACAAGGTGTTCAATGTGTTGCCGGTATTCCATTCCTTCGGACTGACGGCGGGACTGATCCTGCCGCTGGTCTCCGGCGTTCCGATCTATCTCTATCCTTCGCCGCTGCACTACCGAGTCGTGCCGGAGCTCATTTACGCGTCCGACGCCACCATCCTTTTCGGCACGGACACCTTCCTCGGCGGCTACGCCAAAACGGCCCATCCCTATGATCTTCGCTCGCTACGCTATGTTCTCGCGGGGGCGGAGCCCGTCAAGGCGTCGACGCGGAAGGTTTATGCGGAAAAATTCGGCCTCCGTATTCTGGAAGGTTACGGAGTGACCGAAACCGCGCCGGTGCTGGCGCTGAACACGCCGATGTTCAATCGCTTCGGCACGGTCGGACGGATCATGCCCGGCATGGAGGCGCGGCTTGAACCAGTCCCCGGCGTCAACGAAGGCGGCCGGCTTTACGTGCGCGGCCCCAATGTCATGCTCGGCTATCTCAAGGCCGACAACCCGGGTGTGCTTGAGCCCCCAGCGGAAGGCTGGCACGACACCGGCGATATTGTCGTCATCGACGCGGAAGGCTTCGTCACGATCAAGGGCCGCGCCAAGCGCTTCGCCAAGATCGGCGGCGAGATGATCTCTCTGGCCGCCGTGGAGGCCCTGGCCGCCGAATGCTGGCCAGGCGCGCTTTCCGCCGTCGCCGCGGCGCCCGACGAGCGCAAGGGCGAAAGGCTTGTGCTCACGACCACTGAGCCTGCCGCGACGCGCGCGGCCCTCCTGGCCTTCGCCAAGACGCGGGGCGCGACGGAACTGATGATCCCCGCCGACGTCCTGATCGTCGAGAAAATGCCACTACTTGGCTCTGGCAAGATCGATTTCGCCGGGGTGACGAAACTGGTGCGGGAATTGGTGGCGGAGAAGAGGACCGCCGCGTGAACGGGTAGCGTCGAACGCCCGAATCGTCCGGGCGCTCGACGCTCTCAACCGGCTCCGCTATAGCAAAGGGAGAGTTTCGCCGCCGCCCGCATCCGGCGCAATGGCGTCTGCGAAGCCGCTGGATGATTGCGGCGAGGCGCCGGCGTTAATTTCCTTCACCAGCGGCTCGACCGGCAAGCCGAAGGGCATTGTCCGCTCGCATGAATTCCTGATAGAGCAGGCGCGCTGTCTCGAACCTTTGCTGCGTCCCCTGCCCTACGAAGTCGAGCTACGATCCTGAAATATCTTGAGCGACGCAAGGTCGCGCGATTGCTGATTCCGCCTGCGATTTGCGAACGCCTGGCCGCGTCGCGTTTTCCGTCTTCTGTGCGCGCAATCCTCACTGGAGGCGGCCCAGTCTATCCCGACCTCATCCGGCGGCTCATGGCCCGCGTCCCAGAAGCTCATGCCGTCTATGGCTCGACCGAAGCCGAGCTGATCGCCCACATCGCGGCTTCCGAGATCACGACGTCTGATTGGGAGACGATGGACGCCGGACAAGGTATCCTCGCTGGCGACCCGGCCGCGCGGACGCTCATCAGGATCATCGACGATGAGATCCAGGTTTCCGGTCCGCACGTCAACAAAAGCTATCTGGATCGCACCCAGGACGCCTCGACAAAAGCGATCGGTGCGGATGGCGTGGTATGGCATCGGACCGGCGACTCCGGCCGCGTCGACGCGGACGGACGGCTTTGGTTGCTCGGAAGGATCGATGCACGCGTCGCCGGCTTGTTCGCATTCGGCGTCGAGGCCGCAGCAAGATTGTGGGCCGGTGTCCGCCAGGTCGCTCTTTGCCCCGGCTGCAACGGTGCAGCCATTCTCGCCATAGTCGGGGACGCGGCGCAGGAAGACGACTGGCGCGCGCGGGCGCATTACCTTGGAATTGAAAAAGTTGTCATTCTCGACGAGATGCCGCTCGATCGCCGGCACGGATCGAAGGTCGACTATGCGAAGCTAAAACAGCGCATCGAGGCATCACAACAAAGCCAACACATTGGCTGATTGGTTGAGACCTTTAGCTTCACCTGAGGCGATCGAGATTGAGTTCGCGCGCGGCTTTGTTAAGGCTACGGCGAGCAAGTCGGCACCGCACGGCCCTCGGCTACCAGACGGTGGCCGAGGTATCCGGCGGGACGCCCAGTCCTGGACGAGCGTGGCGGTGACGCGGGGTATGCCAACAGTCTGAATCAAGGACTTCGGCGGCGACGCGCTCGACCGGTGCAATCTCGCCCTACAGCCACGCAATCTGCGCACAAGGAAGTTCGGGGACATTGTCCGCACGGTCCCGCTCTCGGGGCTCCGCGGGATTCGGTGGCGGATGGGGAACTTAGCTCTTAACGAAAAAAGGAAGTACCCGCGCCGACGTGTCTTCAAGGGCGGTCAGATCAGCTTTCGCGGCCTTCGCGCCGCCATCGATTGCACGATCCGAGATCATTCGGAAACCGGCGCCAAGCTAAGCGTTGAAACCCCAGTCGGAATTTCAGAGAAATTCGACCTCCTTCAATCTGGCACCCCGACTCGCTTCTGTCGCGCCGCGTGGCGCAAATCGACCCATATCGGTGTTGAGTTCATCCATGATCAGTCGATAAACTGGCGGGCGTTTTCTTTGTTCATTGCCGAGACAGCTCCGGGGCCTCGCCCGATTGCAAGTTTCCGAACGTCGATTATTCTTCGGCCATTGCTGGAGGCGACGATGGGCGACGATCAAAGCCGGCCGAACCTGACGGTGGTGTCGGAAAATTCAGGCCGTGACATCAAGCGAAGCGTTGCTTGGGAACGGGCCTCCCATGCGTTGGTCAATTTGGCGGCCAACTTGTTGCCTCAGGGAGCGGGGCGACTGTACAAGATTGAGCGGGAATGCAATGCGGTGGTTGAAGCCTTCGAGGAATATCAATCGATCGTGGGAGTCGGGCTCAACAAAAGGTCAGGCGAAATTGCCTCGCATCCTCTTCGTCGACAAAGGAGAATTCGACGCTGGAGAGCAATATGTCGATTGTAAAGTCACCGAGGCAGTTGTCGCGGCACCAGTTGCGACGCCGCTGGAATTGTCGGTCGAATTCTTGATCTCCCAGCTGATTTCGAACCAGACGTGCGTACGAGACGATGTATTGTGACCAAGCTGGCCGAATCGATGCAGCCAAGTGGCGGTTGAAGGAGTCCGCGAAAACAGGTGAGAGCTGTTCGATAGCGTGAATTCGGCGATCCATCTTCATCTCCTATTGGCAACTGGTCCATGCTTGGCCTCAATTGCGCCCTTTATGTTCGATGGTTCGAGGCCTCGGACGCGCCGCTTTTTTGGCGGCGCGTTCAGACTAAGGCGGAGCCGCTTCTATGCCATCCAGAAGCAATAGATCGCCGTAATGGCCAGAGCCACTCCGCCTCGTCGCAAATCAAGCGCGGCGAATTACGTACGCGCCGCGTGTCAGCGAACGGGACAAAACCCAAAGACTCGTTGGCCGTCGCAATCGCTGGAGCTGACTCCGCCCTGATAAAGGCCCTGGAAGCTCATCCGATCGACCGTCCCCGACGCGTGACGCGTGACCCCAGCTTCAGCACGGTGATGATGGGCGGAGGCGGCATTGGCTCCGTTTGAAGCAAGACCAGCGGCGGCCAGGGCCACGATGGCGATTATCGTCTTCATATTCCGATCCTCTCTGCGTTTTGGCAGTGGGACAATTCCCTTCTGCATGCGCGATTTGGCCATAGGATCCGGGGAATTTGAAATATAAGCTCGCAATGGTTTCGATAGCGCGCCGCTATCTCTGAAACGGAGGAGCAATGGCGCGGCGATGAAACGATAGATGGCCGCCGGAAGATCGACGACCGAACAAGTCGCCGTCTCGCAACCCTGTCCGCTGACGCTCGACGGGGCCGCGCTCATCCTTCAGTCCGGACTCGCCGTCAATATAGGCGCCGCACGTCCAGCCACCACCGCCGAGTCCGGCGGCGCCTTTTCCGTGAGCCTCCCGCCGCCTCTCCAGTCGACCTGTGCGGCCTCCTTGACGAACGCGGCAAGAGCGGGAGAGTGCGGGCGTCCGCGGACGGTCACGAGATTAACCTCGCGCCATATTTCCGGCTCGACCAACGGGCGCGCCACGACGCCGGCAATGGAAACACAGCTCGCGGGCATGAAGCCAAATCCTTGGCCGGAGGCGATCATGGCCAGCACCCAGTCGTCGCGTTCGCTGCGGAACACTACCTCGCAGTGGACGCCCTGTTCGCTGAAAAATCCGCCGACATAGCCTCGGAACTCGCATTTCGCCCGATTGACGTAACGCTCTCCATCCAGATCGACGACACGTATGGCGTTCCGCGTCGCGAGCCTGTGCTCGGGATGCAGAACGATCATCATCCTTTCGCAAAACAGAGGCCGCAGCAGAAGCTTGTCCGACGTCTCGTCGGAAGGCAGGCAGTAAATCGCGACATCGATTTCGCCCTCGATCAGCTTGTCATTGAGTTCGCGGGCGCTCGCATCGACCATTTCGACCTCGATGCCGGGATGTCGGGCGCGGATGGCGCTGATCAGATTAACCAGCTCCGCCGGCGCGATGGTGCACATGACGCCAAGTTTCAGATTCGATTTTTGCAGCGTCTTGAAATTGTGGGCGGCGCGCTTGGCGGCTTCCGACTGGAGCAGCGCATCTTGGAGATGCGGCCGCACCGATTGGCCGAGTTCGGTTAGATGCGTGTTGGCGCGCTCGCGGTGGAACAGCGCGCCGCCCATTTCCTCCTCCAGCAGCTTGATGGCGCGCGTCAGTGAAGGTTGCGCCACATGGCATTTTTCCGCCGCACGCGTGAAATTCAGCTCTTCTGCGACCGCGAGGAAATAGCGGATCTGATGCATTTCCATGGGCGTCCCCGACGAAGCCGAGAGGGCTCCGGCCGGAAATTTTGGCGCGGTCCAAACCCCGTCCTCGGCAAAGCTGACTGACCCAGAATACGCGGCGTGGATCGATTTTTCTACCTCCTCGCGATTTTCAGGCGGCGGGCGAAAGAAGCCCGGGCCATAATGGCCAACGCCACGGCAAAGTCCCAGCCGGCGCGGCGTCAGCTCGTGCGGGTCGAGGAATCCGAAACGTGTTCGTGCAGAATGAAACCTTCGAGCGGATCGTGATCGCGCTCCCACGGTCGTTCGGCCAGAACCTGGCGGGTGTCGGCGAGGCCCGCGCTCCAACGCGCCCGAATGCCGGCGCCGCTGAAATCGATGTCCTTGGTATGGTCTTCGCCATTGACCTCCGGGGCCAATAACCTCACCACATGCATGTGGGTCATGCAGCCATAGGCCGCCATTTCCTTCACGCGAGGCGAAGTCCTGACGTCATCGGGCAAGAGGTTGGACAGGTCACTGATGATATGACGGAGGCGATGAATCTGCTTTTGGCGCAGGACCTGCGCCTCGGTGCGGCTGGCGTATTGCACGTCCTTCTGCCGGCTGACGACGTCCCAGATCGAGCTGGGCTCGGGCCCGCGCGGATGCCACATCTGCACGGAAAAAACCAATGAGTTGCGGCGCGGATTGTCGTCGAACACGGCCTCGATCGGCGTGTTCGACAAGATGCCGCCGTCCCAATAGAGGTCCTCGTCCACGCGAACTGCGGGAAAAGCCGGCGGAAGCGCGCCGGAGGCCATGATATGTCTCAAGTCGACCCGACAGTTCCTGCTGTCGAAATAATGCATATTTCCGGTCTTCACATTGGCCGCCCCGACGGTGATGCGCGGCGCGCTGCGGTTCAGCAGGTTGATGTCGACAAGGCCGGTCAGTGTTTCTTTCAGCGCTGCGGTTGAATAATAGCCGGCGCTTTCCGGTCCCAATGTGAAACGAGGATGAAGGAAGGCCCTCGGTTCTGGCGTGAAGAAATTCGGCAGTCCGCCAAACAGGGTGGCGAGATTTCCCAGCCAGTTCGAGACGGGCGCCCAGGCCGGCAGGAACGGCGCATATTCCATCCTTTCGACCCGCCGCCAGAACGTCCGCAGGCGGTCCATCCTTGCGCCGGGCTCGTTGCCGGCCAGCACTGACGCATTGATCGCGCCGATCGACGTGCCGATCACCCAGTCAGGCTCGACGCCCGCTTCATGAAGCGCCTCATAGACTCCGGCCTGATAGGCGCCGAGCGCGCCGCCGCCCTGGAACACCAGGACAATCTGGCCCAGGCGAGATTTCAAGGATTGTCCATGTTCTCCGTAGCCCGAAGCGGTCGCCATCGTCGATCTCCAACGTCATAGAGTTCTTCGCCGATCTCGCTCGCACGTTACGCTCGGCTCGATATTTTTTCCTTCCGAATTGCAGGGGCAGTATGTGGAAAGCGGCGCGGGGTTTGAAATGCCGTCTGCCTCCAAATTCGATAGACGTCCGCTATCGTCGAGCCCCTGACTGGATGGCGGGATCGCGCCGGATGCTTTCAGAAGTAAATTCTGCGAGTGGCGTTTCGGATCATAGCGACCGCGCATCATATCGATAGCGCAGCGATATTTCACATCGCCCCCTCCACGCGACATCTTGTTTACGCGGAACAGAGCCGGGACGCCTTGCCCCCTGCGGGTTCAAGACCTCGACCTGTCGCCGCCGCGAAACTGTCGGCCCTCGCGCCCAGATACTTAGAGGCCGACGTCATGCTTCCTCGTCCCTGCAGGCGCACGAAGAGTCCTGCAGGGCAAACCACGAATGGAGAAGTTTCATGTCTGCAAAAACCGTGATCACCTCGTTTGTTCTGGCCAGCGCCTTGTCGAGCGCCCTCGTCTCGATCGCCGCCGCCGGCCCTCTGTCCTCCGCAGAGGTCGAGGCCGCCAAAGCCGCCAAGAAAGAGAAGTGCTTCGGCGTCGCCCTCAAGGGCATGAACGATTGCGCCGCCGGCCCCGGCACGACCTGCCAGGGGACCTCGACCAAGGATTTCCAGGGCAATTCGTGGAAGTTCGTCGCGGGCGGCACCTGCACCTCGATCACCACGCCGGACGGCAAGCACGGCTCGCTGACCGCGATGTAAGCCGGTCCGGGGTCATGACTTGAAACGCCGGAAAATGGGGGCGGAGATGACGACAGAACTGACTGCAATCGCCGATAGAACATCCTCGGCGCCCCGCTTTCCGGCGCCCTCCGTCGCGGGCCTTGCCGGCACAAGCTGCAAGCCCCAGCACCTGCAGGCCATCCTTGCAGGCCCCAAGCCTCGCGGCTTCTTCGAGGTTCACGCCGAGAACTACATGGGCGCGGGCGGCCCGCCGCATCGCGCGCTCGAAGCGATCCGTCGCGACCATTCCATTTCTCTTCACGGCGTCTGCATGTCGATCGGCGCGCCCCAGCCTCTGGACCGGGCGCATCTCGCGCGCTTCCGGGCGCTCGTGCAACGCTACGAACCGGCGCTCGTGTCCGAACATCTTGCCTGGTCGACGCACGGCAACACCTTTTTCAACGATCTCCTGCCTCTGCCTTACACCGAGGCGACACTCGCGACCGTCTGCGATCACCTCGACGAGGCGCAGGAGGCGATCGGCCGTCCGCTGCTGCTCGAGAATCCATCGACCTATGTGCTCTACAGGGAGTCGAGCATGAGCGAGACCGATTTCATCCGCGCCGTCGTGCGGCGCGCCGGCTGCGGCCTCCTGCTCGACGTCAATAATGTCTACGTCTCGGCGACCAACCACGGGTTCTCGGCGGCCCAATATCTCGCCGATTTTCCGCTCGAGGCGGTCGGCGAAATCCATCTCGCCGGGCACGCGGAACAGACGGACGACGAAGATGGCCCGCTCCTGATCGACAGCCATGACCGGCCAGTCGCCGACGCGGTGTGGGCGCTGTTTGAAAGCGTCGTCGTGCGGGCGCCGGCCATCCCGACACTGATCGAATGGGACGGCGAGATTCCCGAATGGTCGCGCCTGCAGGCGGAAGCGGCCGCCGCGCAATCCATTCTCGATCGCGCCGGCCTTGACGCGAGGCGCAGCCATGCAGCCTGACCTTTTCCGAACCCCGCCGGCGGGCGGAGACTATGCGGCCGCCTTTTCCGCGACCTTGCTCAAACCCGGCCGTGAGGCGCCCACGCTGATCTGTGGACCGGCAGGCAAGGCGGCGGCGAAGCGCTTCGCCGTCTACCGCAATAACGTCACGGTGAGCCTGATCGATGCGCTCGCCGCGGTCTACCCGGCCGTGCAGCGGATCACAGGGGGCGAGTTTTTCCGCGCGATGGCGCGCTTTCACGTCCGGGAGACGCCCCCGAGTTCGCCGCTGCTTTTCGAATATGGTCGGGACTTTCCCGCCTTCATCGCGCATTACCCTTACGCAGGCGCCATGCCGTGGCTTGCGGATGTGGCGCGCGTCGAGCGCGCCTGGCTCGACGCCTATCACGCCGCTGACACGGCGCCGCTCGGCGCTTCGGATCTGGCCCGCGCGCCTTCCGAACGCCTGCCGGTTCTGGTCTTCTCGCCCCACCCGACGACCCGCCTTCTACGCTCGTCCTATGCGGCCGTCACGATTTTCGCGGCCAACCGGACGGATGGGCCGATCGAAGAGATCGACGCGAGCGAGGCCGAGGACGCGCTCATTACACGGCCGGACTCTGAAGTGGTGGTGCGCCGGCTGGCGCCCGGACAGTTCGAGTTCCTGTCGGCGCTGATGGCCGGCCAGGAACTCGGGAAGGCGACGGAGGCCGCGATTGGGGCGCATTCTGATTTCGACATTGGGATGGCCCTGATGACCCTCATCGAATCCGGCGCATGCACGTCGGCGACTTGTGGAGAGAACACATGACCAGCATTACGCAAATGGAATCCGTGAGGAGTATTCGCTCGTCCGTCGCCCATCTGCTGGACAGATCCGAACGCATCGTCAGCGCCGTGGCGCCGAAATCGCTGGTTCAACTTGCCCTGCGTTTCGCGCTGGCTTTCCCCTTCTGGCAGTCCGGCATCCTCAAGTGGGACGGCTTCCTGAAGCTCAGCGACACCGCCGTAAGCCTGTTTACCGATGAATTCATGATTCATCTTCCGGGCGGCCCTTACCCGTTCCCGGCGCCGAACGTGATGGCGTTCCTCTCCGGCTGCGGGGAGGTCACCTTTGCTGTCCTGCTCGTCCTGGGGCTGGCGACGCGCTTCGCCGGGCTTGGCCTCCTGTTCATGACGCTCATTGTCGAATTGACCGTGCCAGACGGCTGGCCGATCCATCTGACCTGGGCAGCGATGGCGCTCGCCATCATCGCCGGAGGCGCCGGGCGGCTCTCCCTCGACGCCCTGATCCGCCGCGTTCTCGGTTTACCTGCGACTTAGGGCGTGCGGCCCACCCTTCGTTTGTAACATCTTCGATCATGCGGACGAACAACCATGGTGCGAGACGGGGTTAGCGCCACGTCGCAGGCTGAATTGCATGCAGTTGCCGCGCTCGGACGGATGCTGCGAAGCGAACGAATTGTCGCCCCGAGCTTGAACGAGGAAGGTTGTCGGCCATGACACTTATCGCGTCGTCGGTGATGAAAACGCTCGATTTCCTGTCGACGCTGTTTGTGCTCGCCTTTTTCTGCTGTGTGCTGATCGCCCTGGGCATCTTTTTGCTTGACCGGACGCAAAGGAGAGACGCGATTTTGCGGAACTACCCGCTCATCGGGCACATGCGCTACGTTTTCAGCGATTTGGGCGAATTCTTCCGGCAGTATTTTTTCGCGATGGACCGCGAGGAGCTTCCTTTCAACCGCGCGGAACGCGGCTGGATCGAAAGAGCCTCGAAGAACCACGATTCCACCGTCGCGTTCGGCTCGACCAAATTTATCAAGGAGGCTGGCACGCCCATTTTTGTGAACTGCCCGTATCCAACGCTCGAAAAGGATATCGAGCCGACGCCGCGTTTCATTATCGGGCCGGATTCGCCAAACCCATATGAGGCCCAATCGTTTTTTAACATTTCCGGCATGAGTTTTGGCGCCTTGTCGGCGCCGGCGGTGCTTGCCCTCTCCAAGGGCGCCAAAATGGCCGGCTGCTGGCTGAACACCGGCGAGGGCGGCCTTTCTCCTCATCATCTCGCCGGAGGGGCGGACATTGTCTTCCAGATCGGCACGGCCAAATATGGCGTTCGCAACCCGGACGGGACGCTGAACGAGGAAAAGTTGCGGCAAGTCGCGGCGATTCCTCAAGTCAAAATGTTCGAAATCAAGCTTTCGCAGGGCGCCAAGCCGGGCAAGGGCGGCATTCTGCCGGGCGTCAAGGTCACGCCGGAAATTGCGGCGATCCGAGGCATCCCTGTCGGCGAGGATTCGATCAGCCCCAATCGCCACCCCGAAATCAACAATAATGAGCAATTGCTGGACTTCATCGAGCAGGTCAAAAAAATCACCCTCAAGCCGGTTGGCGTCAAAGCCGTCGTCGGCGCTTATGGATGGCTCGACGACCTGATGATCCGAATCCACGCGCGGGGCGTCGGCCCGGACTTTTTCACACTGGACTCAGGCGACGGTGGCACCGGCGCCGCCCCGATGGCGCTGATGGACAATGTCGGCCTCTCCATCCGCGAATCCTTGCCGCTGGTGCGCGACATCATCAAGAAGCACGATCTCGCCGAACGAATTCCCGTCATCGCCTCCGGCAAACTGATCACGCCCGCGGACGTGGCGTGGGCGCTCTGCGCAGGCGCCACTTTCGTGAATTCGGCGCGCGGCTTCATGTTCGCGCTCGGTTGTATCCAGTCCCTCAAATGCAACAAGAACACCTGTCCGACGGGCATCACCACACATGACAAAAGATTGCAGAAAGGCCTCGACCCCACGGACAAGGCCGTGCGCGTGGCGAATTATTGTCGCAACATACAGCATGATGTCGAGGTGATCGCGCATAGCTGCGGGGTGCCCCATCCGCGGCGGCTCAAGCGTTTCCATGTGCGCGTCGTCGGTCCTGACGGGGTCTCCCGGCCGTTGAGCGAACTCTATCCGACCGCCGATCCGGCGGATTCGAATGCGACGGCGGCGCGCAATCTGGCCAAATCTTTGGAAAGAAAGACCGTCGAACAATGAAAAGATAGAAGCATGTGCATGTTTACAGTCCTCATGCTCGGCTTCTTGATCCCTGTTGATTGCGTGGTCTAATTCATCGGCGCTTGGCTTAGAGCTTGAAGTAGATCGCGCCGCTTTTCATCGTGTTCAGCCTCATCTCGAAACGCAGAGACGTTTTATGTCCCAGAATCCGGCGCTCCGGCTCATGTTGATCGGGGGGAGTCTAAGGTCACATTCTGTGAACGGCGCGGTGCTAGCGACGGTCGCAGATATGGTTCCGGCAGGCGCGCAAGCATGCATTTATCGCCGCCTCGCCGACCTGCCGCACTTCAATCCAGACCACGACTGCGCGCCGCTGCCTGAACCGGTCGCCGACCTCCGCGATCGACTTGCTTCCGCAGACGCCGTTCTATTTTCGACGCCTGAATACGCGGGTTCAATGCCGGGAAGCTTCAAGAACCTGCTGGACTGGACGGTCGGGGGCGGCGGGCTTTACGGCTTGCCCGTCGGATGGATCAATCCGTCTGCGCACGGCGGCGCGCACGACACTTACCATGCGCTCCGGATTGTTCTTGGTCGCACCGGAGCTGAAATTGTCGAACCCGCCTGTGTCGATATCCCGGTTCCCCGGGACGCCATCGGGACGAAGGGCCTGATCGAGGCAATTGAAATCCGGGACCGTCTCCGTCGTCCGCTCGACGCTCTCCTGGACGCGGCGCGAACGCGCCGAGAAGCTTCCTACTACCGTGTCGGTTAGGTTCACACCGCGATCATCAAACCTGCAGCCCTTCATGGCGCCTTCGCGCTTTCGTCCGACGCGGGCCGAAGCGCCGCCTGACTGACGCGCGCCTTCAGCCTCGGCGTGGCGAAATCGAGAAACGCCCGCAATTTAAGCGGCAACAGCCTTTCGCCGGAATGAACAAGACTGACCGGCAAAGGCGGCGGCTCGAACTGATCGAGCACGACGGCGAGCGCGCCGGATCGAACGGCGTCTTCGACCTGATAGCTCAGCACGCGCGTGACGCCGACGCCCGCGATGGCGGCGGCGATCGCGGCTTCCGCCGTGTTGACGACGAGCCGGGCGCGAGGCGTGATCGTGACCGCGTTGAACTTCCATTGCCCCCCGACGCTCAAGGTCTGGAATGCGACGCAGGCGTGGCTTTCGAGTTCCGCGAGGTCGCGCGGAACGCCATGTTCGGCGAGATAGGCCGGACTGGCGCAGACAACGTGGCGAATTGTCCCGAGACGGATGGCGAATAGCGCGCTGTCGGGCAGCGCGCCGATGCGCAGGGCGAGATCGACGTGATCTTCGAGAAGATCGACCATCTGGTCGCCGAAGACGATCCGAATGTCGATTTCGGGATAGATCCGCAGAAAATCGATCGCCACTGGCAACAGGTGCAGGCGTCCGAACACAATCGGCGCCGTGACGATCAGATCGCCCTTGGGCGTGCGGAATTCGCCGGAGGCGATGCGTTCCGCCTCCTCGACGTCGTCGAGAATGCGGCGGCAGGACGCGATATAGGCGAGACCGGCGTCGGTAGGCGTGAACTGGCGGCTGGAGCGGTTGAACAGCCGCGTCCCCAGATGCGCCTCCAGCTCCGAAACCTTGCGGCTGACCGTCGCCAGCGGAACGTTGAGCCGCCGCCCGGCGGCCGAAAGACTGCCGGTCTCGACGACCGTCAACAGGATCGACATGGCTTCGAGGCGATCCATGATGCTTCCGAATTTCGAGAGGATACCTTCCGATACTGCCATCTATTTGAGAGATATGGAAGGGGCTAGCTTCTGGTCATCGGCCTCCCGGACCGAACGACACGCCCTTCACATCAGGAGCTTTGCCCATGTCCCGCTTTCCCATTCCCGCGACCATCGCCGACGCCCCCGCCGCCTCCCAGCCGCTGCTCGAAGCCGTGAAAAAGCAGCTTGGCGTCTCGCCAAACCTGTTCCGTCTCGTGTCGCTCAGCCCCGCCGCGCTCGAAGGCTATCTCGGCCTTTCCGGCGCGTTGGCCAAGGGCGCCCTGCCCGCCCAGACGCGCGAACGCATCGCCCTCGCCGTGGCCGAGGCCAATGGCTGCGATTATTGCCTCTCGGCGCACGCCTATCTGGCCAAGAATCTCGCGAAGCTCGACGACTCCGAGATCGCCGCCAATCGTCTTGGCCATTCGAACGACCCGAAAGCCGACGCCGCCGTGGCCTTCGCGGCGAAAGTCGTCCGTGAGCGCGGCCATGTCAGCGAAGACGCCCTGAGGGCAGTCAGGCTCGCCGGTTACGACGACGCGCAGGTGATCGAAATCGTCCTCCATGTCGCCCTCAACACCTGGACCAATTACGTCAATTCGGTCGCCGCGACCGACATTGATTTCCCCGTGGTCACCGTCGGCAAGGCGGCCTGACCGAGACGCGCGGCCCATTCCCAACCATCTGGAGCATTGTCATGAAAATTCTTCGCATCGCCTTCATCGCGCTGGCTGTCGTCGCGCCTTTCGCCTCGGCCTCCGCCGGGCGCGTCAACCGGTCGGCGTCAGAGTCCCAGCGCCAGTTCGTCGCCCGTATGGCGGCCGCGCCCGCGCCTGCCGAGCGCGGCCTGCTTGGCCCCTTTGAACCGGGCGAGAACAGCTCGACTTCGGTGAACTGGCGCAGGATCGGCGGATTCTGATCCCCGTGACACGCCTTGGCGATCGCGCGGCCTGAACGGCTGCGCGGTTGTCGTTCGACCGCCCCCTAAGACGAGGATTTCGCCATGAGCCGCCCACCGCTTCCCCCTTTTGATTTCGACTCCGCCGTCCTGAAGGCGCGCCTGGCCGAGGACGCCTGGAATTCGCGGGATCCCGCGCGTGTCGCCTTGGCCTATACGGTGGATAGCCGCTGGCGGAACCGCGCCGAATTCTTGCAGGGGCGCGAGGCGATCGAAGCCTTCCTGACGCGCAAATGGCGGAAGGAGCAGGACTATCGCCTGATCAAGGAAATCTGGGCCTTTCGCGAGAACCGGATCGCGGTGCGTTTCGCCTATGAATGGCGCGATGCGGATGGGGCCTGGTTTCGCGCCTATGGCAACGAGAACTGGGAATTTGACGAACATGGCCTGATGCGCCTGCGCATCGCCAGCATCAATGACGCCCCCTTGGCGGAAAAGAATCGCCTGTTCCACTGGCCGCTTGGCCGCCGGCCCGACGACCACCCCTCGCTCAGCGATCTCGGACTCTGAAGGCGCCGCCATGGATCAGGCCGGAAAATCCCCTTCCAGCGACATCGCCTTCACGCCCATGGTCAAGGCGGCGCAAGAGCGCAAGGGTTCGCGCTCGGTCTATGCCGCAGTCGAGGAACGCGGCGGCTGGCCGACCCGCGTCACGCCCGAACTCGCCGAATTCATCGCGGAGCAGACCAGCCTCTTCCTCGCGACCGCCAGCCGCGATGGCCAACCCTATGTCCAGCACCGAGGCGGTCCACCAGGCTTCCTGCGCGTACTCGACGAAGCGACGCTCGGCTTCGTCGATTTTGTCGGCAATCGGCAATATATCACGCTGGGCAATCTTGCCGAGAATGACCGCGCGCAATTGTTCCTGATCGATTACGCGACGCGCAGGCGCATCAAGATCTGGGGCAAGGCGCGCGTTGTCGAAGGCGACGAAGTCCTGACGGCAAAACTGATGCCGCAGGGCTATCGGGCCAAGCCGTCCCAGGTGATCCTGTTCACGGTCACCGCCTGGGACGCCAATTGCCCCCAGCATATTCCCGTCAGAATAGGCGCCTCCGACATCGCCGCCGCGCTGGCCGAACGTGACGATCGCATTCGCGCGCTTGAAGCCGAAGTCGCGGCGTTACGGGCCTCGGCGGCCAAACCGGATTGAAAAAGGCGCTCTACGGCGGGCCAGACGCCATTTGGCCACGGACCCGGCGGCCTTGGCCAGCCGCCGATCATTCGATTTCAGCCTTTCTCGACGAAATGAATATCAATCGTCACCATTCGCCTGCCTAATGGTTCCATTCACGAACCGAGGCGTTTTAAAATGATTATTCTTCGCGGCTTTGGCGTCAGCAATTATTACAACAAGCTCAAGCTGTGCCTGCTTGAAAAGAACATCCCGTTCCAGGAAAAGACGACTTACCCGTGGGAGCGCGACAGCTTTCTGCAATCATCTCCGCTGGGGCGAATTCCCTTTATTGAGACCGAACAAGGCGCCCTCTCGGAATCGCAGGTCATCCTCGAATATCTTGAGGATCGCCATCCGGAACGGCCCTTGCTACCCAAGACGCTGTTCGCGCGCGCAAAATGCCGGGAGCTGATCCAGCATCTCGAACTCAATGTCGAATGGGTCGCGCGCCGCCTTTACCGGCAGGCCTTCTTTGGCGGCGTCGTCTCGGAGGAGACCCGGAACGACGTCCGGGAAAAACTCGCCGCGGGACTGAACGCATTGTCCCGGCTGGCGCGATTTTCTCCCTATATTTGCGGCGCCGAATTCACCGCCGCGGATTGCGCGGCGTTTTTTCATCTCGACTATGTCCGCCAGGCGACGCTGAAAATCTACGGCGCCGACATGCTGGATGAACATCTGTCGGGCGCAGCCGACTATCTCGCCTTTATGGCGGAGCGGCCGCATTTTCGAACGACGATGGCCGACCGGACGAAGGCGCTGAGTGTTTTTCATTCGCTCGGCGTCGACTACGCCGGCTGAAGAGCGGGAACGCGCGCCGCTCAAATTCCGGCATACCACTCGTAGCCGCGATCGGGCCAGAAGCCGCCCTTGCCGCGCCCGAGCTGGTCGAGCCGGTCAGTCAATTCGATGCGCATCACATATTTGGCCTGTTTGTAGCCGAGCTGGCGTTCGACCCGCAGCCGCAGCGGCGCGCCATGCCCCACCGAGAGCGCCTCGTCATTGAGGCGATGGGCCAGAATGGTTTGCGGATGGAAGGCGTCGATCAGGTCGATGCTTTCATAATATTGGCCCGTGCCATCGGAGGCGCGTTCGTAGAAATCGGCGCAATGGAACACGGCAAAGCGCGCCGCCGGCTGGAGCCCTGCGCGCTTCAGGATGTCGGAGAGCGTCGCGCCCTGCCATTTGCCGATGGCGCTCCAGCCCTCGACGCAATCGTGACGGGTGATCTGGGTCCGCTGCGGCATGGCGCGCAAATCGGCGAGCGAGAGGTCGAGCGGTCTGACCACGAGCCCATCGACGCGCAGCCGCCAATTGGCGAAATCCGTCTCCTGCAAAGCCGCATATTCGGGCGTGTCGGGCGCGTGTGTGCCATTGATCTTGAAGTCGGGCGAAAGATTGGCGGCGGTGAATTCGCGCGCCAGCGTTCGTCCGCCGCCGAACAGGCGCTGCATGCGATAGGTCAGCCCCTCCGCCGAATCCAGAAACTCCTGGAATTTCGGGGCCTCGGAGAGGCGGTCGCAGCCCCCGAGCAGCGTGGCGCCAAGGCCTGCTGCGCTGAGGCCAAGAAATTTGCGCCGTCCGATGAGTTTAGGGTTGGGGAGCAGAATGCGGCTCATGGTCGTCGTCCTCTGAAATCGCAAGCTTGCCAGTGATCATCGCCCGCACCCCGTTGATTGGCCCGGCGAGCAGCACCATGGCCAGATGGACGAGCACGAACAGAAGCAGCAGCGTGGCGGCGATGAAATGGATGGTCCGGGCGGATTGCCGGCCGCCGAACAGATCGACCAGCCAGGGCAAAAGGGCGTCCATGCCCGGCGACATGGTGAGCCCGGTCAGGATCATGACGGGCAGCAGCCCTGCCACGACGCCGACATAGGCCAGTTTCTGTAAGGGATTGTAACGGCGCGCCGCCTCGCCCTTGGGAAATTTCAGCCGCAGGTGATCGACAATGTCAGCGAGAATTGCGCGCGGCCGCAGCTGTTCGCGGGTCGGCGCGAGATCGCGCCGCAGATGGCCGTTAATCAGCCCGAACAAATAATAGGCCGCCAGATTGGCGACGAAAAGCCAGGCAAAGAAGAAATGCCAGCGGCGTCCCAGCGTAAGGCTCCGCCAGCCGGGGATCGTCGCCCAGCGCGGAAAGGCCCGCACGGTCAGATCGCCATCGGCATTGGGGACAAGGCCCAGAGCGCCGGTCGTGTCGAGGGTCGCCGATCCCAGCCGGACGAAGCCTCGCTGACCGCCGTCGCCGATCGTTTCTGCGCCGATTTCGAAGGCCGGCCGATCGGAATCCGCGCCGGACTGGCCCCAATAAAGCGCGGGATGCGCCAGGAAAATTTGCAGGCCGCTCATCAGCAGGACCGTCACGCAAAGCGCGTTGATCCAGTGGGTGATGCGGGTCGCAAGCGCATGGCGATGAACCAGCCTGCGCCCCGTAGACGCCGGCGCGCTCAGATCCGCCGCTGGAAGGATCGTCATCTCATGTCCTGCCCTGTTTGCCTTGGAACGCCCGCTCCGGAACGACGCGGAGCGGGCCAGATTTACAGTTTACTTGCCAGGCTTCATGGCGTCGCCCTTCATGGCGTCACCTTTCATCGCATCGCCCTTCATAGCGTCGCTCTTCATCGCGTCGCTCTTCATCGCGTCACCCTTCATGGCGTCGCTCTTCATGGCGTCGCCGTGCATGGCGTCGGCTTTCATGCTGTCGGTCGACGGCTTGTCCTGAGCGGCGGCGGCGCCGGCGAAAGCGAAAAGCGCGAGGAAAGCGAAAGCGGCGGTGCGGTTAATCTTGGCGTTCATGGCGATATGCTCCTGAAGTGGTGCGAAGGAAATCCTCTGGCCGGCCGTTCCGGCCGTCAGCTTTTCTCCGCTTGTGAAAGGATTTGCCCTTCATCGACCTTACGCAGCGCCCTGCGGGCTTGTTACCTGGCGCTACGGAATTTCTCTCTTTCTCTGAGACGGGTCTTTGAAGGCATGCGGTTCGAGGGCGGGGTCTGGGTGCTCGGCAAAGGCCGACAACTCGAACATAGCCGCCCGGATCCTGCTCAGACAGCCGGCCATATCGGAAGATGTCCTCCCGAAATTCGGAAGGCGACCTGTGGCCGGTCCGGTTGTCGCGGTCTCATGCCGAGATCGCTTGCGCGCTCTGGGGCGCCATGACATCCGAAGTCGCGCCGAGGTTCAGCTTCAACGTCTCGCGCAAAATAACTTTCAGCAAGGACGCCGCCGGCGACGGTTGAGAATCGGCCATGCGCAGGAACAGCCCAATCTGCGGCAATTCGGGGAGTCCGGCAGCCTTAGCGTCAAGCGGCTTTACGCCGACGGGAAGGCCCTGCGCCGTGCGCGGCGTCACGCCCAAGCCGGCCGAAACCGCGGCCCAAAGCCCCGACAGGCCGGGACTGCTGAAGGCGACGCGCCATGAGACTCCAACGGCGTCGAGGGCGGCGACGCCCGCCTGGCGAAAGACGCAGGGCAGGTCGAAGGCGACCAGGGGAAGCGCCGCAGCCGGATCGCGCACAAAGCCGCTTGCGGGGCCGATCCAGCTCATTTGCAGGTCGGCCAGCTTCTCGCCCCGCCTATCCTGTTCGGATCCGCCCCAAAGCAGCGCGATATCCAGCGCGCCTGTCGCGAGGCCTGCCAACAGAGTCGCGTTCCGGTCGACACGCGCTTCGACATGGACGTCCGGGTGCACCCGCGCGAAGCGCGCCAACACGCCCGGAAGCCAGGTTTCGGCAAAATCCGGCGGCAGCCCGAGGCGAACCGAACCGGAGACAGCAGAGCTTCGCGCCGCCATCAGCGCCTCGTCGTTCAGATCAAGCAGGCGGCGCGCATAGCTAAGCAGGGACTCGCCCGCTTCCGTGAGAGCGAGACTGCGCCCGTCCTTGCGGACCAAGGGCTGACCGACCTGCTCCTCCAGCTTGCGCAATTGCATGCTGATCGCTGACGGCGAGCGGCCGACCCTTTCCGCCGCCTTTGCGAAGCTTCCAAGATCGACGCCGGCGACAAATGTGCGCAACACGTCCATGTCGAGGTTCACGAGAGACATCGGAAACTATTCCATTTTTCTGAATGATTGCTTCATAACATTGAAATTATCACAACACTCGATCAGGCGTAGGGTTTTCTCGTGGCTGGCGGCCCTGCCCGCTTAACGAGAGAGGAAACCACGATGCCCTTCGTGAACATCAAGATCGCGGGCCCGGCCCTGCCCCCCGAACGCATCATCCAGCTTCAGCGCGCCGTGACGTCGCTCATGGCCGGCGTGATGAGAAAAAAGGGCGAACTCACCGCCGTGCTGGTAGAGCAGACGCCGTCATTGGCGTGGAGCATAGGCGGCGAAGCCGTCGCCGTGGCGGCGCATCTGGACGTCAAGGTCACGGAGGGGACCAATAGCGCAGAGGAAAAGGCGCGCTTCATCGCAGACGCCCATGCCCTGCTGAAGGACGCGCTGGGACCAGACCTGCCGCTCGCCACCTATGTCGTCGTCGACGAGGTCCCCGGAAACGCCTGGGGCTACGGTGGCCAGACCCAGGCCCAAAGGGCCGGCGCCCTCTCGTCGTGATTGCACGAGCGTTCCGACATTTAAGTTCTATCAACCTTCGCGCCGGTGATGCGAGCCAAATGGCCTGCTGCCGCTTTCCTTGACGCCGGGCAACAGTGTTTGATTCAATTCTCGACAAGCGAGCGAACGCGGATAGCGGTTCTTTGCAACGGACGCAGCCGGCATCTCGGCAACGCCTTCGGCGTCGGTATTTGGTCGATCGGCTTTTTTGCCGCAGCAACAATGGCGTCGCCATAGCGTTCAAACCAGCGCCTGACAAAAGGCTTCGGCGATATCGAAGTTAGACTTGGGAACATGAGGATTTTAGCGCTGAGCAACGACCGCTTCGAACCGGCCATCGAGATCACAGGCAAAGTTGGCGGCAGGCCGCTATGGGTCAATTTGCGATGCCCGCGCGCGCAACCGGCGCGACTGCGGCGAGCGCAACAACGAAGGCGCCAGAGAGGAACAGAATTTTTTCGACCATCGCGCGACTCTCCCCATTTTCGCGGTCGATGCCCTTTTTGGGATCGGTGGGGCCCGGTCGACAAAACAGCGCATGAAGACAGTCAAGCGCGATGCAAGGAACAAGCAGCGTGCTTCGCCCTGGCGGAAGCCCGCTTCGCACCCACGACTGGATCTGCAAGTCAGTGCGCCGACGCCCGCTCGCCCTGCACCCATCGACCGCCCATGCCAGTGAGCGGTGCTGGTCGGATTTGCCGAAATGCGGCAGATTGAACTTTCCGGCAATGAGGCGTCGACAAATGTCGGGTAACGGTCGCGAGGACAAGCCTATGTCAAAGACCGAACCGGTTTCCGGCGCCGCTGTCCTCTTCGGCGCTTTGCTCGCCGCGGCCTCGCTGTTCTTCACGCTTTTTATCGCGGGCGCGCTCTCCGACCTCGGAGGCAGCGACGCCGCCGGCAACGCCATGGCCGAAGGCTTCACGGCGCTCGCGATCTTTCTGCTATACGCGCTGCTCACCGCGCTCGCTTTCGTAGCGGCGATCGGCGGCGATATGCCTAGGTCGGGGCGGATAGCGGCGCTCTTTTTCCTCCCCGCGACGTTCGGCGCGATCTGGGCGGCTTTTTCACTGCTGGCCCATTCACACATACCGCCGGGCCTGTGGCCGCTGGCGATCCCGGCCCTCGCTCCGCCATTGATTGTGTTTTATTGCTTATGGGCCTTGATCGCGCCCTTGCGCGCGGCCGTCCCGGCGCACGTCATGGGTATTCTCGTCTGGGGCTGCGTCGGTCTGCTTTGCCTTGCCACATGGCCGCTTTCCGCCATTCGCGACGGGGCGAACCAGCGCGAGGCGGCGCGCATGGACGATTGGCAGAATAAGTTCGCCGCCATGTCCGCCGACGCGCCACTGTGGCAGTGGACGCCCTTTCTGGACAGCGACGTGTATCTCGTCAGTCAGGCGGCGCGCGAAACCATCCGCAACCTGCCGCGCCGCCAAGCCGACGCCGAGACGATGCTCGATCGTGATGAATTCCCACTTGGCCAACTTAGCCAATTCGATCTCGAGCCGACCCCGGCGCTGTGCGAAAAGGCGCGGGCCTCGTTGACGCGCAGAGCCGCCACGCTGAAACCTGCACAAGGGCAAACACTCAATTATTCGCAAATAGCGAACGAAGTCGGCGCTGCTCACGAAGCCATGAACTGGTTGGTCGGCTTCGCCTGCTCCTGCGATCAAGAAGCGCTGGCGTGGGAAGCGCTGGCGAGAGCGTATGGCGCCGAGGATTATCAACTCGCCGACCTCGCCAAACTGCGCGACCCCAAGGAATTTGGCCGCATCCTCTACAATTACCCCCCGAGATTTTCCATGCTGACGCCGAAGGCGACTTTGCACGCCTGGCTGAACTTCGCCGAAGGACCGGGAGGAATCGGTAAAGCCCCGAACGCCACCCAGGCCTTGGCGGGCGCCAGAAAACTCGATCACCGCACCGCGGACGCGATCGCCTGGCTGGACGACCCTTACGCAAAAACAGATCGCTTCCTGCTGATGCATTTCCTGCCCGATCTCGATCTCGAACCAACGCCGGCCTTGTGCGCCGCTGCGCTCGCCGCCGTTCACGAAGACATTTTGCAGGCCTATCGTCCTACGGTCGACAATCCGCTTCCCTATTGGGAGTTGCTCGAGCGACTGGGGGTCGGCCAGCCTCTGAACGCACTGCAATGGGTCGCCGCACATGGCTGCGACGCCGACGCCGAGCTTGCGGCGGCCGAATCTCTGGTGCGGGGATATGGCGATTCTGCGGATCGAAAGGCGATGCTCGAATCGCTCGCGGCTTTACATCGCAAGCGTTGACAGAAGCAAATCGTCGCTTGGTCTCAGGACTTTTGGCAGCGCTCTTGCCCGCTCACGATTGATGTCACCGGATAGGTGGTCATTCATACCGGTGAAGTTGGGCGAAGGATCCGACTCCCGACGTTCATCCCGACGCGCCGAATTTTTTTGTTGCCTCGTCCTCTGCCCGTCCACCGCGACCAGCAAAGTCGGAACGAACCGATAAAGGGGCTGAGGGGCGGCGGATAGCAGGCTTTGATCGAAGGACGAGTTTCCAAACAATCAGCAGTCAAAGCCGCAACGGAATGGAGCGCCATAAGCGGACATTGCCGAAGCCGATGACGCTCGAAGCGGTCATTGCCCACCCGCCGGGAACAGCAGCCCTATAGAATCGGCACAGTTCGGTCTCGAATTCAGGTCGTCATAAACGACCTTCAGGCTCACAATCATGGCCGAATGAATCTAGACTTCCTCGTACCGGACTATAGCATCCCGTCCCCGTAATTCGAGCAGCCGCAGCGCGGAACTGGCACGGCCATTGCTCATAACGCTTGATTGCTGATGACGCGTAGCCTTTTTCCGGAGCCTGACCATGAGCGCTTTCATCTCTGCCCATGCCGGCCACGCCGACTGGAAAATTGCTTTTGCCTCCTGCCGGGAACAGGTTGATCAGCAATTGCAACAGGGGCAAAATCCCAATCTTGGCTGGTGTTATCTGAGCGATTATTATGCCAGCGCTGCTGGGAGCATTTTGGCCGCGCTGCGCGACGCGATGCCCGGCTTGCACTGGGTCGGCGCAGTCGGGGTAGGCGTGGGCGCAGGCGCGGTTGAATATTTCGATGAACCGGCGATGGTGCTGATGTTGGCGGAATTGCCGCCAGATTCGTTCAAGCTTTTTTCCGCAGTTGAGACTCTCGAATCTTGGTCTGGTTTCGAGCCTTTCGCCGCGCTTGTCCACGCCATTGGCGCCACCGATGTCACCGCGCAATTGAAGGCGCTGAGCGAGCGAACTGCGTCGGGCTATTTGTTCGGCGGCTTGTCATCGTCGCGGAGCCAGGCGCTTTGCCTTGCCGATGACGTGCGGGCCGAGGGGCTGTCCGGAGTCGCCTTCAGCTCGGAGGTGACGATTGTCTCGCGGGTCACGCAAGGGTGCCTGCCCATCGGGCCGCAACGCGCCATCACCCGCGCGGAGGGCAATTTGCTGGTGACCCTCGATGGCGCCAGGGCGATGGATTGCGTGCTCGAAGACCTTGGTCTCGATTCTGATTTGTCCGACCCGGAGATGAACAGCGCCTTGGCCGCGACACTGGTGGGGTTGGTGGCGACCAACGAGGACGCCTCGGCAAAGCCCGGTCAATTCGGCGCCAATACGGAAGTCCGCCATATCGTCGGCGTCGGGCGCAAGGCCGGCGTACTGGCGATCGCGGAGACACTGGAAAACGGCATGAGGCTCGCATTTTGCCAGCGCAATGCGGTCGCCGCGCAAGAGGACCTGCTTCGCATCGTCGGTGAGGTCCGCGCCCAGGCGGAGGCCGCGGGCCCCATGCGGGGCGCGCTTTACATCAGCTGTTCAGGGCGCGGCGGGCCGCATTTCGGCGCCCGTCACGCCGAATTTAAAATGGTGCGCGAGGCTTTGGGCGATATTCCGCTGATCGGCTTTTTCGCTGGCGGCGAAATCGCCCGTCATCATCTTTACGGCTATACCGGCGTGCTTACGGTTTTCGCCGGACCGGCCTGAGAGGACTTTATATGACAAGAGCTGTCGCGGATGAGCGCCATATCCTCACCGCCGCCGGCGTCGCCGTGCCCCGGTTGATTTACGGCACGGCGTGGAAAAAGGAGCGTACGGCGGAACTGGTCGCCCAGGCGTTGCGCGCAGGCTTTCGCGGCATAGACACCGCCTGCCAGCCCAAACATTATCACGAGCCCGGCGTTGGCGAGGCGCTGGCCGTGGTCGCCCGCGAAGGAGTGTTGCGTTCGGACATTTTTCTGCAAACCAAATTCTCGCCCTTGCGAGGGCAAGACCCTGACAACGTCCCCTATGATCCCAGCGCCAGCATAGTTCAACAGGTCCAGCAATCTTTTGCGGTCTCGCTGCGCAATCTTGGCGTGGACACCCTCGACAGCCTCGTCCTGCACTCGCCCTATCCCGAGGACAGCGACACGCTCGAGGCCTGGGGCGCCATGGAGCGCCTTTTCGACCAGGGCCTTGTCCGCCAATTGGGCATCAGCAATTGCTACGAGCCGGAAAGGTTCGAGCGCCTGTGGCGCGCCGCCCGAAAAAAACCGGCGGCGCTGCAAAACCGCGTTTTCGCTAAGACGCATTATGACCCGGCGCGCCGGGCTTTTTGCTGCAACAAAAACATTGTTTATCAAAGTTTCTGGACCCTGACCGCCAATCCACAAATCCTCGCCGCGCCAGCTGTGACAGTAACAGCGGAAAAATACGGCCGGACCCCTGCCCAAGTGTTTTTCCGTTATTTGACGCAATGCGGCATGGCTTGCCTGACAGGAACCTCCTCGCCGGAGCATATGGCGCAGGATTTGGCCATTTTCGATTTTTGCCTGACTGCAAGGGAAGGCGAGGCAATTGGGGCGCAGTTGAGATGACTTTGTCGAAGGCGGAAAATCCGCTTATCGATCTGTTCAAATTTGCGGGACCAGCTCTAAAATCCATCGGGAGAATCAAGTGAAAGGTGGATTGGCCCAGCCGGCCTGGACCCGCCCATTTTTCGGCTGTGGCTGAAATCTCAGGTACACGAGCCGCGCCGAAGGACCGCTTTGAGCAATTGTGATCCCCCGGCCCAGCGGGCGAAGAATGTCTCAAAGGGGCACGAGCACTGGTTCATTTCGCTATTGGAACGTCCGCTGAGTGCGGGAAAGCCGCCGACTGGACCTTCATGCCGTACTGCCGCTTCGAGCCGATTCCTTCCCGTCCGCGTCGGCTGCAAACCGCCGATTTCGTTGAAAAAGTCGCCGTGCAAGCGATTGCTCGCCCCGCAACGATCATTTTCTCTGGTGATTGCGGCGTGGATCCCTCGATCCGGCGGCCTGATGGCCGTCCGGGCGCGGCCTATGCCGCGATTGGTTGCGTC
>NZ_JAGRPM010000084.1 GCF_019449565.1 Rhodoblastus sp. | reverse complement strand
AGGTTGCTGAAGGTTGCGCCAAAGACCTTGCGTCTGTCCGCCGAGGCTGGCGAAATTGCAGCGATCCATCCGTTTCCAGAGGGCCCATGGATATTTGCCCGCGGCGCCTTGGCTGCGCCAACAGCCCGATCAATCACCGACCGCGCGCGCCTGAACCCCAAATACCCCGCAGGATCGGATCCAGCGCAGCAAAATCTATTCCCTTCAACCACATAGACAGATGGGTGTTCTATTGCGCAGTTGTAGTCTCTACGCCATTCCTCCATTTTCTCCCTCGCGTCATCGAGGCTCATGAACCAGTGGGCATTGAGGCATTCCGCCCGGAACTTGCCGTTGAACGACTCGATGAAGGCATTGTCGGTCGGCGTGCCGGGGCGCGAAAAGTCGAGCACGACATCCTTCTGATAAGCCCACAGATCAAGGTCGCGCGAGATGAACTCGGAACCCTGATCGACCCGGATCGTCTTCGGATAACCGACACTCTTGCAGATCCGCTCCAGCGTCAAGACCACGTCTTCGCCCCGATAGCTGAAACGCGGATCGACCGCAGGCGAGAAGCGCGAGAAGGTGTCGACAATGGTCGGAACTCGAAGCTTGCGGCCCGTCGCCAGCCAGTCGTGAACAAAATCAATCGCCCAAGTTTCATTATGCTGCATGGCGACGCATCGATCATCCCGCAGCTTGGCCTTCACGCGCCTCTTCGGGGTCTCGTTCCGCAATTGCAGGCCAAGATCTTTATATAGCAGATAGATCCGCTCGGCGTTCACCGCCCAGCCTTCTCGCCGCGACAGTACGCGAATGGGATGCTGCGGATCGTGACTCGGGGAGAGAGGGCGGATGATGGGTAGGTGAACCCGGCGAGGCGGCGCCCTCGATCGCGAAAAACTGCCTGAGGGCTCCGACGCCAAATCTACCGGGCGTTTCCCCGAAAATTACGTCGCTGCTGACCTATTGCTGACCCAGCGAGCAATAGTCTCAGAAAAGCGAAAGCCCTGGAAGCTGAGATTTTCAGCATTTCCAGGGCTTTTGAAATGGTTGGCGCGATAGGGACCGAACCTGTGACCCCTATGATTCGGTACCGGACAATCTGCTGGGATCAGCGTTTGCTTTTATTGCAGGATTCTGCGGGACGCGTACTGGCAGCCCAACCGCGTTGGTGTTTCATGGCGACAAACGCCGTCGCATCCAATCTCACGCCAAAAGTGGGGCCGAGAGTGGGGCCGATCATGCGGAGCGCAAATTTCCACAATTATTTCAAATGCTTATGGAATTTTTTGGTGGAGCTGAGGGGATTCGAACCCCTGACCTCTGCAGTGCGATTGCAGCGCTCTCCCATCTGAGCTACAGCCCCGTTCCGGAGCGGGTGTTTAGGGCGCGCGCGCTTTCCTGTCAATCTGCACGAGAGATTTCCGCGCGAATTTCCGGAAAACTTGTTTACGCGCCTGCAAAGCTTTAAAAAGCCGCATCCGAACCTGGACCGGAGTCGCAATGTCCGCCGCCGCTTTCATCATTCCCGTGTTCCGGGTGCTCGATATGGCCCTCGACCTCTATTGGTGGGTCATCATCATCATGGCGGTCATGTCCTGGCTGCTCGCCTTCGACGTGATCAACATGCGCAATGATTTCGTCCGTTCGATCTGGAACGGCGTCAATGCGCTGACCGAGCCGGCGCTGCGTCCGATTCGCCGCTTCCTGCCGCCGATCGGCGGCATGGACATTTCGCCGATCGTGCTGCTGCTGCTGCTCTCCTTCATTCAGATGGAGCTGAACGCGCTCGCCCGGGCCCTGATCGCCTCGACGGTGTGACCTCCGACGGCGCGCCCTTCTGGAGCCGCCGCGCGGACGGCATTGACCTCCATGTGCGGCTGACGCCCAAATCCTCGCGCGACGCGCTGGAAGGCGTGGAGACGCGCGCTGATGGCGCCCGCGCGCTCAAGGCGCGGGTGCGGGCCGTTCCCGAGGATGGCAAGGCCAATGACGCGCTGATCGCCCTCGTCGCGAAATCCCTCAAGGTCCCGGCCTCGCGCATCCGCCTGACCTCCGGCGCGACCTCGCGCCAGAAAACCCTGTTTCTGGAAGGCGATCCCGACGCGCTGGCGGAACGGCTGCTGGCGCTGCTTGCCTGAGCGCGGACCACAAAGGCGCCATTGCCAACACGCGCCGCCATGCCCTAAACGCAGAAGAGCGATTTCGCGCCGCAATTCCATGGGCTTGGGGGCACAGATGAGCAAGACCAATTCGGGCAATTTCTTCGAGGACTTCCAGCTCGGTCAGGTGATCGTCCATGCGACGCCGCGCACCGTCACCGTGGGCGACGTCGCCCTTTACACCGCGCTTTACGGCCCCCGCTTCGCGGTCCAGTCCTCGGACGCCTTCGCCCATTCGATCGGCTATCCGAAAAGCCCGGTCGACGATCTGCTCGTGTTCCACATCGTCTTCGGCAAGACCGTGCCGGATATTTCGCTCAATGCGGTCGCCAATCTCGGCTATGCGGATTGCCGCTTCCTCGTTCCCGTCTATCCCGGCGACACACTCTCCTCCACCTCCGAGGTCATCGGCCTCAAGGAAAACTCCAACGGCCAGACCGGCGTGGTCTATGTTCGCTCGCGTGGCTTCAACCAGCGCGGCGATTGCGTGCTCGAATATGTGCGCTGGGTAATGGTGCGCAAGCGCGATCCCAATTCCCCGGCGCCGGCGGAGGTCACGCCGCAGCTGCCGCGCGCGCTGGCGCCCGACCAGCTCGGCGACGCCTGCCCAGTCATCGACCCGCGCAAATATGATTTCGCTTTGTCGGGCTCGCCGCATCGCTGGGGCGACTATCTGCCCGGCGAGCGCATCGACCATGTCGACGGCATGACGGTTGAGGAGGCCGAGCACCAGCTCGCCACCCGCCTCTACCAGAACACCGCCAAGGTCCATTTCAACCAATATACCGAGGGCCAGGGCCGCTTCGGCCGCCGCCTGATCTATGGCGGCCATGTCATTTCGCTGGCCCGCGCGCTGAGCTTCAACGGCCTCGCCAACGCCTTCCATATCGCGGCCATCAATGGCGGACGCCATGTCAGCCCGCTCTTCGCCGGCCTGACGGTCTTCGCCTGGACCGAAGTGCTGGAGCGCGCCGAAATTCACGGACGCGACGACGTCGGCGCCCTGCGCCTGCGCACGATCGCGACCAAGGACCAGCCCACGGCCGCGCACCCCTTCAAGCAGGGCGAGGGCTACGACCCGAGCGTCATTCTCGATCTCGACTATTGGGCGCTGATTCCACGCTGAAGGCGGACAACAAAAAACCCCGCGACACTGTCGCGGGGTTTTTTCGCGCCGAGGCGAAGGCAGATCAGCCCGCCGTGAGCATCACGCAGAGCACGAGCATCGCGGCGGCGCCAAAAATGGCCAGCGCGCCGATGCCGGCGAGGCCGACCGTGAAGCCGAGAACGACGGCGGCGACGATCAGAAGCAGGACGACCGCCACAAAGATCTTGGTGTCGGTGGCTTCGGTATTGTCGGCGGGGTGGGCGTCGCTGCTCATGGGAAACCTCGGGTTGTGGCGGCCTGCGCCGGATCTGTCCGAAATGTCGAAAAAGCCGCCGGACACAAGGGTGCGGCAATCTGACGCAGGCGAAGGAAAGCGCGCCGCGCCACGCGCGCGGCCTCGCGTGCTTTTGCCATAATACGGATTTCGCTAAAAAAAAAGAGGGCCTAAAGCCCTATTGCCGAATCCTAATCATGTCATCGCGACGCGGTCGCAATGACATGGATCAATAAATTTGAATTCCAGAATGAATACGCGGCGCCGTTCAGGCTCCGTTGCGCTTGAGGAAGTCCCACACCGTGCGGCTGGCGTCGAAATCGTTATTTTCGCCTCCAACCGGCTCAATCTGCGGATCGGACTTGTGGCCCGGGATGCGATGGCCGCCGCCATCGACGCGAATCATTTCCACCGGCGCCTTGCAACCAGCATAGGTCAGGATATAGGCCCTGGAGTGGTCGTTCTTGTCGCGGTCAGCGATCGGGTGGTCTTCACGCCGCGCGCCGCAGCCGTTAATTCGGGCGAAAACCGCCAAGGCCCCTTCCGTGGACAAGCTGTTGAAGGCGGTTTCCGAAAAAACCGTCTTGCCCCCGGCATAGGGAACCAGCGGGTCGGCCTGACCGCTGACCGATATATAGGCGAGCGGCGCCGATGGCGCGCAATTGGCCAGATCGTCCGGCATGGCGGAAATCAGCGTCGCCAGCCCAGCCACCGGGCGGCCAATTCCGGCGCAGGCGGCGCGATAAGCGAAGGCGCCTCCGGATGAGACGCCGACAAGGAAAATCTTGCGCGGATCGACGGAGCCCTCGTTGACGTAATGATCCACCAGATCGCGCAGGAATTTGAGATCGCGATCGGCTTCCGGTCCGGGATTTGCGGGCCAACCGCCATTGAGCGCTTCTGGATAGACGAAAATCGGCGCATTCGATTGCGCGGCCCCCTCAAGCCCCAGCCCATGCCGGACGCGAGAGCCAAGTCCGCCGCTACGATGCAGCACGATGATCAGCGGCCGACGGCGCATTTTCAGTCGCTCGCGCACCACCACCACGGCGGAACGCGAAATGCCGCCGGATTCGATGGTCAGCCGCGCGGAGGCCGATGCCTGATCCGGGAGGCAAAACAGGATTGCGGCGGCGGCCAACAGGCCAGCAAGCGGGAACCGTCTGGTAGAAAAAGGTTTCAACTGCGAATTCTCCAACGGCATAAGGTTTCGCCGGTTTGCACTGCGAAAGCAAGCATTCGAACTGGCCGTCCCACTCAAATGCATGATTTTCAGGCGCCTAATTTACATCGAATGGTTGAGGGAGTTGTCATTGCGCGGCGCACGCGTTTCGATTAGTGAATGTTTCCGACCTCTTAGGTTTCATTCAGGTTCCATGGGCGCGACCCGCGCTCCGCGGACCCTCGCCAACTCAGTCCGAACAGGAAGGGTGATTTCCATGGCCGAGGCCGATCCCAGCTCGATCCCGCTGGAGCAGCGCCGCCCGCTCTCTCCGCATATGCAGATCTACAAGTGGTCGCCGACCATGGCCGCCTCGATCGCGCATCGCGCCACGGGCGCCGCTCTTTACGCCGGCACTCTTTTGCTCGCGGCCTATCTGCTCGCCGCCGCCGGCGACGCCCACAGCTTCAATTTCGCCTCGGCCATTTTCGGTTCCTTCCTCGGCCAGCTTGTCCTGTTCGGCTATACTTTCGCCCTTCTGCTCCACCTGATGGGCGGCCTGCGCCACGCGATCTGGGACGCCGGCAAAGGCTTCGACCCCGAAAGCCGCGACCGGCTCGCAATAGGCTCCTTCGCCGCCGCCGGCGTTCTCACGGTCCTGTTGTGGATCGTCTCCTTCATCATCCGCTGAGGCTCGCTCCATGGCTCAGAAATCCACTCTCCTAACGCCCCGCGCGCGCGTCAGCTTTCTAGGATCAGCCAAGTCGGGCACGCATCACGCCTGGCTGATGCGGCTGACCTCCTTCGCGCTGCTGCCGCTGACGATCGCCTTCATCCTGATCGTCCTGTCGCTCCCGGGCCGTGACTTCCAGAGCGCGCGCATCCTGCTCGGCTCGCCCTGCCCCGCCATCCTGCTGCTGCTCTTCGTCAGCGTCGGGATCTATCACATGACGCTCGGCATGCAGGTCATCATCGAGGACTATATCCACGGGGCGCACGCCAAGCATTTGGCCCTGATGGCCAATACCTGCTTCGGCCTCGTCCTCGGCGCGGCTTCCGTTTATGCGGTGCTGCGCCTCAGCTTCACCTGATTTTCCGTCCCGGGCGCGGCTCTCCGCCGCCCCGGCGTCCGCAATTTCTCGCTAAGGGTTCATCCAATGGCATCGAACGACGCCCCGGCCCAAGGGGCTCCCCAGCCGGCCATCGGCGGCAAGGCCTATCCGATCGTGGACCACACTTTCGACGTCGTGGTGGTTGGCGCGGGCGGCGCGGGTCTGCGCGCCACCGTCGGCTGCTCGCAGGCGGGCCTGCGCACGGCCTGCATATCCAAAGTCTTCCCCACGCGTTCGCACACCGTGGCGGCCCAGGGCGGCGTCGCCGCCTCGCTCGCCAACATGGGGCCGGACAACTGGAAATGGCACATGTATGACACCGTCAAGGGCTCCGACTGGCTCGGAGACCAGGACGCGATCGAATATCTCTGCCGTAACGCGCCCGCCGCCGTCTATGAGCTGGAGCATTGGGGCGTGCCCTTCTCCCGCACCGTGGATGGCAAGATCTACCAGCGTCCGTTCGGCGGCATGACCACCGATTTTGGCCGCGGCCCGCCCGCGCAACGCACCTGCGCCGCCGCCGACCGCACCGGCCACGCCATGCTGCATACGCTCTATGGCCAGGCCCTGAAGAACTCGACCGAGTTCTTCATCGAATATTTCGCCATCGACCTGATCATGGACGCCGAAGGCCGCTGCCGTGGCGTCGTCTGCCTGAAAATGGATGACGGCACGATCCATCGCTTCCGCGCCCAGCTCGTTATCCTGGCGACCGGCGGCTATGGCCGCTCCTATTTCTCCGCCACCTCGGCCCATACCTGCACCGGCGACGGCGGCGGCATGGTCCTGCGCGCGGGTCTGCCGTTGCAGGATCTCGAATTCGTGCAGTTCCATCCGACCGGCATTTATGGCGCGGGCTGCCTGATCACCGAGGGCGCGCGCGGCGAAGGCGGCTACCTGACCAATTCGGCCGGCGAGCGCTTCATGGAGCGCTATGCGCCATCCGTGAAGGATCTGGCGCCGCGCGACATGGTCTCGCGCGCCATGACCATGGAAATCCGCGAAGGCCGCGGCGTGGGCAAGAACAAGGATCACATCTTCCTGCATCTTGACCATCTTGATCCGAAAATCCTGCACGAACGCCTGCCCGGCATTTCGGAAAGCGCCAAGATCTTCGCCGGCGTGGACGTCACCCGCGAGCCGATCCCGGTCCTGCCGACCGTCCACTATAATATGGGCGGCATCCAGACGAACTATCACGGCGAAGTGCTGACCAAGAAGGGCGACAACCCCGACGTGGTGGTGCCCGGCCTGATGGCGCTCGGCGAGGCGGCCTGCGTGTCCGTCCATGGCGCGAACCGTCTCGGCTCCAACTCGCTGATCGATCTCGTGGTGTTCGGCCGCGCCGCCGGCCTGCGCGCCGCGGAAATCGTCAAGGCGGGCGCCAAGCAGGACAATCTGCCGGAGAACTCGGCGGATCTCGCTTTGTCGCGCCTCGACCATTACCGCCACGCCAATGGCGGCACGCCGACCGCCGATCTGCGCCTACGGATGCAGAAGGTCATGCAGAACAATTGCGCGGTCTATCGCACCGGCGAAGTTCTGGAGGAAGGCGTCAAGCTGATCCACGACGTGTGGCAGGGCCGCGACGATCTTCGCGTCACCGACCGTTCGCTGATCTGGAACTCGGACCTGCTCGAAACGCTGGAGTTCGATAACCTGATCGTGCAGGCGGCGGTCACCATGGTTGGCGCCGAGAACCGCAAGGAATCGCGCGGCGCCCACGCCCGAGAGGATTATGCGAACCGCGACGATGTCAACTGGATGAAGCATACCCTGGCGACCATCGATGACGCGGCCAAGACCGTGAACATCGATTACCGTCCGGTGCATAACTACACCATGACCGACGAAGTCAGCTATATCGAGCCGAAAGCCCGCGTCTACTGAGGTCGATCCCGGCCGGGGCCAAGCCCCGGCCCATCATTTCTCGCCAAATTTCTCGCCAAGAAACTCGCCCTCGGGCGGCGCGATGAGAGAGAGCAATCCCGATGGTTGAACTCGCACTACCGAAGAACTCCGTTGTCGGCCGCGGCAAGAGCTGGCCCAAGCCGGCCAACGCCAAGAAGGTCACCGAATTCCAGATCTATCGCTGGAACCCGGATGACGGCCGCAACCCGTCGATCGACACCTATTATGTCGACCGCGACGATTGCGGTCCGATGGTCCTGGACGCCCTGCTCTATATCAAGAACCAGGTCGATCCGACGTTGACGCTGCGGCGTTCCTGCCGCGAAGGCATTTGTGGCTCCTGCGCCATGAATATCGACGGCGAGAACACCCTCGCCTGCACCCGCGCGATCGATGACGTGAAGGCGCCGGTCAAGATCTATCCGCTGCCGCATATGCCGGTGGTCAAGGATCTTGTCCCGGACCTGACCAATTTCTACGCCCAGCACGCCGCGATAGAGCCCTGGCTCAAGACCTCGACCCCGGCGCCGGAAAAGGAATGGCTGCAATCTCCCGAGGACCGCAGCAAGCTCGATGGGCTCTATGAGTGCATCCTCTGCGCCTGCTGCTCGACCTCCTGCCCGTCCTATTGGTGGAACGGCGACCGCTATCTCGGTCCGTCCGCCCTGCTGCAGGCCTATCGCTGGCTGATCGACTCCCGCGACGAATCGACCGGGGAACGTCTCGACAATCTCGAAGACCCCTTCCGGCTCTATCGCTGCCACACCATCATGAACTGCGCCCGCGCCTGCCCGAAGAGCCTCAACCCGGCCAAGGCGATCGCGGAAATCAAGAACATGATGATCGAGCGGCAGGTCTGATCCTGCCGCACATCATCCAAACGCAAAAGGCGCGCCGTGAGGCGCGCCTTTTTCATGGATCATTCCGGGGTCATTTCGGGTTCATGGGCCGGTCGCCGGGGGCGGCAGGCCCATTCTTGTCGTTACGCGCGCGGCTGCAGCGAGAACACGCGGGTCTGCAGATCGAGCATGGCCGTGGCGAAGCTCGTCGCATTATCGGCGAATTCGCTCCACACCGAAGATGGAGTCGGCTCACGCGCGACCAGCTTCCCGGTCATGTCATCCGTCTCGAAGCGCAGGTCGGCGGAGAACTTCTTCGCCAGGGCTTGCATCGCGGCGTTGCTGGCGAGGCACGACATATAGAGCGCGTCGGCGCGACGGTTGCGGGCTGCGCGCACGATGCGGGACATCAGCTCGGTACCGACGCCGCGGCGGCGCCAATCCTTCTCGACGCTGAACGCCGCCTCGACGGAACCGCCGATGATATTATTGCCGACTGCCCGCAATTCGCCGGCGCCGCGCAGGACGCCATCGACGTAATAGCCGTAGATCACATCGTCGATGCCGAAGCAGCGCTCGGCGTAGCGGATCAGAAAATCGTCGTTGACCGACATTGCATAGCGGTCAAACCGGCTCTGCGCGTCGAGGCGCAAAAGATGCTCACGAAACGCCGAGAGATCGGCCGGCCATAATCTGCGTATGACCCCGCCATGGATCATCATATGTTCCATGTGGTTATTCCTTGTCCTTCTGCGGCAATGCGCCGCTGTTGCTCGGACCTCCGAAAACGCTTCCTCACGCTTGGCTCAATATGTTGCATCGCAACATAAAGTTCAAGCCCGAACTTTAGGCATTTTTGTGCATTGATTCCGTTATGAATTTTGCACATTTTGCGCCTGCGCCTTCTTTTCGCGCCACCTATCAGGGAGCGATTGAAGCCCCCTTAATGCTGCGTTGCGAAAGCTATTTATGCGCGAAAGCATGAATAGTTCCTGAATGAACCGCATTTTCAGGCCAGAAGCTCGATCAGGGCCGGAATGAGCGGCTCGTCAGCCGGGGGCATGGGCATGTCCCGCAATTGATTCGGGCGCAGCCATTTCAGCGCCTGGCCCTCGCGGGAGGCGACGAAGCCCTCCCAGCGCCGGCAGACATAGAGCGGCATCAGCAGGTGAAAATCCTCATAGGCGTGGCTGGCGAAGGTCAAGGGCGCGAGACAGGGCTCCTTCACATTGACTCCCAGTTCCTCGCGCAATTCGCGAATCAGCGCCTGTTCCGGCCGCTCGCCCGCGTCCACCTTGCCGCCGGGGAATTCCCAGAGACCCGCCAGATTCTTCCCCTCGGGCCTCTGCGCCACCAGCACGCGATTGTCGGCGTCGATCAAAGCCGCCGCAACGACTAGAAGAAGCTTCATTTTAAGAGCGCCTCAGGAGCGGTAATCGCCATTGATGGCGACATATTCCTTGGTCAAGTCGCAGGTCCAGACCGTCGCCTCGCCCTTACCGATGCCGATATCGGCGCGAATCATGATCTTGTCCTGCTTCATGACCGCGCTCGCCGCCGCCTCGTCATAATCCGGGTCGCGGCGGCCATCATGAGCGACGCGGATATCGCCGAACCAGATCGAGAGCAGGTCGCGCTCGGCCTTTTCGCCGGCCTTGCCGACCGCCATGACCACGCGGCCCCAATTGGCGTCCTCGCCCGCCGCCGCCGTTTTCACCAGCGGCGAATTGGCGATGGAAAAGGCGATTCGCTTGGCCGCCTTGTCGTCCTCGGCCCCGGTCACTCGCACTTCGATGAATTTGCGGGCGCCTTCGCCGTCGCGCGCTACCTGCTGCGCGAGATCGAGCAAAACATCCTGGAGCTTCGCTGTAAAATCCTTGAGGCGCTTGTCGCTCGCCTTCTTGACCTTCTTCTGCCCACGCTTTTCCGCCGCGCCGGTGGCGAACAGCATCAAGGTGTCGGAGGTCGAAGTGTCGCTATCCACCGTCACGGCGTTGAATGTGGTCTTGACGCCCTTGGAGAGCAGTTTTTGCAGCGCTTCGGAGGAAATCGCGGCGTCGGTGAAGACATAGGACAGCATGGTCGCCATATCCGGCGCGATCATGCCCGCGCCCTTGGCCATGCCATTGATCGTCACCTCGACGCCGTCGATTTCGGCCTTGGCGGTAGCGACCTTGGGAAAGGTGTCAGTGGTCATGATGGCGCGAGCGGCGTCGAGCCAGCCTTCGGGACGCGCCTCACCCGCCAGGCGGTCCAGCACGCCCTCGAATTTTGCGGCGTCGAGCGGCTCGCCGATCACGCCGGTCGAGGCGAGGAAGATCTCGTCCTCATCGGCGCCGACCGCCTTGGCCGCCAGCTTCGCCGTCAGCTCGGTCGCCTCGCGCCCGGCCTTGCCGGTGAAGGCGTTGGCGTTGCCGGAATTGACCACCAAAGCGCGGGCGCGGCCGCCGCGCAGGTTTTCACGGCACCAATCCACCGGCGCGGACGGGCATTTGGAAGTGGTGAAGACGCCGGCGACCGTCGCCCCATGGTCGAATAGGGCCAGCAGCACATCGGTGCGGCCCTGATAACGGATGCCGGCGGCGCCAGCGGCGAGACGCACGCCGTCGAGCGGCGGAAGCTCGGCGAAAGTCTTTGGCGCGAGGGGAGAGATGGGGGCGGCGGCGGCCATGGGATAGTCCCTTCAGATTAACGGCGGGCGGATTAGTCGTCGCCTTGCTCCTGGGCGTCAAGTCGCATCGGCGTCGCAGGCCGGCATTTTTGTGCGGAATTTTTTCCGCCCCGGGGAATAAAACGGCCTTCGCCCGAGTCTCTATCGCGCAACCCCTGCGATGCGGAGAGATTCATGTCCAAACATGACGAGGCGATGAAGGCCGGGCCAAGCCGCCGGCGACTCCTGGAATGCATGGCCTGGACGGGCACGGGCATGGTCTGGAGCTTCGCAGGCGGCGCGCCCGCTTCGCGCCTGCTTGGCTCGGCGCAAGCGAAGGACGCAGGCTTCACCTTCGTCCAGATTTCCGACAGCCATATCGGCTTTGACAAGCCGGTCAATCCAGATCCCGCCGCCACCCTGAACGAGGCGCTCGATAAGATCGCCGCGCTGCCGGCGCCGCCCGATTTCATTATCCACACCGGCGACATCACCCATCTCGCCGCGCCGGAGCAATTCGACATCGCGCTGCAAAACATCGCGCGACTGAAGCGCGACGTGCATTACGCCCCTGGAGAGCATGACATTCTCGATGCGGCCACGGCCAAGGCCTATATGGAGCGCTTCGGCAAGGGCGCCCGCGACGGCGCCTATTATTCCTTCGACCACAAGGGCGTGCATTTCATCTCGCTCAATAATGTCACCGATCTCAAGGCCAATGGACTTGGCTCTCTCGGCGGCCCCCAGCTCGCATGGCTCGCCGACGATCTGAAAGACAAGACGGATTCCACGCCCATCGTCGTGTTCTGCCATATTCCGCTGTGGACCATTGCGCCCGAATGGGGCTGGGGCACGCAGGATTCGCTGGCCGCGCTCACGCTGCTCGCCCGCTTCGGCTCGCTCACCGTGCTCAACGGCCACATCCATCAGACCATGCAGAAGATTGAGGGCAACGCGACCTTCCATACCGCGCGCTCGACAGCCTTTCCGCAGCCCGCGCCGGGAACGGCGCCTGCCCCGGGCCCCTTGAAGGTGCCGCCGGGGCAATTGCGCAGCGTGCTCGGCATTACAGACGTCACCTATGCGCCGGGCAATGCACGCCTCGCGATCACCGATTCGACGCTGGCGGGTTGAGGGCGGGCCATGTTCAAATTCATGCTGCCGCTGGCGCTCGGCGCCGCCTTCTCCGCGCCCTCCGCCGCCTTAGCGGCGGACGACGCGATACGTGGCGAGGCCCTGTATGAGGGCTGTCAGGACTGCCATTCGCTGGACAAGAATGAAGTCGGCCCGCGCCATCGCGGCGTCTATGGCCGCAAAGCGGGATCGCTGCCGGATTATTCCTATTCCGACGCGCTCAAAAATTCGAAATTTGTCTGGGATGACAAGACTCTCGACCAATGGCTGGCCGATCCGCAAAAATTCCTGCCCGGAGCGAAAATGTTCTATCATCTCGACAATGAGCAGGATCGCGCCGACGTCATCGAATTTCTGAAAACGCGCGCCCGCTGAATTGGAGAGCGCCCCTTGTGACGGCCAGCGAATTGGCGCGGCGGCGCTTCACCGCAGTCGCCCTGCCCCATCTCGACGCGGCTTATTCCCTTGCCAAATCGCTGGCGGGCAATGGCGCGGACGCGGAAGACATTGTGCAGGAGGCCTGCCTGCGGGCGCTAACGGCGCTTGAGACGCAACAGGTCGAAAAGCCGCGCGCGTGGATGCTGACGATCACACGCAATGCCGCATTGACTTTCCTGTCCCGCCGCGCGCCGCCAAGCCCGGCCGATGTCGGCGATCTCGAACGCGACGGGCGGCTTTCGGCCGCCGAGCCCGGCCCCGACGCTGAGGCGCGGCTCATCGCAGCCGACGAAAGCTCGGCCCTGCGCGGCGCGCTCGCCGAATTGCCGCTGGCCCTGCGCGAAACCCTGCTGATGCGCGCGGTGCACGGCCTGAGCTATCGCGACATCGCAGCGGCGACAGCGGCGCCGGTCGGCACTGTTATGTCGCGCCTTGCCCGGGCCCGCGCGGCTCTGTCGCAAGTCTTGGGAGGAAAAAAGTGACGGAGGCGGACGACAAAGCTCTGCGGCTTCATGCGGCGTTGGACGGCGAACTCGACGCCGCCGGCATGCTCGCATTCGAGCGCGCCTGCGCCGAAGATCCGGCGCTTGCCGCCGAATTCGCCCGGCTGGAGTCTGTGGAGGAGGCCTTGCGCCGAGCCGCGCCGATCGAGCCCGCTCCGGCGCATCTGCGCGCCCGCATGGCCGCGCTTGGCGCGCCGCAGCGCCGGCGGTTTTGGTCCGCGCCGCCGCGCGCTTTAGCCGCCAGCCTGCTTCTCGGCGCTTTCCTTGGCTATGGCGGCGCCCTGCTGCGCCCGGCGCCGCCGCAAGACGAGCGCGCCCTGGTCTCGGCCTTCATGCGCACGCAGATCGGCGGCCAGAGCGTGGATGTCGCTACGAGCGACCGCCATGTCGTGAAACCCTGGCTCGCCACCCGCGCGCCGCTGGCCGTCGCCGCCGTGGACCTCGCATCCGCCGGCTTTCCGCTCATCGGCGGGCGGGTCGAGGCGTTGGATGGCCGAATCGCGCCGACGCTCGTCTATCGGCGCCGCGAACATCGCATTGAAGTGACGGAACTGCCGCTGTCCGGGCGCGCCAGCGAAAACATCGAGACCAGCCGGTTCGACGGCTATCATGTCGCGCGCTGGAGCGATTTCGACCGTTCTTATGTCGCCGTGACCGATCTGCCGGAAACCGAACTGGCCGATTTCGTGGCGGCGTTTCGCGCCGCCGTCGCGGCCGAGCGGGAAGAGCCGCGCGCCAAATGAGAAGCCCCGCCGGAGCGGGGCTTCTCGATTTGTGGCTTACTTCTTCGGCGTTGCAGCCGGCTTGGCGGCGTCCGGCTTGGGGGCATCGGCTTTAGGAGCATCCGCCTTGGGCGCCTCGTCCGCCTTGGGCTCGTCCGTGCGGGTGATCTTGGCAGCCTCGCGCAGTTTCAGAATCGCCTCGCTCTGGGCGCGTTGGGCGACGAAACGCTCAAGCTGATCCTTGACTTGATCCATCGGCGGGAACGGGCGCGTGCGCTTGTCCAGCACCTTGATGACATGCCAGCCGAACTGGGTCTTGACCGGATCGGACACCTGACCGGGTTCGAGCTTGTAAGCGGCGTCGGCGAATTCCGGCACCATGCGGTCCTTGGTGAACCAGCCGAGATCGCCGCCCTTGGAGCCGGGGTCCTTGGACAATTCATCGGCGAGCTTGCCGAAATCCTCGCCGGCCTTGAGCCGCTTCTCGACCGTCTTGGCCTCTTCCTCGGTCGGGACGAGAATGTGCAGGGCGTGAACCTCGATTTCCGGCTTCTGCGCCTTGGCGGCCTCGTCATAGGTCGCCTTCATCGCGGCTTCCGTGGTGCTGTCCTTGGCGACCTGGCCGAGATAGCCTTCCATCAGCAGCTTTTCGCGATAATAAATCATTTTTTTCTGGAAATCGGGCGTCTGGTCCATCTTGTCCGAGATCGCCTTCTGGGTCACCAGTTTGAGGTCGATGACATAGTCCAGCAGCGCCTTGTCGCGGGCGGCGTCGTTCATCTGCTTGGGCAGGGTCGAGCCGACGTCCTCGCGCGCCTGAGCGACGTCCAGTTCGGTGATGTCGGCGCCATTGACGGTCGCCAGCACCTTGTTCGTGGCCTTCGCGGGCGCTTGAGCCGGGGCGGGCGCTTGAGCCGGGGCGGGAGTCGGAGCAGGAGTCTGGGCCAGCGCGGGCGTCAGCGCCGTCGCGCAGAACGAAAGGACAAGCGCGGCGCGGCGAACGCCAATGAAGGGGGAGGCGGAACGGGCCATCTGGTCATTTCTTCCTGATGAAGCGGCGCATCAGCCGCGGACCGGGGCTTTCTGCCCCAAAACGCGCCTCGCCACAAGCGGCGCAACATTGCCACGGGCTTAACTCTGGTTTAGATCAGTTCCTCAAACAGGATCGCTGGCATGCCCGAGAAAAAGCCCATCAACTGGACCAATGCGCGCACACTGGCCGCTCTGGCCATCCTCGTCGGAACGGAGCTGGTCGGCGCCTCATGGGCCGCCGGCTGGGCGTTGGGCGGCCTGTTCCAACTCGGCGCGGGCTGGGCCCGGGGCATTGAGCTCGTCTTCGTCGCGATCGGCTTCTTCGGCCTCTATTATTTCATGCGCACAGCCATCGCGCATGAGCCCGTCCGCCGCTGACCGCCAGCTGCGCGCAAGCTGAAAGCTGCGCCGCCCTCAACCGAAGAAAAACCTTTTTCGGCTAGTCTGGCCGTTCCGCCCGGCCCTCAAGGCCGGACGCCGAACCGATTCCGGACAAAAGCCATGACCAGAACCCTCGATCGACGGACCTTGTGCAAAACGCTCGCTCTCGCATCCGTCGCGGGGCTGGCCGGAGCGGGCGGCGTCCCCGCGCTCGCCGCCGCGCCGGGGCTGAAGCTCGGCCCGGCGCAGCCCTTTTCCTTCGAGACGCTGAAGGCCCAGGCCAGGACCATGGCCGGCGAGCCCTATCGCGGCCCGGCGACCCCCGCGCCCGAGCTGCTGCAAACCATCGACTATGACGCCTGGGGCAAGATCCGCTTCAACGATTCCTTCGCTCTCTATGCGGAAGGGTCGAACCGCTTCCCCGTGACCTTCTTCCATCTCGGCCGCTTCTTCAAAAAGGCCGTCGATATCTATGTGTTGGAAAACAATAGCGCGCGCGAGATCATCTACGATCCGAGCTATTTCGACATGCCGGCGGATTCCCCGGCCCGGCAATTGCCGAAGGGCGCCGGTTTCGCCGGCTTCCGCTTTCAGGAAGCCAAGGATTCGCAAAAATTCGACTGGCACAAGAACGACTGGGTCGCCTTCCTCGGCGCCTCCTATTTCCGCGCCATCGGCGAATTGCACCAATATGGCCTTTCCGCGCGCGGCGTCGCCATCGACACCGCCGTAGCCGACCGCAACGAGGAATTCCCCGACTTCACCAAGATCTATATCGGGCCGCAATCCGGCGATTCCGTCACGGTCTATGCGCTGCTCGAAGGGCCGAAGATCGTCGGCGCCGTGAAATTCGTGATGACGCGCGGCGAAGGCGTGGTCATGGACATCGACCAGGCCTTTTTCCTGCGTGGCGACATCATCCGCTTCGGCGTCGCGCCGCTTACCTCCATGTACTGGTTCTCGGAAGCCGCCAAGCAGAACGCCGTGGACTGGCGCCCGGAAGTGCATGATTCCGACGGCCTCGCCATGTGGACCGGCTGGGGCGGGCGGCTGTGGCGCCCGCTCAACAATCCTCCGCATGTCATGGCCTCGGCCTTCAGCGACAATAACCCCAAGGGCTATGGCCTGTTGCAGCGCGACCGCGTGTTCGATCATTACGTCGACGGCGTCTATTACGACCGCCGCCCGAGTCTCTGGGTCGAGCCCAAGGGCGATTGGGGCAAGGGCGCGATCCATCTGGTCGAACTGGCGACCGATGACGAGATTCACGACAATATCGTGGTGATGTGGGTTCCCGCCGCACCCGCCGTCGCGGGATCGGAATTCAACTTTTCCTTCCGCCTGCATTGGCTCGCCGACGAGCCTTTCCCCAGCGGCCTCGCCAAGGTCGTCGCCACCCGGCTCGGCAATGGCGGCCAGCCCGGCCAGCCGCGCCCGAAAGGCGTCCGCAAGTTCATGATCGAATTTCTCGGCGGGGCGCTGGCCGACCTGCCCAAGGGCGCGAAGCCGGAACTGGTCGTGGAGACCTCGCGCGGGCATCTGGGCGATTACCAGATGATCGAGGCCGTGCCGGACGAAGTCCCCGGCCATTGGCGCGTGCAATTCGACGTCGCGGGAATCGAAGGCAAGGACCCAGTGGAGCTGCGCGCCTTCCTGAAGCTCGGCGACAAGCCGATCTCGGAAATCTGGATGTTCCAATATCATCCGTTCTAAGAGATTTCTTTCCAGTGCGCACGGAAGCTGAGGCCGCTTCCGATTGACAGCGGCGGCGCTTTCGTCGTCAAACGGCGTCTCGCCGCCAGCGTGGATCGCGACAGGGAGGCAGGTCGAAACATGCATGCGCACGATCACGCCGCCCCGCCCGCGCGCCACGAGCCGGGTTTCTCGCTGCTGCGGCTCGCGGTAGGCCAAAGGCTCGCCATCGTTCTGGCCGCTTTGGTCCTGCTCTGGAGCGGCGTCTATTGGGCCTTGTCATGACCGCCCCAAAAATCGCCCCAAAACCCGCCCCTCTGGTCACGCTGCGCAATGTCACCCTCGGATATGACCGCCATCCCGCCGTCCATCATCTTGACGGCGAGATCGCGCCGGGCGCACTGCTCGCAGTCTGCGGCCCCAATGGCGCCGGCAAATCGACCTTGTTCAAGGCCCTGACAGGCGTCTTGAAGCCGATGGGCGGAACCATCGACCTTGGCGGCGCGCGGACCCGCGACATCGGCTATCTGCCGCAGGCCGCGCAGGTCGATTTGAGCTTTCCCATCGACGTGTTCGACATGGCCGCCATGGGCCTGTGGCGGCGCATCGGCCTGTTCGGCGGTCTGTCGCGCGCCGACGAGGCCAAGGTCCATGACGCGCTGGAAACCGTGGGACTCGCCGGATTCGAGCGCCGTCCGATCGGCGCGCTCTCCGGCGGCCAGACCCAACGCCTGCTGTTCGCGCGCCTGTTGTTGCAGGACGCCTCGCTGATCCTGCTCGACGAGCCTTTTTCCGCCATCGACGAGCGCGCCGTGCGGGACCTTCTCGCCCTCATCGCGCGCTGGCATCAGGAAGGCCGCACCGTGGTCGCCGTCCTGCATGATTTTGCGATGGTGCGCGCCCATTTCCCCGAGTGCCTGCTGCTGGCGCGCGAGAAAATCGCCTGGGGTCCGACCGAACACGCGCTTTCCAGCGAAAGTCTCGCCCGCGCCAGAATGATGATCGAAGCCTTCGACGACAAGGCCGCAGCCTGCGGGCGCGCCGCCTGAACAGGGCTGAAATTAACGGAACCCCTTCATGAGTCCTTCCTCCCTTACCGAATATGTCACGGCGATCGAAGCCGGCGCGGAAATCGTCGGCGCGGGCTTTCTCGGCCGCACGCCCGCCTTCGCCTTGGCGGACGGAACCGTCCTGCTTGCGGACATTGGCGAGGAACGGCGGGTCAAGGCCCATGAGGACGGCGCCATTCTGGTCGCCGCATTTGACGGCGCTAAACTCTATACCGGCGGCGACGACGGACTGGTCACGGCGACCGACGCCGCAGGCAAGACCGAGACGATCGCCAAGGAAAAAGGCTGGATCGACGCGCTGGCGTGGCGGGCCGATGGAGCGCTGGCCTGGTCGAGCGGCAAGAACGTCCGCGCCCGCGACGCCAAGGGCGAGATCAAGGGCTGGACCGCCCCCTCCACCGTTCGCGGCCTCGGCTTCTTCCCCAAGGGCTACCGCCTCGTCATCGCCCATTACAACGGCGCGAGCCTGTGGTTTCCCAATACCGCCGCCGCGCCGGAAAGTTTGAGCTGGAAAGGCTCGCATCTCGACGCTGTCGTCTCGCCCGACGCCCGTTTCGTCGTGACCTCCATGCAGGAGAATTCCCTGCATGGCTGGCGCCTCGCGGATCGCAAGGACATGCGCATGTCCGGCTATCCGGCCAAGACGCGGTCGCTGTCCTGGTCGCAGGACGGCGACTGGCTCGCGACCTCCGGCGCCGACGGTTGCATCGTCTGGCCTTTCTCGGGCAAGGACGGGCCGATGGGCCAGCCGCCGCGCGAATGTGGCGTGCGGCCGAATGTGCTGGTGACGAAAGTCGCCTTTCACCCCAAGGCCCTGCTGGTCGCAATCGGCTATGACGACGGCTGGATCCTGCTGGTGCGGCTCTCCGATGGCGCGGAAATTCTTGTCCGCAGGACGGAGAACGAGCGCGACGCCATCACGGGTCTCGCCTTCGACGCCACCGGCGGACGGCTGGCCTTCGGCACGAAAGGCGGCAAGGCCGGCGTGCTCGATTTTCCGGCCTAAAGGCAGGAATTCTTATTTTCGTTCCGCCCGGAACGAAAAAAGCGGCGGCATTTTTCCTGAAAACGGCTTAGTATGAAAAGCAGGCGCCTGAATGCGCCCTCTCTGCCTGTCGCGCTCTGTCTATCGCGCTCCGACGGGCCGCCGGGCGCAGGCCGTCATTTCCATTCAAGCCGAGCCTCTCGTGACCGATATCGAAACGCTGCCCGAACCTCAGGTCGAAACCCCGGTCGAGTCAAAGGCGGACGCCGCTCCTTCCGCGACGCCGGATTCGCCTGACGCCAAGCCGGCGGCTCCCCCTCCCCAGGAAGTTGAGATCAAGTTCACGACCGACGCCGCAGGCCTCGCCGCCGCGCTCGCCTCGCCCCTGCTGCGCGTCGAGGGCGCGTCGCCCGCGCGCAAGCTGATCTCGATCTATTTCGACACGCCCAACTGGGACCTCAAGAAGCGCAAGATGGCCTTGCGGGTGCGGCGCAGCGGACGTGGCGCGCCGGTCATGACGCTGAAATGGCCGCTGCAAACCATGGGCGATTCCTTCACGCGCGGCGAGATCGAGGTTAAGGCGAGCAAGATGGAGCCCGATCTCGCGCTGTTCGACGCCGATGTTGCGGCCGGCCTGCGCGAGATCATTGGCGACGCCCCGCTCGAAGCCAAATATGAGACCCGCGTCAGCCGCGTCACGCGCCTGATCACGCGCGGAGCGACCAAGATTGAAGCCGCTTTCGACGACGGCCTCATCCACGCCAGCGGAAAGGAACTACCGCTGCGCGAGGTCGAGCTGGAGCTGAAATCCGGCCTGCCGCAAGACCTGCATGATTTCGCCGCGCTTCTGGCCGAGGCGCTGCCCTTGCGTCTCGACCTCGTCAGCAAGGCGGAGCGCGCCTCGCATTTCTGTCTTGGGAGCGAGCCGAAGCCGGTCAAGGCCAAGCCTGCCGCCCTTCCGGGCGACGCCAATCTGGACGAGGCCACCGCGCAGATCATTCTCGGCGCGATTGATCATTATCTCGCCAATTGGGCCTCGCTGCGCGTCAGCGACGCCCCCGAATCCATCCATCAGATGCGCGTCGCGCTGCGCCGGTTGCGGGCGGCGCTCGGCATGCTCAAGCGCGCCATCCCCTGCCCCGAATTTGAAGAGTTCCGCGCCGAGGCCAAGGAGCTGGCGACGGCGCTTGGCGCCGCCCGCGACAGCGACGCCCTGCGCGAACTGATCGAGGACGGGCCGATGGGCCATTTCGGCGAGCGCAAGGATTTCGCTCCTCTGCTCGACGCGCTCGAACAGCGCCGCGCCGCGGCTTACGCCGATTCGCGCGCGCTGATCGAATCGGCGCGGCCCACCCTGTTCGTGCTCCGGCTCAGCGCTTTCGTCTCCCGACGCGGCTGGCGCAACGCCGTCAATGGCGCGCAGCTGACGACTTTGACCGAGCCCGTGGCGCTTTTCGCGGCCCAGGCGCTCGACCGGCTCCATGAGCGCGTGCTGAAACGCGGCAAGAAACTCGTGACTTTGCCGGACGAGAAACGCCATGAAGTGCGCATCGCGCTGAAGAACCTGCGCTATGGCGCGGAATTCTTCGCGTCCTGTTTCGAGGATCAGCGCGACTCGACGCCTTTCGTCCGCGCGGCGGCGAATTTGCAGGAAATTCTCGGCGCGCATAATGACGCGGCGAGCGCCGACCATTTCCTTAGCCAGTCGCACGCGACCGAGGCGGCCCGCGCCGCCGGCATCGTCTCTGGCTGGTATGCGCGCGGCGCGCTGATCGCTGATGAAGGTCTGGCGAAGGAGTGGAAGCGCTTCAAGAAGCTGCGGCCCTTTTGGCGCTAACACCTAATCCACTATCGCATGAGGGATGAAGCGCGAGCGGTTGCCCGTGATGGGCGAGACGTCCTCGCGCAGGCCGAGTCCCGCCGGCTCGTCGCCGACCAGCCAGCAGCCGCAGACCGGATAATTGCCGGAAAAATCTGGCAGGGGATTGAGCGCCTGCCGCACAAAACGCCCGCCATAGGCGAGGTCCGGGCCCGTGACGACCCCGTCGCCGTCGTGCAATTCGACATTGCCGCCCTCGCGAGAAAACAGCGGCTTGCGCGCGAAGCGCGCTCCAAGTTCTGCGGCGCGTGGATCGTCCTCGAAAAAGCACGGCAGCAGATTGGGATGGCCCGGCGCGATCTCCCAGAGCAGCGCCAGCACGCCCTTGTTGGACAGCAGCATTTTCCACGCCGGTTCAATGAACCGCGCCGCGCGCAGTTCGGGCGCCTTGCCGAAACCCTCGCCGAACATCCATTCCCATGGATAGAGCTTGAACATCAGAGCGATGTCGCGGCCCGAGCGGTCAATGAAGCCGCGACCCGGCGCCAGGCCGATGTCGCCCATGTCGATCAGGCTGGTCTGCAAGCCCGCCTGACGGGCGCATTCCTCGACATAGGCCGTGGTCCCGGAATCCTCGACGCTGTCGCGGAGGCAGGAGAGATGGAGAAAGCGCCCCGCGCCGATACGTGTCCAGCGCACGATCAGCTTCTCATGCAGGGAATTGAACTGGTCGGCGCCCCGAGGCAACTGCCCGGAGGCGATCATCTGCTCCAGCCAGAACCATTGCACGACGGATGATTCGAATAGGCTGGTCGGCGTGTCGGCATTATATTCCAGCAATTTTGGCGGGGCCTTGCCGTCATAGGCGAAATCGAACCGGCCATAGAGCGTGGGGTCGCGGCGATTCCAGCTTTCCGCGATAACGTCGCGCGCGTGGTCGGGCACGCCAAGCCGCTCCATCATGCGCTCGGTGACCATGATCCGCCGAATGAGTTCGTGGCACAGCGCCGCGAGTTCGCTTGTCGCGGCTTCGAGGTCGTCCTCAATCTCGCGGCGCGAGAAGACATAGCGGACCGATTCGTCCCAATAGGTTTCGCCGTCGATATGGGCGAAGGCGAAGCCGATTTTCGCCGCCTGTTCCGCGAAATCCGCGCGAACGGCCGAGGCCTCGCGCCTCATCCGCCCGCCCCGTGGAAGCCGCCGCCATGGAGGCCGCCAAAAGAGCCGGCGTGGACGCCGCTCTCGCCGGTCGCGCCGAAGCCGCCGAAGGAGGCCGCATGTTCGCCGGTCCCGCTTGAGCCGCTGGAGCCATACCAGTGTCCGCTGCTCCCGCTGTGGCCGCCGCCATGTCCGCTGCTGGAATGGCAGGCCGGCGCATTGGGGTCATTCGGATCGGCGTTCGGGCAATTCTCCCTGTGCAAAGCCTGATAGGTTGCGAGGCCGCCAATGGCGCCCACGCCGCAGACGCCGACGATGATCGCGAGCGAGCGCAGCCGGCGGCGGTCTCGCGGCGGCTCGCCGCCGAGGCCCTGCGGCGCGTGATAGACGATCGGCGGCGGGTTGATCTTTTGCGGCGGATTGCGCCGTCCGAACGGCTTGGCTGGAGGCGCCATCGGCTCAGGGGCTCATGCAGGCGGCGGCGAGCAGCCCGGACGCGATCGAGACCGAGGCGACCCAATAGGCCGAAGCCAGGGCGTTCTGCTCGATGGCGTTCGACAGGCCGGGATGGAGCAGCCGCGCCACGCCATAGGCCAGGAACTGGCTAAGCATGGCGATCAGGCCCCAGACCATGAATTCGAGCGCGCTCTGGGTGTTGTGGACCGCCCCCGCGAGCGCAAGCGCGAAGCCGATCAGCGCGCCGCCGAAGGCGAGGCCGGCGGACGCATTATGCTGACGCACGATCAGGTCGAATTCGTCATGCGCCGTCAGCCGCGTGTAAATCAGCCCGAAAACGACGCAATAGCCGATCGCGCCGAAGAAATAGGCCGCAAACGCGACGAGGCCGGAAAACATGCCGGGCAAGCGGAGCTCCCCTGAGAAATCGAGAGCGCGAAGGAGAGGCCACCGCGCGGGAGGACGATAGTCGCGCTCCCGTCGCCTGACAATTGTGCGACCAATGGTTTGCCGCTTTTGCCGCTCCGTGATTAACTGAAGCTTCACTTCGCAAGGGCGCCATGACCCCCGAGCCTCAGCGCCGCCTCATCGTCTTCACCGGCAGCGGCATTTCCGCCGATTCGGGCCTCGACACCTTCCGCACCTCCGGCGGCGAAAGCCTGTGGGCGCAATATGACCCGGAGGTGGTCTGCAATTTCGACTGCTGGGAAGAGAATTTCGAGCTGGTCCATGAATTCTATTCGCGCCGGCGCGAGGAACTCGCCCATGTCGCGCCCAACAAGGCCCATTTCCTCGCGGTGGATTGGGAGAAGCGCTATAACGCCGAACTCATCACGCAGAATGTGGACGATCTGTTCGAGCGGGCCGGCGCGCGCTATGTCATGCATGTGCATGGCTTCCTCTCTGCCATGCGCTGCGTCTCCTGCGGCGCGCAATGGCTGTTCGGCTACCGGCGCTTTGACCCGGCGGGCGACCGCTGTCCAAAATGCGAGCGCATGGAAAGCGTGAAGCCCAATGTGGTGTTCTTCAACGAGCCGGCGCCGCGCTATGCGCAAATGTGGAAAAGTCTCGAAAGCCTGACGGAAGGCGATGTGTTAGTGGCCATCGGCACTTCCGGCCTGGTGCTGCCGATCGGCCAGATCGCCCGCCGCTGCCCCGCGACCACGATCCTTTCCAATCTCGAATCCGCCGAAACGCCGCGCGATGAGGATTTCGACCATGTCATACATGGCCGCGCAGCGGAAATCGCGCCGAAACTCGACGCGCTGGTCACGGAATTGATGGAAAACTGAGGCGCAAGGCGGGTTGACGCATTTTGACAGGCGCCGGACCCACGCTTATAAACCCGATCCTCCGCGCGGCTGTTTTGACGATGGCCGCCAACGCAGCGGGAGCCGGCTCGATGACCTTGCGCTTTATGGATCTGGACGCCTTCAAGGCGACGCCTTTGACGCGGGAGCCGTTTGAATTCCTGACGGTTCCGGGTTTTCTCAGCGCCGAGGCCTGCGCGGAAATCAACCGGGACTATCCTAAAATCAGCGAGAGCGGCAGCTATCCCGCCGCCCAGCTGTCTTTCGGACCCGCCTTCCAGACCTTTCTCGATGAATTGGCGAGCGACGAGTTTCGCGCCGCCTTCGCGGAAAAATTCGGCGTCGATCTCACCGGCCGGCCGCATACGATCACGGTGCGCGGCCGCTGCAGTCCCCGGGACGGCCGCATCCACACCGACACCAAGAGCAAGATCCTGACGATCCTGATCTATATGAACCCCGAATGGGAACATGCGGGCGGGCGCCTACGGCTGCTGAAATCCGACGCCGGGCTCGACGATCCGATCATGGAAGTGCCGCCCGCCGCCGGGACGCTGCTGGCGTTCAAGCGTTCCGACAATTCCTGGCACGGCCACGAGCCTTATTCAGGCGAGCGCCGCGTGATCCAGTTCAATTGGGTGACCTCGGAAGGCGACCGCCGCATCGCCATGCTGCGGCATCATCTGTCGGCGGCGGTCAAGCGCCTGTTCGGCAAGACTCCCGAACAGCCCTACGCCTGAGCCTGCTCGCGCGGTTCAGGCCTTCGTCCAGATCTTCTGATAGACGTCGATGATTTCGTCGACCTCGCGGTTGCGGTTGAAGGCGTCCATGACGCGCGCCCGCGCTCGCTCGCCAATGCCGGCAATCTGTTCCGGCGCGCGCATCAGCGGCTCGATCGAGCCGGTCAAGGCCTCGACGTCGCCCGTCGGCGCCAGCACGCCGGTCACGCCATCGTCGATCACCAGTTCGGCCGCCCCGGCGCGGGTCGCGACCACCGCATTGCCCGCCGCCATTGCCTCCAGCATGGTCAGGCCGAAACCTTCGACGCGCGAGGCGAAGACATAGATCGAGATGCGCTTATACCAGGCGGGGACGTCCTCAATGGGCAGCTCGCCCAGAAAGCGGATGCGCTCGCTCAGGCCCGCCGCCGCGATATCCGCCTTGAGCTTGTCCACGAAAGCGACATTGTCCGCCGTGATCAGGCCGATGACGACGGCGGTGAAATCCGGATATTTCGGCAGTAGCCTCAGCATGGAGGCGACGAAGAGATCGATGCCCTTCTGCTTGCGCACCCGCCCAAAGACGCCGATGCCATATTTTCCTGGCAGCCCCGTCGCGGCGAAGGCGGCCTCGCGGTCTTCCGGCGGCTTGTAGCTTTCCAGATCGATGCCGTGATGGATGACTTTGGCGGGACGCTCCAGAAAGGACGCCGAGATTTCGCTGGTGGCGATAATCTCGTCCATCTGCGAAATGAGAAAGCGGGTATAGGCCGAGTGGCGGCGCTGGCCGGCGGAATTGAAGATCACGGAAAAACGCCAGCCGAGCCATTTCAGCACCAGCCCGACGAGCATTTCGACATTGCGGCGGGCGTGCCAGATACGGACCTTGTGCTGCTTCGGCGGCTGGAAACGCAGCCGCAGCAGATCGAGCACGGATAATTGCGCAATTCCCGCGGGCGCGTCGGGTCCGAACCAGACGGCGTCGAGCTTGCTGGCGATCAGTGGCGCGATGGTGCGGTTGACCGCCGTGCCGCCCGAATAGCGCAAGCTCAAATTGGGGATGATGACTTCGATCTCGTCCAAAATCCGGTCCTCGAATATGCAATCCGCCGCGCCTGTCGAGGGCGAATAGCCTATCGGCGGCTTTTGCGAAACCGCTTTGTGAAAATGACGCGGCGCGCCGGGGTTTGGGACAAATTCCCGAACCAGCGGTGAATAAGGCCCTCAATGCCCGGGATTCTTTGAAGTTTTTCGCTTTGCGCGCGAGTGCTAGAAAAGCATCAGGTCGCGGCGGACAACGAAATGCGCCTCATCATCGCCTTTCGCCTCCCACAGTTCATATCCGTCGCGACCGATTGCTCGACGAAGGGCCAAGGCGGCTCAAGCCGTCAAGCCGAGCCACAAGAGGGCGCTGATGAATCGCGGGAAGGGCGTCCTGTTTTCGGTTGTCGCCGTGACGGCCATTCTGCACGGCGCCGCCTGTTTCGCGGAGCAGCCTGGCGCTCCGCCGCCGAAGCCGATGAAGGTCTGGAACCTGACCGCGTCGGCCATCGTGGATTTTCGCCTCGCGCCAGGCGGCTCGTCCAAATTCGGACGGAACCTCGCGCTGGATGACAAGGACAAGGCGATCGACATCGACGAGCGCCTGACGCTGCGCGACATCTCCCCCGGGATTTACGGTGCGCGCATAAAATTCAGGAGCGGACGCAAATGTCGCGTCCCCGGCCTCAAGCTGGAAACGGGAGAAATCGCCAGCATCGAGGAAAAGCAGTTGGAGCACTGCCTGCGTTAGCAACTCCGAAACTTGAGAGCGATTTTCCGCCATTCGCGACGGAAGATCGCTCTTTTTTTATTTCAGCAGTTTCAGCAGAGCCTTGCCCGCCTTGCTGTGAAGCTCCTTGGCGTCGAGCGTCCCCTCATTGTCGGGATCTGCCGCCTTGAACTTCTTTTCCACCAGCGCGAGATATTCATCCTTGGTCAGGGTCGTGTCCTTGTCCGGGTCGGCGCCAGCGAGATCAGCCTTGCTCACGCGACCGTGCAGCTCCTTGATGTCGAGCGTGCCTTCGTGATCCTTGTCCAGCTTGTCGAACAGAGCGCCAGCGGCCTTTTTCGCCTCGGCGAGATCGATCGTCCCGTCGGCGTCGGGATCAAGCGCCTTCGGAACGCCGGCCAGCGCCGGGCCGGCGCAGATAGCAGCGGCGGCGACCAAAATAAAACGACGATCAAACATCGGAAGTCTCCAATATCATGGATACAGGCTCTCGAGGGTAATCCTGACGAGCCTGAACGGCAAACCGTCAGCGCGCGACGTTCCGTCGCAAGGCCTATTGCCCCTGCGCCTCCAGCGCGACGCGCATCAGGTCCATCGAGGTTCGTGCGCCGAGCTTGAGCTTCAGCGACGTGCAATTATTGGCGATGGTCTTGTAGGACACGCCGAGCTTGTCGGCGATGGCGCCCATCGATTGTCCCGTCGCCAGCAGGCGGACGATCTCCATCTCGCGCTGCGATAGCTGCGCCAGCCGATTGTCGAATTTCGCGAAGGCCATTTTCTGCGCGAGCGCGCCGGGCAGATAGGTTCCGCCCGCGCAGACCTGCCGCAACGCGGTGACAAAGAGCGAGGGGTCGTCGTTCTTGGCGACATAGCCCTTCGCGCCGGCCGAAATGGCGCGGGCCGCGAAAGCGGGATCGTCATTCATGCTGAAGATGACGATGCGCGCCGCCGGGTCCTGCGCCAGAATGCGCGCGGCGAGTTCGAAGCCTGACAGGCCAGGCAGATTAATGTCGAGTACGGCGACATCCGGAGCCTGCGCGGTATAAACGGCGAGCCCGGTCTCGGCGTCGGGCGCATCGAAAACTTCAATATCCGGCTCCGCCGCGAGCAGCGCCTTGCAGCCGGAAACCACCACCGGATGATCGTCGACGATCAGAACCCGCACCCTGCGCCTCCCCTTCCTGTTTGCGCCAAACATGCGTCGCGCGCCGCCGCATTGCAAGCCGCCGCGCTTGACTTGCGGGCCTTGACTTGCCGGAGGCCGAACCCGACCATCGCCCTCCTCGCCCCAGTCGTGACGGTCGCTCCATGTCGCTCAAGGTCCGCATCGATCTGCTCTTCGGTCTGCTGCTCTTTCTCGGCCTCGCCGCGGATATCGGCCGCATGGCGCTGAACGCCCGCACCCGCGTGCAGGCGGAGGGCGAAGCCATGACGCGGGTGACGCGCGATTTCATCGAAGCGGCCATGGTCAATTTCCGCGGCGCGGCCGATCCGGAAGGGGCCCTGCGCCAACTCGCGCGCAGCCTCGATTCACTACGCCATATCCGCATCGCCCTCGTCCGCGATCCCGCCGACGCCGTGGCGGCGGCTTTGGTTCCGGATGAGCGCCGACAGTCGCCAGTCTGGTTTTCCAATCTCATCAACGCCCGCAACCAGGTGACGATCCTGCCCGCGACCATCGACGGCCGTAAATTTGGCGATATCGTCATCGCCAGCGATCCCTCCGACGAGGTCAACGAGGTCTGGCAGGACGTCCGCAATCTGGCGCTCACCGGCGGAGCCATCGCGCTTGCCGCGCTTTTCGGCGCGAGTCTCATTCTCGCCCGGACCCTGCGGCCTCTTGAGACCTATTCGACGGCCCTCGGGCGCCTGAGCCAGGGCGATTACGAGGTTCGCACGCAAGCCGCCGGCTCGCCGGAATTCGTCGATCTCTGCGCCAAGATCAACGCCCTCGCGGAATCTTTGGAGGATCTGTCCGGCGCCAATCGCGCCCTGATCCAGCGACTGATTGACGTGCAGGAAGAGGAGCGAAAGAAAATCGCGCATGAATTGCACGACGAGATCGGTCCCTGGCTCTTCGCCCTGCGCGCCAATGCGACCGTGCTCGAAGCCGGCGTCCGCGATGCTGGACTGGAGCCGCTCCAGCGCCGCGTCGCCGCCATCCGAGACCAGATCGAGGCCCTGCAAGGGCACAACAAGAGAATCCTGCGGCAGTTGCGTCCGCCCGCGCTCGACGAGCTGGGCCTGTGCGAGGCGCTGAAGATACTCGTCGAGAACTGGCGCCAGACCGAACCCGGCGTCGATGTCGAACTCTGCCTGCCGGAGGATTTCGAACTGCCCGACGCGAAGGAAAGCCTCGCGCTCTACCGGCTGGCGCAAGAGGCGCTGACCAATATTTTTCGCCATTCGGGGGCGACCCACGCCTCGGTGGTGCTCTCGCGCATCGCCGCGCCGCCGGAAATTCGCCTTTGCATTCAGGACGACGGGGTCGGGATCGAGCCGCAACAACTTGCCGGCCTCGGTCTCGCGGGCATGCGGGAACGGGTGCGCGGCCTGGGCGGACGGCTGTCAATTGGAATGGCGCCAGGCGGCGGCGGGTTGATAGAGGCGGCCATTCCCTCGCCTCCCAAAAATACATCCCAGCATAACGCCAGTTGATCCGAAGCAACGCCATCGCCCGCGCCGGGAATTATTTGAACAACCCTTTCAAGGACGCCAATCGGGATTTTTTCCCGGCCAAACAGGACCCTTTCCCCGGCAGCATATCTTCTCGATCACGAAAATTTGTATTAGGTTTCCAATTAAGGCGAAAAACCCGCCAAATTGAGTCATCGCCGCGCCAAACGGCGAAACTGGCGCTTTGACGGGCGGCCAGCCGACAAAAATAGTGGGAGTGAATATGAACCGCCTTCGCGCATCCTTGCTGGCCACGGTCGCCATCCTCGGCGCTCCGGTTGCTGGCCTTCCGGGTTCGGCTCTGGCGCAGAGCGGTCAGCCTTTGCCCGACATCGACGTCACCACCGATGCGCCGACCTCCGCTCCGCCGGTCGCGATCCCGGCGGCCGACGCCGGGATCGCCGGCGCGCCCATCAATTTTACTCAGGACCTGACGCCCTCCAACAACACCCGCATCGACGCCAAGGAAATCGCGCGGACCGGCTCCCCGGCGGCGGCGGATACGCTCCAGCGCCTGGTGCCCGGCGTCGATATTCAGGGAACCACGGGCAATACGCTGTCGCCCGACGTGGTCTTCCGGGGCTTCGTCTCCTCGCCGGTGCAGGGCACGCCGCAGGGCCTCGCCGTCTATCAGAACGGCGTGCGCGTGAACGAGGCGTTCGGCGACACGATGAATTGGGACATGCTCCCGACCTTCGCCATCTATTCGATGGACATGATCTCCAACAATCCGGCGTTCGGCCTCAATGCACTCGGCGGCGCCGTCAACATCAAGATGCGGGACGGCTTCAACACCCAGGGCGGGCGGCTCGAAGTCTCGGGCGGCTCCTATGGCCGCATCCAGGGCGCGCTCGATTACGGCAAACAGGTCGGCGATTTCGCCTTTTACGGCGCGCTGGAAGGCGTACATGACAACGGCTATCGCGATTTCGGCGCCTCCACCATCCGCCGCTTCTATGGCGACCTAGGCTATCGCTCCAATGGCAATGAATATCACCTGAGCGCGGGCCTCGCCGACAATCTGTTCGGCGCGAGCGGTCCGGCCCCGATCCAGTTGCTCAATCAGGACTGGAGCGGCGTCTATACGACTCCTCAGACATCACACACCCAGATGGGGCAAATCGCGCTGTCGGGCAATTTCGCCTTTTCGCCGACCTGGAGCCTCAATACCAACGCCTATGTGCGGCGCTACATCCAGCACACGGTCGACGGCAACCCGACCAATACGCAACCTTGCGAAGACCCGACGCTGCTCTGCTACAATAGCGACGATACGCCCGCCAACGGGCTGAACCGACAGCAGCTGAACAACCCCTTCCCGTCAAACGCCGTGCTTGGCGAAATCGACCGCTCCAGCATCCTCACCACCAGCGCCGGGGCGAGCGCGCAGCTCTCCAACAGCGGAACCTTGTTCGGCTTCAAGAACCACGCCACTTTCGGCGCGAGTTTCGATTACGGGACGACCAATTACAACGCGACCGCCGAGCTTGGCGTCGTCGCGCCCAATTATGTCGTGATCGGCTCGGGAACCTATCTCGGCCCCTCGGGCGATCCGGTCGCCATCGGCCCGGTCAGCGTCAATTCGATCAACCGTTATTTCGGCCTCAACGTGCTCGACGCCATCGACTTGACAGACAAGCTCACGCTCTCGGCGGGCGCGCGCTTCAATCTGGCGTCCATCTCCCTGTCCGACCAGCTCGGCGGCGACGTCAATGGCGAGAACCAATATAACCACGTCAATCCGGTCGTCGGCCTGACCTACAAGCTCACGCCCGACCTTCTCGTCTACGGCTCCTATGCCGAATCCAACCGCGCGCCGACGCCGCTCGAACTGGGCTGCGCCAATCCGCAGAAGCCCTGCATCATGGGGGCCTTTCTCGTCTCCGACCCGCCGCTCCAGCAGGTCGTCGCGCAGACTTTCGAAGCGGGCTTTCGCGGCCAGCAGGTCCTCGCCAATGATTGGGGCGCGGTCGGATGGAAGGCAGGCGTCTATCGCACGCTCAGCAGCAACGACATCCTGAACGTCCCCTCTCCCACCCAGCAGGGCTTCGGCTATTTCGCCAATGTCGGAGACACCTTGCGGCAAGGCGTGGAGGCCCAGCTCAATTACCGCAAGGGACCGTTCACGGTCCGCGCGACCTATGCCTATATCGACGCGACCTTCCGCAATTATCTGACGCTTGGCTCCAACAGCCCCTCCGCCGACGCCAATGGCAATATTTTCGTCGTTCCCGGCGACCAGCTTCCGATGATCCCCCGTCAGCGCGGCAAGATCAGCCTAGACTGGGACATCAACTCTCAAGCCCGCATCGGCGCCGACATCCTGATCACCGGGCCGCAACGCTATGCCGGCGACGCCTCGAACCAGCAACCCATGCTGCCGGGCTACGCCACGGTTTCGCTCAACGGCGCCTACAAGATCACGCGTAATCTCGAAGCCTTCGCTATCGCCAATAATCTTCTAAATCACCGCTACTACACCTATGGCGGCTATTTCGAGACGGGACAGCTGTTTCAGGCCTTCACCAACCCGGAAAGCGTCGTGCCCGCCCAGCCGCTCTCGGTCTATGCCGGCCTGCGCATGACCTTCTAGAGCCTTCCGATCCGATGGAATCGGATCGGAGCTCTAGTTTTTTGTTTTGACGCGCTTTCTTCACGCGAACCGGCATCCACTTCGCTCGAAAACGCTCTAACGCATGGCGTCGCCAACAAGGACCGGATCGTCGCGATAAACGCCTGGATAGAGCTGTTTCAGCGCCGCGATCTTGGGCAGGTCGTTGATGCGGATATAGGGATAGGTCGGATTGCGGGCCAGAAAGTCCTGATGATAGCTCTCCGCCGGGTAGAAGATGCGATCGGGTTCGATCTTCGTCACGATCGCCGCCTGATAGATCCGCGCCTGGTTGAGCTGCGCGATATAGGCGCGGGCAATCTTCGCCTGCTCGTCGCTGGCCGGGAAGATTGCCGAGCGATATTGCGACCCCCTGTCAGGCCCCTGACGATTGAGCTGGGTCGGATCATGCGCGACCGAGAAATAGATTTGCAGGATATGCCCGAGGCTGATTTCCGCCGGGTTGAACGTGACCTGTACGGATTCGGCGTGGCCCGTGTCGCCGCGCCCCGTGATCTCGTAGTGAGCCGTCGCCGCCTCGCCGCCGGCATAGCCGGAGACGGCCCGGGTCACGCCTTTCACATGCTCGAATACGCCCTGCACGCCCCAGAAACATCCGCCCGCGAGGACGACAGTTTCGGCGCCGCGCTGACCCGCCGGCTCGTCCAGAGCCGGCGCCGGAATCTCGCGCGGCGCTTCCTCCGCCCGCGCAATCAGGCTAAAGGACCCAGCGGCCAGCGCCGCCACAATCGCGGCGATTCCCACGGATTTCTTGACATTGCGGTTCATGACATTGCGATTCATGGACAATCTCCCGTTCAACCGAAGGTGAAGGCATAGGCGCGCACGCCGGGATCGAGGAATTCGATTTCGAACAGGCGGTCGCGGACGCCGCCTTTCTGCCGAACGAGCTGGTAAAGCCGCTCGCCCCTCACCACGCCCTCGCCCTGGGCGTCGATATCGGCGCCGGCGCTGTCGCCCGGCGCCGCGCCGTCGATCTTGACCCGGAACCGCGCCGGTTTGCCGTCGGCGCCCGGGCCAAGTACGAGGTGCAGGTCGCGCGCATGGAAGCGGAAGGCGATCGCGCCACCTGCGCGATTGAGCTCGGCGCGCTCCTCGCCAATGGTCCAATCGCCGGAAAGGCTCCATTCGTTCAGGCGCAGATCGGAGCCCGTGTAGACATGGGCCTGATTTTGCGCCGCGCCGCCGGGCGAAGCGAAGTTTTCGGCGCGGGCGAAGCCGAGATAGGTTTCCGGCGAGAGAACCTCGGCCATGTCGGGCGGGGCCTGGGCGCCCGTCGCCGCGACCTTGACGATTCCAGCCGGCGCGCCGGACACGCCCGCCTCCGCCAGCAATTGCTGGATGATTTTTTCCGATCCCTCGTAATCGCCCTCGCCGAAATGGTGGTGGCGGATACGGCCCTGCGCATCGATGAAATAATGCGCCGGCCAGTAACGATTGTCGAAGGCGCGCCAGATCGCATAATTATTGTCGATCGCCACCGGATAAGTCAGGCCCAGATCCGCGACGGCGCGCTTCACATTGGCGGGGTCCTTCTCGAAAGCGAATTCCGGCGCGTGGACGCCGATCACGACAAGACCCTGATCGCGATATTTCTCCGCCCAGGCGCGGACATAGGGCAGAGCGCGCAGGCAATTGATGCAGGAATAGGTCCAGAAATCGACCAGAACGACCTTGCCTTTGAGCCCTTCGACCGAGAGCGGCGGCGAATTCAGCCATTCCACCGCGCCTGCGAGCGACGGCGCCCTGCCCTCCACCGGCAGGCCGGCCGCCGGCGCCTCGCCCTTCGCCGCATCGCCAGGCGCCATCATCATGTTCGGGCCGCCGCCCATCATCATCGCGCCCTCCGCGGGCGTCATCACGACGGAGGCAGTGTCCGCCGTGGGCGTCGCGCCGAATTTAGCTAGCAGAGCCTCTTCCCAGCTGCTGGTGCTGGCCAGCGACAGGCGAGCGAGGACGCCGGTGTCGGCCCCGAGCGCAATGGCCGCGACCGCCGCGAGAACCGCAACACCGAAGCCGCGCCGCGCCCATTCGCCAAGTCCGAGCGAGCGCTTCATCGCGGCGAAGACGCGGCCGCCGACCAGCAAGGCGAGCGCCAGCGAGGTCGCAGCGCCGAGGCCATAGGCGAGCAGCAAAAGGGTCGTGCCGATGGTCGCGCCCTGCAGCGCCGCCCCGGTCAGGATGATCCCCAGGATTGGCCCCGCGCAGGGCGCCCAGAGCAGGCCGGTGGCTACGCCCAACAGCAGCGCCGCGCCAACGCCGCCATTGCTCTCTTCCCCATCGGCCCGTTGCGACAGACGCACGCCCAGCGCCACCAAGGGCGCGGAAAGGCGTTCGGCAAGGCCCGGCCAGACCAGCGCCAGTCCGAACACGGCCAGCAACGCCAGCGCCAAGGCGCGGCCATAGGAATTGGCGTGCGCCGCCCATCCGCCGCCGACGGCCGCGAGCGTGGCGACCAGAGCGAAAGTCGCCGCCATGCCAAGCAGCATGGGCAAGCCACGCCGGCGGAAGGACTGGCCAGCCCCGGCGAAGACGAAGGGCAGGACCGGCAGGATGCAAGGGCTGGCGATGGTCAGGGCGCCGCCGAGAAAAGCGAGTATAAATAGAAGCATGACGCGAGCGTCCTTAAGGTCAGGCCGTCTTGAACTTCAACGCGACGCCATTCATGCAATAGCGCAGGCCCGTCGGCTTGGGGCCGTCGTTGAAAACATGCCCAAGATGGCCATCGCAACGACGGCAAGCCACCGCCGTCCGCATCATGCCGTAGGAGCGGTCTTCCTTTTCGTTCACCGCCTTGTCGAGCGGCGCCCAGAAGCTCGGCCAGCCGGTGCCGCTGTCGAATTTCGTCGCGGACGAGAACAGGTCGAGGTCGCAGCCGGCGCAGGCGAAGACGCCCTTGCGCTCTTCATGCAGCAGCGGGCTGGTGAAGGCGCGCTCCGTGCCTTCCTTGCGTAGCACGGCATATTGGTCCGGCGTCAGCAGCTTGCGCCATTCGGCGTCGCTGTGCTCCACCTTGTCCTCGGCGGCGCGGGCTCCGCCGGAAGCGGCCAGAGCCGCGCCAGCGAAAAAGCCAAGGGTGTTGCGACGTGTCAGCATGGTGATCTCCAGATCGCGGAATTTTCATCTAAGCGAAATACGTCCGCCGCGCCCCTTCGTTACGGCGTTACGTGAAAAAACCGTGGCTGGATCGAAGGACTTAGAACGTGGGGGCGATGACGAAGCCGGCTCGTTCGGGCGGCTCGCGGTCGTCAAGGACCTCCAGCCCGGTGACGGTCGCGCTCAAAGGCCCCCTGCGCATCGCCTCCACCAAAGCGTCAATCGCCTCGGGGGCGCCGCTGACGCGAGTCTCGACGGCGCCATTCGAGCGATTGCGCACCCAGCCGGAAAGGCCATGCCGCAGCGCGGCCCGCCGCACGAATTCGCGATAGCCGACGCCCTGCACCCGGCCCTCGACAAAGACGCGCAGCGTTTTCGGATTCGCCTCGCTCACGGCCCCAAGCCTCGCTTACCAAGCCTCGCCGTCCATACTTCATATCGCAACCAGGATAGGCTCGGCTAAAACGCACGGCAACATGGATGCGTCACCGCCTTGGCGGGAAACCCGGCCCCATGGGTCCCCCGGGACCGCCGGGGCCTCCAAATCCGCCCGGGACCGCAGACCCGCCAAATCCACCAGAACCGCCAAATCCGCCAAATCCGCCGGGGCCGCCCGGCGAGGGGAAGCCGCCGGGGACGCCCAACCCGCCGGGAGCAGGCATGGGAGCGCCGCCCTGCGAGGGGAAATTGCCCGCCCCGCCAAAATTATCGGGCGCGGGCACGGGCGCGCCGCCGTAATAGCCACCGCCTCCCGGGCGCCCTTGCAAGGGACCGGTGGAGGGATTGGCGCCGGGGCCGCCCAAGGGACCGCCCATGGGGCCGCCGCGGCCGCCCGACGGCGGACCGCCCATGCCCGGCCCATGAAAGCCGCCCCCCGGACCGCCCATGTGTTGACCCGGAGGCGCGCCCAGCGAGCCGCCCCGGCCGCCGTCTGGCCCTGGACCATGGCCGCCCGGCCCAAATCCTCCATTCGGGCCGCGCGCCGGCGCGAGACTCTCCGCGCGCAGCACGCCATTGGGTTCGACCCGCGCGGTCACGACGCCGAGGCCAAACCGGCGCCCCGCCTGCCTGTCGCCTTCGACAACGAGGCCGGACCCAAGTTCGAGCCGCGACCCGTCCCTTGAAAAATAGGACTCGATCGACACGCGCTGCACGGCGTTCAGGAGCGCGCGATAAGGCTCCGTCGCGACCTGTGCGGTGAAGGTCCGGTCGATAAAGGCGCCGGCCACGGAGACGCGGCGGCCAGCCAGGGCCGGGTCCAGCCCCGCGATTTGCAGGCCTCCGATCATCGCCTCGCCCTGAGGGCCGAGCCGCACAGGTCCGGCGACGCGCATCGAAGCCGTGTCGCTGTGCTGGATGAGGCTGGCGACGATCGTCCCGTCGGCCGAACGCAAGCCGCTCACCGCGACCCATTCGCCGGGCTGCCATCCGCGCAGATCGACGCGGTTCGTCGACACATTCTGGCCCAATACGGTCATCCCGTCGCTGGAAACGCGCTCGACAGGTCCGACGACTTCGCTCGACACGACGATCCTTTGCGTCGTCAGGCCCTTGGCGGTTTTGGCGGCGATGACCTGAACGACCTGACCGATGCGCAAGCTTTGAACGGTCTTGAGCTCCCCGTCGATCTCGACCGGTGCATCAGGCGGATAGGAGATGCGCAAACCATTGACATAAATGCTACCGAACCGCCGGATCGTGCCGATGACGCCCGTACCGCCGATGCCCCGATCGCCCTCGCCGGGACTGAGCGCAGCGCCGGTTCCGCCGATCCCCCGATCGCGGGGAGCGTTCTCGGCGGCGCCAGCCCGCGAGAGGCAGAGAAGCGTGCTTGCAATTGAGGAAAGCAGCGCGCGGCGCGTAAGGGACGCTCCGCTCATGTCTTGCCTTTCGCCTCGGATGGCGGGCTCGCGGGGGACTCGTTTTCGTCCGTGAAAATATAGAGGCCGAAATTCCACCGATGCGGGCCGCCGGGATCGGAATCGCAGATCGCCAGCGCCTCCCGGTTCGCCGCCAGAAGCGCATGGGTCGCCAGATCGCGCGACAGGGCCTCGAGTTTCCGCACGGCGTTCGCGGAAAGCTGATCGTAATGGACGGCGCGTTCGAAAAAGCGCGGTCCCTCGCCCGAAACATTGGCGACAGCCGCGGCCATGTGGTCGTGCAGGTTGCGGCCGAAATAATAGAGCAATTGCTCGTCGTCCTTGCCGGGTAGCAAGGCGCGCTCGATCAGCACCACGCGATCTTCGCCGTCGATCCGCACCAGACCCCGGTCGAGCCATTCATCGAGTACGGCGCGCGCGCGCAAATCGCGCGTGACCGAGCCGACCAGCTGATCGAAAGAGACCTCGCCCTCCCGGGCGTTGCGCGCCAGCGGCAAGGGCTTGCCCGCTTCGTCGGTGAATTCGCCCGCGCCGAGCCAGCGCGCCAGAATCTGGCTGGCGCGGGAGAGAGACGTCGGAACGACATTGACCGGCGCGCCCGCGCCGCGCAGTCGCCGAACCTCCTTGCGATGGATACCCGTCAGCAGGCTGACGCGACTGTCCGTCTGGCTCTTGTCGGCAAGCGCGAAGTCATATTCCGCGACATTCACATAAAGCTCGCGCAGCAATTCGCACAGCGCCGGGAAGGTCACGCCGCTCTTGATCAAAAGCCGCACCAGCGGCCGAAGAAGGCGCGCGACGGGCCCGTGCAATTGCGACCCGCCCGGCGCGCCTGGGGACGGTTCGGACATGGCGCGATCATAAAGACCGATTCCGTGGGAATCAATCACACATTGGTTTGACGTGGGAATTTTTCCCACGTATAAAGACAAGACTGCGGCCAGCCCCGCCTGATCGGAAGCCATCATGTCCCGCAAGCCAGCCCTAAAAATGACCGAACGAAACGTCGAACAATCGGGACGTTTTCAACGCCATCGGATCGACCGCCGCCGCGTTGCAAGCGCGGCGACATAATAGTGAGCGCCAGAACGCCAACCCTGCGTGCAATTTTAAGCTGTGTTATCCAGATGATTCATTTGTCCTCGAAGCAATATCAACAGATACGTCACGGCATCCCCGACGACGCGCATCGTTCCGCTTATGGACCTCTTCCGGATGACCGCCGCCCGGACTCGCATCGGGACTCCTTCGGCGACATTGCCGCAAGGCTCATTTCGGCCTGGCCGTCCCCGCGGATTTTCGAGGCGGGATGCGCAATCGGCTTTCGCATCGACGACGCGCCCGCGATTTCGCAAGGGCCGGATCGCAAATGCGCCTTTCGCGGACTGGGAAGGCTAACCGATCCCATCGCCGGGCCTTACGATCTCATTGGCTGCATCGAAGTTCTCGCCCAGTTGCCGCGACGCGAGGCGGACCAGGCCATCCGCAACATCTGCGCCGCGACGACGCGCGTCCTGTTTTCCGCCTGCCCCGACGATCACGCCGGGCCGGCCTATGACAAGTACCGGAGGCCGATCGACTGGCTCCGCGCCTTCGCGGAGCATGGCTTCGCGCCCGTCGCATGTTTCGACCCCACCTTCCTGCGTCCATGGGCGATCGCGCTGGAATGGAGCGAACGGCCTGCGAATGACGATCTGCTTCTCGTCCATGCGGAACTTGTCGCGGCGCGAATTACGGCCTGGAAAAACAGCGAGGCTCTGAAGGAGGAATTGGCTGCCGGGCGCCGCCAGCTCCATCAAGCCGTCAACTCGCTCGCGGCGCGCCACGCCGCCCTGAGCGCGAAAAAGCCCCGGATCGGACTTTTCCAGCGGTTCAGCCGTTTCCACCGCCGGCTCCAGTATCTGAGGCAATCGATATTCTTCGATCCCGGCTGGTACGCGAGGAAATATGGCGACCTTGCCGAAGGCGTCGATCCGGCCATTCATTACCTGACAACGGGACGCCAGGAAGGCCGAGACCCCGGCCCGGTCTTTTCCGCCGCCGGCTATCTCCAGGCCAATCCGGACGTCCGCGAAACGAGTTACGATCCTCTGGTTCATTTCGAGCGTTACGGAAAATACGAAGGCCGCCGGATGGCTTTCCGTTTCGAGGGAGTCGAGCCGCTCGTCTTCGAAAACATGCCGCCGCCGCGGAAAAAAAAGCGCCGAATTTCGACAACCGCAAACGCGGCCACCTATCAGGACTGGATTGAGCGATGCGACACGCTCGACGATGACGACCGCCAGGGAATCCTGACTCATATTGAGACGCTGACCTACCAGCCTTTGATTTCCGTACTCATGCCCGCTTACGAAACGCCGCCGGCGCTGCTGCGGCAGGCGCTGGACTCGGTGCGCCCGCAACTTTACCCCCATTGGGAGTTGTGCATCGCGGACGACGCTTCGCCTTCGCCGCATGTGGCCGCGATCCTCGCCGATTACGCCGCCCGCGACGCCCGGATCAGAATCGTGCGGCGCGAGGCGAACGGACATATCTCAGCCGCCACCAATTCCGCGCTCGAACTTGCCCGCGGCGAATTCATAGCCTTGATGGATCACGACGATCTCCTCGCCGAACATGCGCTGTATCATGTCGTGGTCGAGCTCAACCGGACCCCGGACGCGGATCTCATCTATTCCGACGAAGATCGCGTCGATGAAAAAGGGCGCCGCCACGATCCCTATTTCAAGACCGACTGGAACCCCGAGCTTTTCCTCGGCCACAACATCGTCAGCCACCTCGGCGTCTACCGGCGAAGCCTTGTCGAGCGAATCGGCGGACTGCGCCTGGGGCTGGAAGGAAGCCAGGACTATGATCTCGCCCTGCGCGTCTCGCGCGAGACTTCGCCGGATCGGATTCGCCATATCCCGGCGATCCTCTATCACTGGCGCAGTTCGACAATGAAATCATCCTTCTCGGAGAGACAGCTGCAACGCTGCGTCGACGCAGCGCGCCGCGCCAAGTCCGATCATCTCCGCGCGATGGGCGATGATTCCATCATCGAGCCGCATCCATTCCTGCCGCAATGGGAGCGCGTGCGGCGCATGGTTCCGACTCCGGCGCCGCTGGTCTCGCTGATCGTGCCGACGCACAATCACGCCGATCTGCTGCGCCCCTGCCTCAACGGGCTGATGCGCCGAACCGCCTATCCCAATCTGGAAATCATCGTCATCGATCACGACAGCGACGAGCCTGAAACGCGCGAACTGTTGCGGGAGGTGGCGCTGGATCCGCGCGTGCGCGTGATGCCCTATAGCGGCGCTTTCAATTATTCGGACATGAACAATAAGGCCGTCGCCATCGCGCATGGCGAATTGATCGGACTCATCAACAATGACGTCGACGTGATCGACTCCGACTGGCTCGACGAAATGGTCGCGCTGGCCTCGCGCCCAGAAAATGGAGTCGTGGGGGCCAAGCTGCTCTATCCCGATGGCAGCGTGCAACATGCCGGCGTCGTGCTCGGCGTCGGCGGCGTCGCAGCGCATTTGCACTCCGGTTTCGGCGCGAGGGACGCGGGCTATTTCGGACGCCTGCTCCTGGCGTCGAATGTCTCGGCGGTCACGGGCGCCTGCCTGGTCGTCCGGAAAACCGTCTATGAAGAGGTCGGCGGCCTCAACGCCACCGATCTGGCTGTCGCGTTCAACGACGTCGATTTTTCGCTGAAAGTCGCCGCAAAAGGCTATCGCAACGCATGGACGCCGTTCGCGCTGCTGTTTCATCACGAATCGCCTTCGCGGGGGACCGATTTAAATCCCGAAAAGGCCGCGCGTTTTCGCCGGGAAGTTTTCTATATGCAAAGAACCTGGGGAGAGACCCTCGAAGCGGACCCGTTCTATAACGTCAATTTTTCGCTCGGCAGCTCAAACTTCGAGCTCGTCATTCCTGGCCGCCGCGCAAAGCCGTGGATGGCGTCCTCTCCCGCCCTCGCGCCCTGGCGCGCTTGAGAAGCGCGCGACCGTCGCGAACGGCTTACGCCCAAAGGTTGCGCTTTCCTGGTTAACTTTTGCGGTATGTTTGGGGCGTTCTTTCCAGATATCTAACGACCCGAAGCGGCGCCACCAAGATTGCCGAACGGGAACAAACCGATTGATCCCATAACCCGCCCGACTGCCAAAGCCGTGTGGCCCAGGAGGCTACCCATGTCGCGCACGATCAGCACCCTGCTATCGGGAACCTTGACGCTCGCCCCCACCGACAACCCGCTTACCATCACCTTTAGCGGCGGCGTCGCCGCAACCGCGCCGGGCGCGGACGCCATCGATGGCGGAACCGGCGTCAATTGGTCGATCACGAATTCCTATGGCTCCATTTCCTCGGCGACAGGATATGGCGTCTACCTGCTCGGCCCCGCCGCGATCGTCAATTACGGCGCGATCTCCGGCAATGGCGGCGTCCGTCTCGGCGCCGGTGGAACGGTTAGCAACCGATATGGGGGCAGTATAACCGGCAAGGGCGCCTCAGGCCCCCAGGCGTCCGTCTCCGGCATTTATTTCGACGGCGCCTCAGGCTCGGTCGCCAATGCGGGAACGATTACCGCCTCGGGAATAGGCTATGGAATCGGGTTCGCCGCTGGCGGCTCGGTCAACAACAGCGGCGTGATCGCAGGCGGCGAGGACGGCGTTTTTTTTGATGTTGGCGGCGTCGGCTCCGTAACCAACTCAGGCAGCATTACCGCCTCGATCGACGATGGCGTCGCCTTTAATGGAGGCGGCAGCCTTACCAACCAATGGGGCGGCTCTATCAAGGGACTCGCCGGCGCGAACGCCGCCGCCGTGTTCGTGACCGGGGGGAGCGCGAAAATCATCAATTATGGCTTTCTTGCCGGCCGGAAATACGGAATTCTGATCGCGGCCGGTGGAACCATCACCAACCAGCAGGACGGGACGATCACCGGCCAAACCGCCGGGGTCAGCCTCAGCCACGGGGGAAGCGTCTCCAATGCGGGCTCGATCATCACGACGACCGCGGGCGGAGCCGGCGCCGATCTTGAGCAGGGCGGCAGCATCAACAACAAATGGGGCGGCGCGATATCGGGGACCAGCTACGGTATTTTCGTCCTCGGCGCCGCGGGAACGATCGTCAATCAGGGCCTGATATCGGCGACAACTTTGGCGGGCGTCCAACTTGGCGCTGGCGGCGTCGTGACGAACCTTTATGGCGCCGCCATTCTTGGCCAGAACACGGCCGTCAACTTGGCGAATGTATCGGCCAATGTCGTGAACAGCGGTTCGATCTCCGCCGTAGCGGCGGGTAGCGCGGGCGTCACGATCGGCGCCGGCGGCCTCGTGACCAATAATAGCGGCGGGATAATCGCGGGCGTCGGATATGCAGTCTTCGCGTCTGGCGTTGCGGCGACCGTCAACAACGGCGGTCAGCTAACCGGCGCTTACGGGATCGGCTTGAACGCTGGCGGCGTGGTCAACAATATCTATGGCGGCGCGATCACCGCTCAAATCGCGGGCATATTCGTCGGAGGCGGAGCCGGGACGATCACCAACGACGGCGTAATCGCCGGGAGCGCGCCGTCCGGTGGCGGCGTCGACCTCGAAAGCGGAGGCAGCGTCGTCAATCAAGGCGACGGCGTGATTTCAGGCGGTTATGCCGGCGTGTTCATCAACGGCGGGAGCGGAACCGTCACCAATGCGGGGACCATATCCGGGGGAGTCTATGCGATCGATTTCGTGTCGAACAATGCCGCCAATCGCGTCATCGACGATCCCCAGTCGGTGTTCAATGGACTTGTGAGCGGCGGCGGCGGAACCCTCGAAGTGGCCAAGGGCTGGGGGGACCTGGCCGGCCTCGGAACATCCCAGTTCCAGAACTTCCGATCTTTGCAGGTCGATTCCGGCGCGAATTGGACGCTCCATGGCGCTGGCAATTCGATCGCCGTGGTGATCGACAACGGCGTTATCGCCATCGATGGCTCTTTGGACGTGTCGGTCGCCGTCGACGTCGGCAGCACAGGGAGTTTCCTGCTTGGCGCCGGAGACAGTCTGGAAATTGCGCAGGCGCTGGGCTCGGGGTCGAAGATCGACTTTCAGAACAGCGGCGAACTCATTCTCGACAACGCCGCCCTGTTTGGAACGGGCGTCGGCACGGCCGCTTACAAGGGCGATCTGCTCGAGAATTTCAGCCCCGGCAGCGCTATCGACCTGCATAATTTCTCGCTGGCCGGCGCGATCTTCAATTACAACGCGCCGAGCGGGCTGCTGCAAATCACCAATAGCGCCCATCAGTTGGCGACGCTGGATTTCCAGGATTCGACCCTGGCCGGCGGAACATTCCATCTCGGGACTGATGGCTCCAGCGGCGTTCTGATCACCCGCAGCTAAAAAGCGCGCCCGTGCCGGGCGACAATGGCGCGGGCGGCAAAAGAATCATCTCCGCGCCCGGCGAAATTGCCGCGAAATATTAGACGCCCGGCTCCCAAGGCGCGCCCTTTCCTAGGTTGAGTTCGTGCGAAAGGTGGGATTTACTTGGTCGCCCGGCCACCAGGCCGCAAACAGGGCGGACATTGGAAATTAACACGCCAGGCTTCCGCAATGTGACGCCTCACACTCGGCGAGGCGAGCATGATCCGCGACCTTGACGCCCTCCGGACTTTCGTCGCCATAGCGACACTCGGCAATTTCGCGCGTGGTTCGGACAAGCTCGGCATTTCCCGCGCCATGGCGAGCAAGCGCATAGCCGACCTCGAAGCCGAGCTGGGCGTGAAGCTGATCAATCGCACGACGCGGTCGATGAGCCTCACCGAGGCCGGCCACAAACTGCTGGCGGCGGCCGAGACCATGTTCGGCCTGCTGGAAAGCGCCGAGCAGGATATCCGCTCGGCGACGGCGATCCCGCGCGGAAACTTGCGCGTCAATGCGCCAATGTCCTTCGGCATCCGTCATCTCGGCCCGATCATCGACGCTTTCCTGCTCCAGCATCCAGAGGTCAGCGTCGACCTCACGCTCGACGACCGGGTGATCAATATTGTCGACGAGGGCTATGACGTCGCGATCCGCATCCGCAATCTCGCCGATTCCAGCCTGACGGCGCGCCGCCTCGCCCCCGCGCGGATGGTCGTGTGCGCCTCGCCCTCCTACCTCGAAAGCAGGGGCAGACCAGATCAGCCGCAAGACCTGACCCGGCACGACTGTCTCGTCTATGATTATCTCGCGCGACAGAATGTCTGGAGCTTTGTCCGCGAAGGCGTGAATGCGGATATTCGCGTTAGCGGCCGGCTGCACAGCAACAATGGCGACGTACTCGTCCAGGCGGCGGCGGATGGCTTGGGCGTCATGCTCGCGCCGACCTTCATCGCCCATGAGGCGCTGCGGTCAGGCGCCCTGCTTCCCATCCTGCCTGAATGGCGCGCTGTCGAACCCGGCCTGTTTGCGGTCATGCCGCCCGGGCGCGTCGATGTCCTCAAGGTCCGCAGCTTCGTCGAGCACCTGTCAAAGTCGATCGGCAAGGAGCCCTATTGGGACGAGGGCCTGCCGATCGCACATGTCTGAAGCCCGCTTCAGGCGGCGCGGCGGGCTGGCGCCAGCAGGTCGAAATCAGGGCCTTTGGGGATGATCCCGGTCGGGTTGATCGTCCGATGGCTGCCGTAATAATGGGCCTTGATCTGGTCGAAGCGGACGGTTTCGGCGATTCCGGGAGCCTGGTAGAGCGCGCGGGTGTAATCCCATAGCTCGGGATAATCCGCGATCCGCCGCCGATTGCATTTGAAATGCCCGACATAGACGGCGTCGAAGCGGATCAGCGTCGTGAACAGGCGCCAGTCGGCCTCCGTCGGCCTGTCGCCCAGCAGAAAGGCCCGGTCCTTCAACCGAAGCTCCAGCGCGTCGAGCGCCGCAAACAGCTGATCGAAGGCCTCGTCATAGGCCGCCTGGCTGGTGGCGAAGCCGGCGCGATAAACCCCGTTGTTGATGGCGGGATAGATCATATCATTCAGCGCGTCGATTTCCACCGCCAGCTCCGGCGGGCGAAGCAGCGGCCCACCCGCGCCCGGCCAGGTGTCCAGCATCCGGATGATTTCGGCGGATTCATTATTGACGATGGTTTTGCGCTCGCGGTCCCACAGCACCGGCACCGTCACGCGTCCGGTATAATGTGGGTCCGCCTTGGCATAGACCTCCCAGAGAAAGCGGGCGCCGTTGACGCTGTCGGCGCCTTCCGCCAGCGTCCAGCCGTCTTCGAGCATCAGCGGCTCGACATAGGTTACGCCGATCGCCTGTTCGAGCCCCTTGAGCTTGCGATAGATCAGCGTGCGATGCGCCCAGGGACAGGCCCAGGACACATAGAGATGATAGCGCCCGGCTTCGGGCTTGAACGGCCCCTCCGGCGAAAGGGCGTTGCGGAATTGCGTCGCTGGCCGCTGGAACTGGCCGCCCGTCGAGGCGGTGTCGTACCAGATGTCGCGCCAGGCGCCTTCGACCAGCATTCCCATGTGAGTCTCCCTCTGTCGTGCGCTTTGACGCGCCCGGTCAGGCCGCGGCCTTCAGATTTTCCACGGCCTGCGAAATCTGTCCCGCCGCCGACGACAACGCCGCTTCCTGTGCCTGCGCGCCCGATGCCAGACGCTCCGCCAGAATGAAAGTGACGTCCGTTATGCCCATGAACCAAAGCAAGGTACGCAGATGCGGCTCCTGAGAATCCATGGATTTGGCCGGGCCGTCCGAGAAGAACCCGCCGCGGCTGAGAACGACGATGGCGCGCTTGCCCGTGAGCAGGCCTTTGGGGCCGGCCGAGCTATATTGGAACGTGATTCCGGGGTGCAGGACATAGTCGAACCAGGCCTTGAGCGAGGTCGGAATGCCGAAATTATACATCGGAGCGCCGATCACCAGGACATCTGCCGCCTTGAGTTCGCTCACCAGCTTTTCCGAAAGCGCGCGCGCAGCCGCCTGCGCTTCGCTGGCGGGCTCGCCGCGAATGCCCGCCAGAGCGTCGGCGTCGAGGTGCGGGATCGACGAAGCGGCGAGATCGCGCAGGACAACGTGACTATGCGGCGCGCTCTGCTGAAGGGCGGCGACAGTCTGGTCGACCAGCTGATTGGAGATGGAGTTTTCGCTCGAAAGGCTGCTGTGGATCGCGAGAATGTTGGACATTGGAAACCTCCGAATTCGTTTGCCGTGAAAATCTACGGCTTCTGAAGATCGGAGATAATTGAGCCATTTATGACATGACTGTTTCTTCTCATTGAATAGTCGCCTGATCGAGAATTATTCGCTATGATAAAACAGTCATGTCATTTTTTGCATAATTGTTTCCGCCTAGCGATGGCGCGATCCTGTTTGCAACGGACGAGGTCGTCCGAACCCAACCAGGAGCAGAACCCATGACCGTTGCAGCCCTTTCCTCCCCGCGTCCTCTCATCCCGGCGGTCGGCGCGCTGACCAGGGCGCTCACGCCTTACGCCGATCCCATGGTCCGCGTGACCGCCGGCCTCCTTTTGATGCCCCATGGCGCGCAGAAATTGTTCGGCCTGTTCGGCGGCTATGGACTTGAGGCGACCGGCCAATTCTTCGCGGCCAAGCTCGGCCTGCCTGCCTCCCTCGCGCTGGTCGCCGGCCTGATTGAATTCTTCGGCGGCCTTTTTCTTGCGCTGGGCCTGCTGACCCGGCCAGTCGCGGCGCTGGTCGTCGGCCTTATGGGCGCGGCAGTACTGAGCGTCCATCTCGGCGCCGGCTTCTTCTGGACCAATGGCGGCTTCGAATATCCGCTGTTCTGGGGGATCGTCGCCCTGAGCTATGTCATTCGCGGCGGCGGCGCTTATTCGCTCGACGCGCGCATCGGCCGCGAATTCTGACCGCCAGCGCCCGATCGGGGTCGCGCTGACTCCGGTTGGCGCGACAGCCGACACGCATTTCCAACGGCGGCGAGGCTCAACGGGATAATAAAATTTGTGATTTTTAACCCGGACGCCGCAGGCGCGAGCATTCTGCGCCATCGGGGGAACGATGGTAGCGGAGGAGGGACTCGAACCCCCGACACAAGGATTATGATTCCTCTGCTCTAGCCGGCTGAGCTACTCCGCCCCCGAAACGCGGCAAAGCCGCGTCTCAAGTCCCCGAAGCGCGGCAAGGCCGCGTCTCAAGTGGGCGGTCTATAGTCCGCCGCCGCCGCCATTGTCAAGGAATGCGCGGCTAATTAATCCGCTCGATCCGAGCGAGCGTGAAAAGCCCCAGCGGCGCGATCTTGCGGCGCTCGACGAGGCGCATATCGGAGCGCGCGGCGATCCAGTCGCCCAGAATCGCCCAGGGAAATTCCGGCCGCCAGCCGAGCGAGGCGGATTTCTTGCCGAGCCAGCTTTCGGCCCAGGCGATCGGCCCCGATTCGGCGCCGACATGATTGACCAGCACGATCTCGCCACCCGGCTTCACCACGCGCGCCAACTCGTCCAGCGTCGCGGCGGGATCGGGAACAACCGTCAGCACATAGGGCGCGACGACGGCATCGAAATGAGCGGCGGGAAAGGCCAGCCGGGTGGCGTCCATCACGCAAAGACCGGCCACCTGCAACAGCTTTTCATTGGCCGCCCGCATCTGGGCGCGGCGCAGCATCGGCTCCGACAGGTCGACGCCGACCACCGAAACGTCGGGGTCGAACATCGGCAGTTCGAGCCCGGTGCCGACGCCGACATCGAGAATCAAGCCACCCCGCCGCTGCGCCGCGGCGACGGCCGCGCGCCGGCCGGGCGCCATGACCGCCGTGAAGGCCAGATCATAGACCGGCGCCCAGCGGGCATAGGCCTCCTCGACATGCGCATTTTCCAGCTGCGCGATTTCGCGGCGCGCTTCCGTCATGCGCTGGCCGCGCGCGAAAGCGGCTCCACGGCCATGGTCGCCGCTTGCGTGCTGCGGATGAAGCCGCCGCCGAGCACGCGGGCGCGCGGCTCGGCGTTTTCGTAAAACACGCAGGCCTGACCCGGCGCGACGCCGCTTTCGTCATCGACGAATTCAACGCAGATCTCGCCGTTGCGGCTCTCCAGCACGGCCGGGACCGGAGGGCGCGTCGAGCGCACCCGCACGGCGATCTCGAGGCCCGCAGCCGCCACGTCTTCCAGCGCGCCGGGGCCAATCCAGTTGACGTCGCGCAACGCCACCTGCTTGGTCGCCAGCGCCGAGCGCGGCCCAACTGTGACGCGCGCCTTGGCGGCGTCGATCTTGACCACATAGAGCGGCTCGCCCGCGCTCGCGCCGGCCGACCCCAGCCCGAGGCCGCGCCTTTGCCCGATGGTGTAATGCATCACGCCGGAATGGCGGCCGAGCACGCGGCCGTCGACATGGACGATCTCGCCCGGCGCGGCGGCCTGCGGGGCCAGCCGCTCGACAATGTCGCTGTAGCGTCCGGTCGGCACGAAGCAAATGTCCTGGCTGTCCGGCTTGTCGGCGATGGCGAGACCGAAACGGCGCGCATGTTCGCGCACTTCGGGCTTGCTCATCTCGCCGAGCGGGAAGCGCAGCATTTGCAATTGTTCGCGCGTCGTGGCGAAAAGGAAATAGCTCTGGTCGCGGTCGGAATCCTTGGCGCGATAGAGCGCGCGCCCTGCGCCATCGGCGCGCGAGGCGATGTAATGGCCGGTCGCCAGCGCATCCGCGCCAAGGTCGCGGGCCATGTCGAACAGATCCGTGAACTTGATCTGCTGGTTGCAGGTCACGCAGGGGATCGGCGTCTCCCCGTCGGCGTAGGATTGCGCGAAGGCGTCGATCACCTTGGCGCGGAAGCGCGTCTCGTAATCCAGCACATAATGCGGAATGCCGAGGCGGGACGCCGCCTGCCGGGCGTCGAAAATATCCTGGCCCGCGCAGCAGGAGCCCGGGCGATGCTCGGCCTCGCCCTGGTCATAGAGTTGCATGGTGACGCCGACGACGTCATAGCCCTGCTCCTTGAGCAAGGCCGCGACCACGGAGGAATCGACGCCGCCAGACATGGCCACGACCACGCGGCATTGCTCGGGCGCGCCGGGCAAGTCGAGACTATTGAGATGGTTCGCTGCGACGTCCATGGATACAGGTCTGGCCCGTGGGCTGTGCCGTCCCTCGGGGCGGCGGAGAAGCGGCGCGCGAACCGCGCCGGGCTTCCCCTTTTTGGCGCGCTCCGCCTGATCTACCTTCAATAAGCCGTCCGGCCTCGTTTTTCAACGCGTTTGGCGCAAGCCCTCCGACGTGGAAAATGGTTAACGCGAACTTCCTGCCTGTTCCGATCCAGAACATTTTAGCCAATTCGCTAAGAATTTGGCAAGAAACCCCCGTTCAAACAAGCATTTATCGCTCATTTCCGAGTGATTTGCTTAGCCGTTTTTTAAGTCCCTCGCGTTAGCTTGAAATCCTAGTCAGGGTTCTCCGCGTAACGTGAGTATCAAGCATGACCGAGCCCCACCGTCCGAGGGTCAAATATGTCATCGGTCCCGATGGCAGTCCGTTGACCATCGCCGACCTGCCCCCGCCCTCGACCAAGCGGTGGGTGATCCGACGCAAGGCGGAAGTTGTCGCCGCCGTCCGAGGCGGGCTGCTTTCGCTCGAAGAAGCCTGCAGCCGCTATACCCTGACCGTGGATGAGTTCCTGTCCTGGCAGATGTCGATCGATCAGCACGGCCTCGCCGGGCTGCGCACGACCCGCTTGCAACAATATCGGATGTAATCGGAGCGCGCTCTGAAAAACCCCGGACGCCGGCCTGACAGCCGGCGTTTTTTATTGCGGCTTGCCCCCTTTTACTGGGACTTTCCGTGGGGCCTGGCTTCCGAACTCCCCTGCGGCTGGTTCCGGCTTCCGGCCTTTTCCTCGGCAAGGTGATGATGGTGCTCGATCGCCTCGGCGAGCCGCCGCCGTTCGAAAGCCAGGACGACGAAAATCGCAATGACGAGCGGGATCAGCAGATAAAGCAGGCGGAACAGCAGCAGGGCCGCCAGCACGCCGTCATGCGGCGCCCCGGGCATGCTTTTCAGGAACACCAGTTCGAACACGCCGAGTCCGCCGGGCGCATTGGAGGCGAGCGCCGCGGAAAATGAAAAGATGAACACCGCGACGACGACGAGAAAGCCGGGGTTGCCCTGCTCCGGCAAGGCGAAATAGATGATGCCCGCCGCGCCGAGAATTTCCGCTGGCGCCGCGACCAGCTGCCGCAACACGATATCCCATTTCGGATAGGCGATTCGCGCGCCGCGAAGGGTCAGCGACGGCAACCGCAGCAGCGAGCCGACAACGTAAAGCGCGATGAGGCCGAGACAGGCGAAACCGATCGTCCGCGCCGTCGAGGCGTGGGTCAGGAACGCCGGCAGGATGTCGTCAAGCTGGGCGAGCGCCTGGGGCCGGACCAGCAAGGCCACGCCGCCGACCAGGACTTCGCCCAGCAGGAAAGTCAGCGAGCACAGCGCCACCAGCACCGCGATCTGCGCGGTGTTGAGCCCCTTCGAAGTATAGCCGCGATAGCGCACCATGGCCCCGGACACCACGGAGGCGCCGATGTTGTGCGACAGGGCGTAGGTGGTGAAGGAGCAGAGCGTGATGAAGCGCCAGGAAATGTGGCGCACGCCCAGATGCAGCAGCGCTATCCAGTCGTAAAAGGCCAGAGCGATATAGGCCACGACGGTCGCGCAGAGGGACAGGAAATAATGCGACAGCGGAATCGCCTTGAAGGCGGCGATCAGCTGCGGCCCAAGCGACTGGCCCCGAAATTCCTGGAACAGCAGCCAAAATGACGCCACGACGGCGACAAATCCAAGCGCAGGCCAGATATAGTCGAGATTGCGTTTGATGAAATCCATCCGGGCCCTGCAATGCTCGAACGGCCCCGGACGATTCGCCGCGCCAGCCTGCGCATCCTTTGCTACAGGCGGGCGTCAAGCGCAAGCCCGGATTGGGCCGGCGGCTGGCGGAGGCGGAGGGTTCAGGCGCGCGCGCCGCGCAGGTTCCCAAATTCCGGGACGTCGCGGGACAGGTCGCCCAGCACGGAGGTCTTTTCGCGGCCTTCCAGCACCTGCGCTTTGGTCAGCTCCTCATTGGCCTGATCGAACAGGACCCGGGCCTCTTCGAGCTGACCCTTCAGCTCGTCGGCCGAGTGCAGCAGATTCTCGCGGCGCGTGCGGGCCGCGCGGGCATAGGTCGAATAGGCGTAATGGGTCGTGTCCTTGACCCCGGACTTCTGCTCCTCGGTGGCGATCTCGCGTTCGAGCTCCGCCGCCATGCGATTGAATTCCGCGATCATCATTTCGATCTGCGTCAGGCGGCGGCGCTTTTCCTCCACCTGGAAACGCTTGAGACGGACGAGCGTATCTCGCGACTTCATCACAACAAACTCCAAGGACGCAGGTTGAAAGACTCTTTCAACCACGTGACGTAAATTCCGCGAGACAGCCGGAGATTGCCGTATGGAGGTTGCCGTTTCCTTACCGGAAAACGCGAAATCCCACTGTTTCGCCAAATTTGTTGCGAGATGCGGTAAAAGCCGGGACGCCTGTAAGGCTTCGTTAACCCCCATGCTTAACACTCCTTATCAAAGTTCCCGCCCACGCGCCGACCGGGGCGCCGAAACGGGAATGGCGGGGCGCGCCTGCGCCAGCGAACGGCTGGCCGACCGCCTTTCCACAATTGTTTTTTCGTTGCAGTCGAGGAGTTTACGCAACCATAGGGAAAACGACGCCGAATGCCCTTGCCAGAGGGAATCACTCTTTGTTAACCATTCGGTATTAAGCGTTTTTCATAATGATTTGCGTGGGCGCTCGTCTTGGGCTGATGGCATGCCGCTAGCCCGGCGGCGGTTTCGGCCGGCGTCGCAATCCTTGGGGGCGGGGTGAGGACTTCACATGCGCGTATTATTGATCGAAGACGACAGCGCAACCGCGCAGAGCATCGAATTGATGCTCAAGTCCGAGAATTTCAACGTTTATACGACCGACCTCGGTGAAGAGGGCATCGATCTCGGCAAGCTTTATGATTACGACATCATTTTGCTCGACCTCAACCTACCCGACATGTCTGGCTATGAAGTGCTGCGCACCCTGCGCGTCGCCAAGGTCAAGACGCCGATCCTGATCCTCTCGGGTCTCGCGGGCATCGAAGACAAAGTGAAGGGTCTCGGCTTCGGCGCCGACGACTATCTGACCAAGCCCTTCCACAAGGACGAACTGGTCGCGCGCATCCACGCCATCGTCCGCCGCTCCAAGGGCCACGCCCAGTCGGTCATCGCCACCGGCGATCTTGTCGTCAATCTCGACCAGAAGACCGTCGAGGTCGGCGGCGCCCGCGTGCACCTGACCGGCAAGGAATATCAGATGCTGGAGCTGCTCTCGCTCCGCAAGGGCACCACGCTCACCAAGGAAATGTTCCTCAACCACCTTTATGGCGGCATGGATGAGCCGGAACTGAAGATCATCGACGTCTTCATCTGCAAATTGCGCAAGAAGCTCGCCAACGCCAGCGACGGCCGCAATTACATCGAAACCGTCTGGGGCCGTGGCTATGTGCTGCGCGAGCCTTCCGACGCCGACGAGCGCATCACCGCCTGAATCATCTGGCACGAATTTGAGACAACCAAAAACCCCGCCTTCCAGCGGGGTTTTTCTGTCTCGTTCATCGCAAGCCTTGTTCCAACTTCCGATTGAGCCATTCGCATATGTTGGTGCCATTTGTCATATTCAATGGAGATGGACTTGACGTTAGCTGAAACTGTCGTCGACTGGGTGATTAAGGCGCTTCCCCATGACACATCGGACGCCGCCGTTGTGACCGCGCTCCGCAACAAACATCCGGGCGAGCTTCTCGCGCTGTTTTTCAACTGGCAGGGCCGACTGATTTCATCTGAGCCGCGTAAGCTGATGCGTTCGACCCAATTCGACCAGAATACCGTCGCGGCCGAACGATCTGGCGCTGTTTTGCAGATCATTGACGCTATCGAGCAAGGCAACGATTTATCTAGATATCTTAGCCGCCGAGTTCGCAGCGGTTTCGTGCTGCCGGACAAGCCAAACAAGAAAAACTTACGCCGACTTCAGCACCTCGACATGCTGTTGAATGAGTGGGGAATCCATCACCTGCACCTTTCTACTAATGTCGAGATAGATGGCTTTGTGGAACGCGGTGGTCCACTTCTGTTCGTCATGTTTCGCGCGGATCGCGCCTATCTCCTGGACATTGGAACGCACGAGACGTTTGAGGATGACAAGCTAGCGCAAATTGCGATCTCGAATTGGCCAAACGATCAGCTCTTTCTCGAAATTAAGGGCATCATTGGCCTTTCCGGAGGAACCTCGCACACAAGCGAAGACCGCAAGAAACTTCGCTCTGCCGGGATATCAAGCTTCATTCAGTTCGGTAATCGGGTGTTCTCGCCGGCAGGGGGAATTTCGACTGCGGGGACATCAGTGCAAGCTTCGATGCGGTCAAACCGGATTATGCGCGCGCTCGAAATATTTGAGGAACATGTCCTCGCCGATCCTTCGCCAATCATCGCCTTTATTCGTAAACATGGCGGCATGCCTGCCGATCCCCCAGAGTTTGAATTCTCGCTGTTCCAAAACGGATTTGGGGTGATCGAAAAAACGAGTGGTGTTCCTATCGGATTGCAAGGGTAGGATGAACCAGCCCGCACTCATCACGGTCGACCGAGTTCCCGCCGTCATCGCCGCCGGCGGCGAGAAAGCGGCCTATTGCTTCCTCGAATTCTTCAAGGCGCCGATCAGGAATCACACGCGTCGCGCCTATGCGCGCGCAGCAGGAGTTCAAGGTCGCAGAAGCGACGGTTAAATTCTGTGGTCACGAGGAGCAGAAAACGTGGCGTCCCAGATGAAACAACTTCCTCGCTCGCCGCATTCAGCCGTATCGTCTGACTCGTCCGTTCCGCTGAAATGATCGAACCCCGCCGTTGAAAGCGGGGCTTTTTCGTTGAACCCTCAGAATTCCAGGCAGATCTTGCCGAAATGCCGGTTGCTCTCCTGATATTGGAAGGCGGCGACGATGTCCTCCAGCGGAAAGGCCCGGTCAATCACCGGCTTCATGCCATTGGCGTCGATCGCGCGGACCATGTCGGCCTGCTGGCGCCGGCTGCCGACCAGAACGCCCTTGAGCTGCAACTGCTTCAGCAAGGCCGTGATCATCGAGAACTCGCCCGAGAGCCCGCTGAGAATGCCGATCAGCGCGATATGCCCGCCAAGCCGCGCCGCGATCATGGATTGCTCCAGCGTGCCGGGGCCGCCGACATCTATGACATGGTCGACCCCGCGTCCGCCCGTAAACCCGCGCGCGATTTCGGCCCAGTTCGGATTTTTGCGATAGTCGATCAGATGATCCGCGCCAAGCGCTTCGAGTTTCGCCAGCTTTTCAGCGCTCGAAGAGGTGGCGATGACCGTCGCGCCGGCCATTTTGGCGAATTGCAACGCAAAAATGGAGACGCCGCCCGTGCCCTGCACCAGAACCGTCTCACCCGCCTTGAGGCCGCCGTCATCATGCAGGGCCCGCCACGCGGTCAGGCCGGCTGTGGTCAGCGCGGCGGATTCCGCATGGGAGAAATTCTTCGGCGCATGGGTGAAGGCGCCAACCGGCGCAGTGACGATTTCGCGGGCGTAGCCGTCCTGTCCGTCGCCCGGAACGGTGGCGAAATCGGCGAAAGGCGGCGCGCCGTCGTTCCAACCGGGGAAAAAAGCGCTGACGACGGCGTCGCCGACCGCGAATTCCGTGACCCCTGCCCCGACCGCCGTGACCAATCCCGCGCCGTCGGCCATGGGAATGCGCGGCTCGCTCGGCCCCCACATGCCGCTGACCACGGCGTAATCGTGATAATTGAGGGAATTGGCGTGCAGGCGCACGGTGATTTCGCCAGCCGCTGGCGGATTGGCGTCGCGCTCGCTCAGAATCACCCGGTCAAATCCGCCGCCGGGTTGCACGATCATCGCCTTGGCCATCAAAACCTCCCTGTGTTTCAGACCATTTCAGCCCGGAGGCGCCCGGGCGGCAAGAGGCCTTTGGGAGGAAAGGACGTCAGGCGACCAGACCAACGTCCTCGAATTTTTCCTGCATGCCGCGACGATCGAACGGTTTGAACAACACGTCGTCGGCGCCGGCGCGCAAGACGCGGCCAATCACCATCGGATCATTTTCCGTCGCGCAAAAGATGATCTTCGTCGTGTCGCCGCCCGGCAGGCGGCGAATCGCGCGCAGAAGCTCCAGCGGATCGGCGCTCGGCATGCTGCTGTCGAGCAGGATGACCTCGGGCATCTGCTGTTCGCAGATTTGCAGCGCCTTGGCGCCATTGTCGGCTTCGACGCTCTGGAAATGCAACAGCCCCAAAATACGGCCGGAGACCATGCGGATCACCGCCGAATCGTCAACGACTAGACCCCGTTTCATTCCTCAACCCCCGAAACCGCCGCCGCGCGAGCAGGCGCGCAGGCTGTGATTGTGGGGCGAAGCCCTGAAGAAACCGCTAATAGGGGCGCGCCTGCCGCGATTCGCGGCGGCCTGCGCGATTGCCCCGGTCAGCCGTGCTTGGCCGCCAGCCAGCGTTCGGCCTCCAGCGCGGCCATGCAGCCAAGGCCCGCCGCCGTCACCGCCTGGCGATATTTGTCGTCGGCCACGTCGCCAGCCGCGAATACGCCTTCGATATTGGTCGCGGTCGAGTCGGGCGCGGTCTTGATATAGCCGTTGCTCTTCAATTCGATCTGGCCGGCGAACAGCTCGGTGGCGGGCTTGTGGCCGATGGCGATGAAGACGCCGTCGAGCGGCAGCGTCTCGGTCGCGCCGGTCTTCACATTTTTGATGCGCAGCGCCTCGACCGAAAGCGGCGCCTCGCTGCCCAGAATCTCATCGACCGCGCTGTCCCAGCGGATCTCGATATTGGGCCGCGCGAACAGGCGCTCCTGCAGGATGCGCTCGGAACGCAGCGAATCGCGGCGGTGGATGAGTGTGACCTTCTCCGCGATATGGGAGAGGTAGAGCGCCTCCTCGACCGCCGAATTGCCGCCGCCGACCACCGCGACCTTCTTGCCGCGGAAGAAGAAGCCGTCGCAGGTCGCACAGGCCGAGACGCCAAAGCCCTTGAACTTCTCCTCGCTCGTCTCGCCGAGCCATTGCGCCTTGGCGCCCGTGGCGATGATCAGCGAATCGGCCGTATAGACCTGCCCCGAATCGCCCGTGATCTTGAACGGCCGCTGGCCCAGTTCGACTTGGGTGACATGGTCGCTGACCAGACGCGCGCCGACATGCTCGGCCTGCGCCCGCATCTGCTCCATCAGCCAGGGTCCCTGAATGGGATCGGCGAAGCCCGGATAATTCTCGACGTCGGTCGTGATCATCAATTGGCCGCCGGCGTCGAAGCCCGAGATCAGGATCGGCTGGAGCATGGCGCGGGCGGCGTAAATGGCCGCCGTATAGCCTGCGGGGCCCGAGCCGATGACGACGACTTTGGCGTGGATGGGCGACGTTTCGGCGTTCGACATGAAAACTCCACGGGCGGCGGCAAAGCAGCGGCTGCGCTTCTCAGGTCCGCACCAGATAGGTCAAAGCTCCGCTTTCCTCAAGCCGGGACGAGCGAATCCCGCAACAGCACCGCCATATGCACGGGTTTGCGGCCGGAGCCGTCCTTGATCTGATGGCGGCAGGAGAAGCCATCCGCCACGATCACATCGCTCGGCTTCGCTGCGCGGACGGCCGGCAGCAAGGCGAGTTCCGCCATCTGCTGCGAGGCTTGGTAATGTTCGGCCTCGAAGCCGAACGAACCCGCCATGCCGCAGCAGCCGGATTCGATCAGCTCGAAATCCAGCCCCGGCACAAGGCCCAAGGTCTTGCGCAGCGACTTCATCAGGCCAAAGGCTTTCTGGTGGCAATGGCCATGGGCGTAGACCTTGACGCCCTCCGGCGCCTTCAGCGGCAGTTTGAGCCCGCGCAGCGCCTCGCGCGCGATGAATTCCTCGAAAAGATAGAGGTTCTTGCCGAGCGCGCCGATCTCGGCGCCAAGGCCGAGGCTGAAAAATTCATCGCGCATCGAAAGCAGGCAGGACGGCTCCAGACCGACGATCGGCGCCCCGGCCTCGATTGCGGGCTTGAGCGCGGCGATCACCCGGAGCGCCTCGGCGCGCGCCTTGCCCACCATGCCCATGGAGAGAAAGGTGCGCCCGCAGCACAAGGAACGATTCGGCTCGGGATCGTCTGGCGCCGGCCGCGCGATCTGGACGCGATAGCCGCCAGCCGTCAGGACCGCAATGGCGGCTTCCGCGATTTCGGGATCGAAATGCTGGGCGAAGGTGTCGGCGAACAGCCAGACGTCGCCGCGTTCGCCGGAGCCGAATGGTCCCTTGGCCGTGAAAGGCTTGGCGGCGGGCGGCGGCAGAGGCCGCCGCGACGTCAGCCCCAACCATTTTTCCGCCGCCCAGGCGACAGGCGGCAAGGCGTTGCGCATCAAGGCCAGCCAACGCGCGGGGCGGCGCCAGCGTCCGAGCCAGGCCGGCAGCCCGCCGAACAATCTTGTCCGAAGCGAGACGCCATGCGTCTCGTTTCGCTGGGCGAGATATTCGGTCTTGATCAGCACCATGTCCACGGCGCTGGGACATTCCTTCTTGCAGGCCTTGCACGAAACGCAGAGGTCCATGGCGGCGGCGAGGCGCGAATCGCCGAAGGGATCGTCGCCATAGTCGCCATTGAGCGCCGCCTTGAAGGCCGCAACCCGCGCCTCGGTGGAATGGGCGGGATCATGGGTGATGCGGAAGCTCGGGCACATCACGCCCCGGCCCTCGCGCTGGCATTCGCGATTATGCATGCTTATCGAGTTGCCCCGTAAACCCCCGGAAAACATGGGGGTCCAGTGGCGGAACTTACATTTCAGCTTACATTTTGTTGGCCGACCGGAAAACCCTACCCCGGCAAATCTTAACCATAGCACCGACCCATATTTGTAACTACATTAGCCTCAACAGTAGTTTGGAGGCTAGGATGAACATCAGCCCGTGGGATTGCCCGCATATTTCAATAAATAACGCCATAACGCTGCTAAACCGCTCCAAGTCAACGGTATATGCCTTAATCTGTATTGGTGAGCTGAAGTCCGTCTACTTGGGCCGCAACGTCTTCGTCACCACGGACAGCATCAAAAGCTTCCTGCACCGCGTTGAGACTGGCGATCTGCAACTGAAGAACATCCACGAGGCCGCGCAGAAGCTGCGGCGGGCACCGGGCTACAAGACCAGCCCGATCATGGCGAAGGCGTTAAAGGTGCGCTGGGACAAGGCCAAGGCGGCCAAGGAAGCGGCCAAGGCGACGGCATCGGAGGCGGCCCCGTGACCAGCCGCAGCGCACGGGCCAATGCCGTCCTCAAGGCCAAGGTTGAACAAGCACCGGGCACCCGCTCGACCGGTATGACGTTCTCGGGCTACCGCAAATATGCGCGCCGCCTCCTCGACAGTGGGAAAATCTAGATAGCCCATGTAACGGCTGCCGTGAGTGCTGCTGGCACCCTCTCGTTGATGTGGACCCAGCCCGGGAATCACCTGAAACCATGGCGGCCCTCATTACGGAGCTTCACTCAGACTGACCACGTAGAAGCTTTGCCACCCGTCCTGACAGTTTGCAAAATTTGTTCTGGTGGTATTGGGCTACCGCAGAACGTTCCAGGATTTATGTCACAAGTAAATGATCCTTTACATCAAGTATTGGCTTGACAGGCCTCTAATATATCCCATAACATTACCCTTAATACAGCAATGCCAACCTCTGGAAAGGACAGCAAATGGCACTGACAGAACTTGGACAGGCCAAGGAAAACCTGCGCGTAGAGCGTCTTCGGCTCACAAAAGCCCTCGGTGCGGCCGAAAAGTGGAATGAGAAGGTGGGGCGCATTTTTGCGGCTCGGGAAGTCGCGGAGCGCCGTTTCAATGAACTGAAGGCGCAGGCCCGTCAGGGGCATGAAGCTTTGCGAGAGCAAGGCGTGGCGGCATGACCGGTGCGCTACAAAAAGTAAAGCCGTCGAGAGTGTACATCTCGACGGCTTCCGATTCGCTGCTGACCAAGGCGTTGAACCAACTTACTGTTTGATGACTATACTAGCTTTGTTGACGGGCGTCAACCGTCTAACGCAAGTTCCAACCACAGAATAGCGTTTTTTCAGTCTTGGTTCACGCCTCTTTACATAAGAGGTCGTTGAACAATGACTACAAACATCCCCCTCGAGTTCACTCTACTTGAATGCCAGCCCGACAAAAGGGCGGCAAAGAAGATCATTAAGCGCGGCTCAGACGCACCGGTCGCGCTCTCCTATGACTACATTAAAGAGTGGAAGTTTCACCCCAAGTCCCTCACCGGACTGGACGCCTTTAAGCGGGCGCTTGAATGGCTGGCGACAAGACCGCAATGGGTCATCGTGCGCGGTGCGCCGGTCGCCGGTCTGGACTTGTCCGGTTGGCACGTCCGCCAATGGGCGAGCGATACCCCGACACTCAAGGCGGTCCCGCGCCAGTGGATCGCTCTCGATATTGACAAGCTACTGGTCCCGGCCCCTCTCGGCCTAGGGGCGTATGTCCGTCAGGCCGCCCTCTATGTGCGCGACGGCATCCTGCCGCCCGAGTTTCACGGCGTCCGCATGATTGGCACAGCCAGCGGTAGCACCGGCGGCATCGGCCCCACTACAGCCAATCTACGTCTGTTTGTCACCATCGACAGGCCAATTGCGGATCGTGTGTTGGAGCGTTGGGCCAAGTCGGTGCAGGTCGCGCTCGACAAGCCCATCGACGCCGCCGTCATGCGTACCGGACAACTGATCTACACAGCTCGGCCCGTCTTTGAGGGTATGCGCGATCCGGCTCCCCCAGACCAGTGGGTGTTCTGGCTCGACGGCGAAGACCGCCCCGTGGCCCTCGACCTGACTCGTTATGCCGACGTGGCCGATGAGATCGACCGGCACACCAATAGCGTCCTCAAGTCCTGCGGCAAGGACTGGCGGGCGGCGGCATCGGCCATGGTCGGCGTTAGCGCCCTCGGGGAAGGCGACACGAACCCCTCCGGCGCAAAGGCCAGCACCTTCTTTGACCCCCTAACGAGGGTCATCGGTGCGGCAGTTGCACAAGGCGAGGACTTTGACGATGTGGTCGGTTTTTTACTACCGCTCATCGCTGAGCGTGCCGCCGGGGATGCAAGCCGGATTCGCCATTACAGCCGGATTTGGATTCGCCAGACCTTCAAGAAGTTCAACAGCAAGGACGCCATCGGCGGCAAGGTCCGTGAGCTGACTGACGATGATATTGCTTGGTTTACTGAACATGGAGTCGACGGCGATGAGTGATATGGCAGACGGCCCCATGAGTGCGGAGGAATTCGCCGCCCACACGACTACGGCGAGGGCCGATACCGAGCAACGTGAAGTAGAGGTCAAGGCCAAGGTAGACGCGCTAAAGCAGGCTCGTGCGGCCGTGACCAGTGCACTCAGTGTGGAACGCCATGTGAACAAGCGCACATTGGATGTAGCCCGGACTTTTATTGAGGGCCGGCATACACAAGGGGGCGTCCGCATGCTGCAATATGTTAGCCAGACATTCTACAGCTTCAACGGCAAGGTCTACGAGTTCATCCCAGATGATTATGTAAAGGCTGAGTTACATAAGTACATGGAGAATGCAAAATATCCGGTTATTGACGAAAAGACTAAGGAGGTCACGTATCACTATTTTGACATGGACGCAAGATCAGAGGGCAACTGGTTTAACGCAATCAAACGCCAATGTACACCGCAAGGCGCCAAGGTTGCCTTCAACACATGGTTGCCGGGCGCACCGGAAGACGCACCACCGGGGGACAGGCTGTTAGTGTTCAACAACTGCATGTTGAACTGGGAAACCATGACAACTCTGGAGCATACACCTCTCTACTTCACAACCATACTGCTGCCATATGCCTATGAGCCAGACGCCAAGTCCCCATTATTTGACGGATTCCTCTGTGATCTTTTCAACACGCAAGAGTCACGGGACTGTCTTGTAGAGGCCTTTGGCTACTACATGACGCCACTGACTTTTTTGCAGAAAATGATCGGGATGTTTGGAGACCCGCGCGCCGGAAAGGGGGTTGCGACAAGGCTTCTGCAACACTTGACAGGCGAAATGAATTGCAAGGTCACAAACCTGTCAGATTTTGGCTCTCATTATGGAATGCAGAAGCTTATCGGGTGCCGGGCAGTTTTCTTCCCGGATGTACGTGCAAACTCTAAAAATCAGAATGTACACGTCGCCATCGAGAGGATTCTTTCTATTGTAGGTGAGGATGGGTTAAGCATCCCAGTCAAGTACAAAGAGGATTTTTGTGACGCCAGCCCATTTAAGATTTTCATGGTGGCAAACGGCCCACCAAAACTTGCCGATGATACGCAGGCGTTAATAGCGCGCATGATTGCTCTCAAAACAGCTAATTCATTTGTTGGCCGGGAGGATAAAGACCTTTTCAGTAAGTTGGTAAAAGAGCTTCCTGGCATCGCCAACCGCGCTCTGGCTGGACTTAAGACCCTTCTTGATCGCGGTCGTTTTATACAGCCGGTAGAAGGTCTTGAAACCCTAAAAGAGATTGAACAAGCCTTGGATCATATTGCCCTGTTTTTGGCTGAGGAATGCGTCATTGAAAAAGACGCTTCCGTTATCAGGGAGGACATCTATGCGGCATACTGTGTGCTTTGTGACAAGATAAAACGGGTGCCGGATCTTGAAAGCAAGTTTGGGCGTTTTGTGGCAAAGGCTGTCCGGCGCGTTCTGGCCGAGGAGCTTGGGGAAGATCTTGGCGAAGAGTTGAAAGACGCAAAAAATATACGCGATGGCAAAGGTGGCTGGACAAAGGTCTACTTTGGGGTCCGGTTGAAAACCGCTGAAGAGCGTCAGTCCATGAGCTCCCCCGCAGCCCGCCAAAAAATGATGGAGTCGGAAGCTCAGTCGCGACTTGCTGCAAGAACGGCGATCGATGCGCTCAACATGGAAGAGCGTTATAAGGCCAAACTGATGAGCGAAGGTGAAAGGGACGTCGAGATTGTAGACGGCAACATTGTTGAGTTGAAGCGCCCCAGTTAGGGGCTACGGCCAAGGTTAAGGTGTGACGGTTAGGGCAGGGAGGGCGTGACGGTTAGGACCGGGGGAGCGGGATGGCGGGGTGGCGCGGCGGCGGGATGTGGTTTTGTGCCGGTTAGTAACCGTCACAGGGGGGTTAACCGTCACACTAACCGTCACAGTAGAAATGCCTTTAGAAACAATGACTTCCGATTCTTTTTATATGTTTGTGACGGTTGTGACGGTTAGAAATTTAAAAAACCTATAAGCATTAAGGGGGGGGAAAATAGGGGACTATAGTGGAGAAAACAGTTTTTTTGCGGTTTTAACCGTAACCGTCACACCTTAAGCTTAGCCTTATGGATTGGGCACAGGCCCCCGCCGCCTGCACCGGTCGTCCGCCGCCCGCCGCCGAGATCCACTCATTACCGGCTAGATAGAATCACACGCTTGGTGCCCTCGGGCGATGACTGGATTCGGCTCGAACGCGTCTTTCAAGCTTTTCTCGCAATGGCCGGTGCACCGTCGTCAGCGGACTTTCACTGCTTCGGTCGGACGCGTATTCGTGACCCAAGGCGGTCCTTCCTCGAAACGTGGATGAAAATTCTAAAGCGGTCATTCTCAAATCTTTTCCAATCAGGCCACGGTCTTCCGATCTCTCGGCGGGAGCCTGGAGGCAGACTTCATTCTCGATGAGGCCTCGATCCGCCTAAGTTGCTCCTAAGTCCCGTTCTCTAGAAAGCGCGCATGGCGACGACAAATCGCCTTCGCTCAAACCGAGGACGAAGATCTTGATCCTTCATGACGACGCGCCTGGCAGGCACATGTCGAACAAGGTTCCGACGGTTACCTTGTTTTTCTGGATCATCAAGATCATGTCGACGACCGTCGGAGAAACCGGCGCCGATTATCTCGCCGTCCATTTCGGCCTTGGGACGGCTCTCACGGGCGCGCTGATGACGACCCTGCTCGTTGTCGCGTTAGTCGCGCAATTGCGCCAGCGTCGTTATGTCCCTTGGCTCTATTGGTTGACTGTGGTGCTGGTCAGCGTCGTCGGCACACAAATCACCGATGCGCTGACGGACAAGATGGGCGTCAGCCTCTACGCCAGCACAGGCGCCTTCAGCGGCGCCTTGGCCGTCACTTTCGCAGTCTGGTACGGGGTCGAGCGCACGTTGTCTATCCATTCGATCGTAACGACGCGACGCGAGCTTTTCTACTGGGCTGCGGTGCTCGGCACCTTTGCGCTCGGCACGGCGGCAGGCGACCTTGCGACGGAAGCATTGGGTCTGGGCTTTCGTGTCGGCGTTGTCGTGTTCAGCGGCCTTATCGCCGCCATCGCCGCAGCCTATTACCTCGGCGCCAACCCCGTCCTGGCTTTTTGGCTCGCTTACATCCTCACCCGCCCGCTCGGCGCCGCACTCGGCGACCTCCTGTCCCAGGCGCGCGAATATGGCGGCCTTGGGCTCGGCGCGCTGCATACGAGCCTGGTCTTTCTCGCCGTCATCATCGGACTGGTCTGGCGCCTCAGCCGATCGCACGCGCCGCCCAAGGCGGCGGCCTCCGCCTAGGCCGCCCTCGTTTCAGCTCCACGCGTCCGGCAGCCCCTGCTGCTGCGAGCAAAACCCAAAGAGCACGTCCATGAAAATGCGTAAATTTATCTGGAAGGCCCTTCTCGTCACGGTCCTGGCCATTCCGCCGGCGATTCACGGCGTCTCGCCCTTGGCGCCGACGTCCGCGGCGCAGGCCGCGTCGCTTTCGAAAATTGGCGACCTTTCCGCGTTTCGGACGATCGCAGCCGATTCATTGGCGCTGCTCGACAAAGGCGATCTCGCTGGCGCCAGGACGCGGATCAAGGATCTGGAAATGTCCTGGGACTCGGCGGAGCCATCGTTAAAGCCGCGTGACGCCGCGGTCTGGCACAAGATCGACAAGGCGATCGACCGCGCTCTCGCGGCCCTGCGCGCCGCCGCGCCTGACCTGGCGGTCTGCAAGCAATCGCTGACCGACCTGCTGGCGATAATGGACGCCGAAGGCAAGGCCTAGCCGCGCGGGTCATCCGGTGACAGCCGGAAAAGAGAGGGTCGCGATGGCGCCGGGGCCGTCGTCGCGATTGCGCAGTTCGAGCGCGACGCCATTGCGGTCGGCCGCCGCCTTGGCGATGGCCAGTCCGAGGCCCGTCCCCACGACATCGGGCGGCGCGGCGCGAAAAAACCGATCAAACAGCCGCGGCAGCGCCTCCGGCGTTATTCCATGGCCTGCGTCGGCGATTTCGATGCGGGCGCCTTCCTCCAGTTTTCGTAGTCTCAGCAGAATCGTCCCGCCCGGCGTGGAATAGCGCACGGCGTTGTCGAGAAGATTGCCGAGGATGATGCGCAGGTCCGCCGCATTGACGATAACACGGGCGTTTTCCAGCAGGTTGAAATCAAAGCTCAGGTCCCTGGCGCCAGCAAGAGAGATGAAGTCGGCGGCGGCATCGCGGAGGGCGTCGCCAAGGTCGACGCTTTCCCCGGAAGCGGAAACAGGCGCATCCAGGCGCGCCAGCTTCAGCAATTGGCGGATGAGCGCGGATGAGCGCAGAACGCCGGCCTTGAGGTCGGCCACGATCTCGCGGGCGTCGCGATCCAGCTCCTGGGCTTGCAGATTATCGACCTGAATTTGCAAAGCGGCGAGCGGGGTGCGCAATTCATGCGCCGCATCGGAGACGAAGCGCTTTTGCTGGTCGAGCGCCTCCTGGTGCCGCCCGATCAGCGTATTCATCGCGTCGATCAAAGGCGCGATCTCGGTCGGCACGAGGTCGACGGCAAGGGCTTCCGTCTCTTTGACGCCACGATCGGCCAGCCGAGTCGAAAGATCGCGCAGCCGCAGCAGGATTTGACTCAGCGACCAGCTGATGACGAGCCAGGCCAGGGGCAGTGCAAGCAACAGCGGCAGCGCGGCGCCGGTCGCGGCCCGCGCCGCCAGATTGGCGCGAAAGCTCTGGCGCTGACCGACCTGCACCGCGCGCCGGGAATCGGCGACGCGATAGACGCGCCAATCCTCTCCGGCGGCGCGGACGTTGGAATAGCCCGCGCGGTCGAGGGACGGCATTCCGACCGATGGAGCGGAATCATGGACGAGGCGTCCAGAAGAATCGTAGATCTGGACGACGAGTTCATCTTCGGCTTCGTCCGCGGCGGCGGCGTCCGGAGCCGGCGAGGCGAAGCCCGGCCCGGCGTTCAGCGCCATCTTGCGCAATTGCGTGTCGAGAAAACTATCGATCTCGCTCTCGACAAGTTGATGGGAGAGAACAACGGCGGCGAGGCCCACCGCCGCAAGAAGCGCCGTCATTCGCAAAATGGCGGTGCGTCTGATGGAAATCACGGCTGATCCTTGACGACCATCCAGCCGGCTCCGCGAATATTGCGCACAATGTCGCGGTCGAACTTCTTGCGGATGACGTGAATGAGGAAATCGATGGCGTTGCTTTCGACCTCTTCGCCCCAGCCGTAGATGCGCTCCTCGATCTGCGCGCGCGACAGGATCGCGCCGGGCCGCTCCATCAGGGCGCGCAGCAGGGCGAATTCGCGGGCCGACAGCATTTCCTCCATGCCGCGATAGGCGGCCACGTGGGTGGCGAGATCGAGGGTAATTTCGCCGCTGCTCATCCGCGATTGCGCCTGGCCATTATGCCGGCGCAGCACGGCGCGGATGCGCGCCAGCAATTCGCTGAGATCGAACGGCTTGACGATATAGTCGTCGGCTCCGAGGTCGAGACCCGCGACCCTGTCGTCCACGCTGTCCTGCGCCGTGATGATGATGATCGGAATGGCGGTTCCGGCCGCGCGAGCCTGTTTGAGCACGTTGAGGCCGGACAACAGCGGCAGGCCGAGGTCGAGCAGCACAATCGCATGTTCGGGGTGGGCGAGCGCCGCGCTGGCGATCTCGCCGTCCTTGACCCAATCGACAACCATCGACTGGTCGGCAAGCCCGCGGACAAGGGCCTTTCCCAGCATGAGATCGTCTTCGACAAGCAGAACGCGCATGACGCATGTGGACTTTCAAGATTGGTCTGGCGCCAGTTTGATCTCGGCGCCGCCGTTTGGCGAGCTAATTTGCCGCTAAGTCAGAGGGGGCATTCTGCCCGGAATGCACGAGGCGCGGCGGCGCGCAGCGCTCGACTTTGCGCGCGGCGACGCCCGTCCAAAAGGAAGCTCCGATGACCGAATCGCAAAAAGCAGCCTTGAGCAAGGTTCCCGAAGTCACTCTGACATTCTGGCTCATCAAAATTCTCGCGACGACATTGGGAGAAACCGGCGGCGACGCCGTGACCATGTCTCTGGACCTCGGCTATGCGATCGGCACCGTCATTTTCGCCGCGATATTTGTGATGGCCGTCGCCGTGCAAATTCCTGCGAAAAAATTCCATCCCTGGCTTTACTGGTTCACCATTGTCGCCACCACGACGGTCGGCACGACGATGGCTGACTTCGCCGACCGATCGCTGGGCATAGGCTATGCTGGCGGATCGACCATTCTGTTTCTTTGCCTGGCGGCGTCGCTCGCCGCCTGGCGCTGGTCGGAAGGCTCCATTTCAGTCAATACCGTCGCGACGCCGAGGGTCGAAGTCTTCTATTGGGTGACGATCCTGTTTTCACAAACGCTTGGCACGGCGCTGGGCGACTGGATGGCCGACACCAATGGCTTGGGCTATGAGGGCGGCGCCATCGTGTTCGCGGCGGCCCTGGCGCTGGTCGCCGTCGCCTATTTCTACACCAACATCTCGCGCGTGATGCTATTCTGGACGGCGTTCATCCTTACGCGACCGCTGGGCGCAACGCTTGGCGACTTTCTTGACAAGCCGGTCGCCAATGGCGGCCTCGCCGTCAGCCGTTTGGGCGCCTCAGCGATTCTCGCCGTCGCGATCATTATGCTGATCGGCGTTTTGCCGCAAAGAGCCGGCGCTCACCCTGGCGTGGAAGAAAGCAAGGCATTGTAGTTTCACAGCGGCCATAAACGTCCGCTTTTCACCGAACGCCCGGATCCTCCAGCCGACCTCGAATGGCCGCATCTGGCGCATCCTTCCCCTTCAGCCATCGACCGGTGTTTTCTCGGGACCAGTCCTTCGCGCTAGTCCCGCTTCCCGCCGTTTCGCGCCATTCGAGGTCGGTACCAAGCGTTAGATTTTATCCAGCACAGGAGGCCACCGCCAAGGAAGAAGGGGATGCCGCCCGCCCAGCCAAAAAAAACCGGTGTACGGCGCTCCGGTGCAAGCCGGGCTAAACCCACGAGACGGCCCCACGCCGCCGGTGTATGTTCAAAGACAAAGCCTCTGGACAGGCTCTAACATCTGAAAAACTATCAATGGCTGGGAATGGTGGCAAACGTGAAGGCGCAGGCAGAAAAGCCGGCGTGCCAAACAAGGATCGTCAGAGTGCTGCCGATGCGCTAATCGCGTCTGGTCAGAAGCTGCCCCATGAACGTCTTCTGGATTTGGCTGATAAAGATGGCGTCCTCGACAGCGTTAAGGCCTCGGCCCTCGCGGCGGCCGCGCCCTATTTTGCGCCAAAATTCTCGCCCCTGCCGGCTCCTCAACTTAATCTCGATCCTTTCGAGCTTGGGTCGATTACAACGGCGGCCGCCGCCATGGAAGCCGTGGGCGTAGTTGCCCAGCGCATCGCGGCGGGGACGCTGGACCTTGCCGTGGCCAACGCCCTCATCAGTGCTTTGCGCGTAATCGTCGAGATTCACTCATCTACTGAGCTTGAACGTAAGATCGATCTTCTCGAGGCTAACATAAAGGCCATCCAAGGATGAGGCGCGACAGCTCTTTACACAAGCGCCTCGATGCCATGTTGGAGCTCCGGTCACCTGAGCCGCGCACCATCCTTGTGTCGGGCGGCACCGGGGAAGACGCGCCCGATGTCAAGGTGACCACCCACGGCCGGGTCTACATCATCTCCGGCAGCGGACATTCCCTGCCGTCCGATGAGGGCGGGGACATCCCCCCGGCCTCCGACGCCAGCCAAATGTGCTGAGGCCTCCATGCCTTGGTGCAGACGGGACCGCTCAGACCCCGGATGTACAGGCTGGGCGGCCCCGTCCCTTGCGGCCCCATATTCCTCCCCGCCAACGGTCAATCCACGACAAGTTTGTGGTAATCTGTCGTTAAATCCCTATCTCGGTTACGGTCCGTCACCGCGCCCTGATTGTTTTTACAGGTCAATTACCAGAGGCCTAATCGCGAGCTGACAGACATCTGATATCCTGGCCATGCCACCACCTCCAGCCCGACGCCAGCGGTCCAAGTTATATCAGGTAGACCATAAATACCTGCCTCCTGACCGCAAGTAACGGGAGACGGACAAAAGCATTGCTGGGACACTGTACCTTGCTCGGGCAGGTGCACAACTTCACTTCTACAAACTCTATACCAGCCCAAGATCCACTTGTCGTGTGAGCTATGGTTGGAGTTTGAGCATGCCCACTCAGGTTAAAAGCCGTCACAGCACCGTCAATTCGCCCAAGCCCATGCCCGGCGCGACGGTCCCGCTGCCTCTAAGCCCCGGCGCTCTCAGCAGCCCGAGCAACCCGAAGAACGGTCAGCAAAAATGAGCGCCGACACCGACATGGTCGAGGTGCCACTTTGGATGGCGACCGCCCTCGCCATCGGGCAGGAGCAAGCCGCGCGGCAAGCGAGGGCGGACGCTACCGGTCAGTCGGAACCGATCTACATGACCACCCATGGTCCGCTCCCCAAGTGGAAGCTGAACGCTTTGGGCGCACGGATCCTTGACCCCAGCCCGATCAATACCGTCCGGTCGGACGCCACCCCCAAAGCCCCAGAAATCGATCCTGAAAAGCTGGCCAAGCTGGCGGACGGGTTGGATGCGCTGGCCTCGCGTATGGACACCCTGGAACGGGTGAGGGCCGCCCGTGTGCAGGCAGATGCCGGACTGGCGGCGGAAGCCCAGCGTGTAGCCGACACCATCTCAGCCGATAGCGAGACCGAGGGCGATGATGATCCCATGACCGGCTACAGCGGCGGGGACGGGGATGTCCTCGACCCTCAAGGCAGCTCGTCTTTCCCCGATCCCGACCTCGCGCCTGTTGGCGGCATCGCCCAAGGCGGTCTGGAGGCCGAAGCTGATGATTATGGCGTGAGCCGCAAGGGGACAGCGGCCCCTGAATTGGTGGCCCACTAAACTTCTGGAAACACTAGACTAGGAGGACAAACTGATGAGTAAAATCGACACCGTTCTTTCGTCTCTCGAATCACTCAACGCTCGCATGCAGAAGTATGAAAACGAGGAGCGGGTGCGGGCCGATAGCGTCGCGCGCCGTGCCCGAGAGATTGAGGTCGAGCGTCACAACGCCGAGCAGATCAAGTCCGACCATGCTTGCCGTGGCCTTCAGGCCGAATTTGACGAAATCTTGCAGCCGTGGGGCCGCTCGGCACCTCGCCCGGCTGCGGGGGAAAATTTGGATCACTATAAGCGTAGGCTTGGCAACGAGCTTGTCGCTCGTCTGCCGCAGCGCCACCCCATGGCCCAGATCGACTGCCTGCGGCTGCGGAACGACGCGCTGGACGCCATCATGCCGCAGATCGTGAAGGCCGCCACCGAGGCCGCCGTCAGCGCCGATAGCGTCCCCGCCGGACATATCGAAATGCGCAAATACCGCGATTCAGATAGTGGCCATGTCGAGAATCGCTTCTACGGCAAACAGAGCTTTGTTGTCGAAATGGGCCGGCCCTCCAAGCGGGCAATTCTGCCGACCATCAACGAGATCGCTCAGCGGCAGAAGTCCGGCATCTGGCAGTGAGCTATTGAATCCCGACGACGCGCACCTGCCCGGTTATGCGTCGTCGGTAAACTGCGACACCGGTTGAGAACGGCGGTGTCGTGGTCGAGGGGCGGTGTGTGAGCCCACCGCCCCTTTTCACCTGTCCCTGCCAGCGGCGCGTTTAAGCGGCACGCTGCCCGGCGGGGACGGGTGGCCGCCGAGAACCTCCGCTGCTCTCGGCGGCCTTCCACCAAAGCCCGCTGTCAGTTCTTTGTCAGACCTCAGAGCCTCTCGCTGATAAACCAACACGATATCAGGGGATGCGCGATAACGGACGACAACCGCCATGGTTTTTCAGACCGCCCATCGACCTCCCCGCCCGCTGCTGCGCCGCATTGTGAAGGCGGCTAGCAGCGCCACCGAGTCCATGGGGACGCTCTGGCCTCTCGTGCGTGGTCGGTATGGGGATGCAGTGCAAATCCTGGACGCTGACGGCAACCCGGTTGTCCCGTACAGGGCGCCCCCTACAGGCGTGGTCCCCGTGGGGACGGCCTCCACCACCACCGGCCCCGTAAAACCCGCCACGGACGCGCCCTGCCCCGGCAATCCGCTACCCCAAGGCTTGGACATGGACATCCCCGGCCCCGTGTCCACCGGCGCGTCGGACCTTGCCGGTCCATGGGGACAATGGCGCACATCACCCAAACCGAGGAATCAATAATGGCCTATGAGCGAAACAATGGAGACCCAGCCAACTCAATGCCAACGTGGACCTGTCCGCCGCCCAACCAAATCTTGACTCATTTGGCCGCAGCCGGATCGACTTTGGTAAAGAATGGATCGGGCGCCATCAGCTCCATCAACAGCAATGACAACGCCGCTGGAACTCTATCGATCTACGATGGTTTGAGCGCAGCCGGAACCCTGCTCGGCGTTATTGATACGGGCGCACGAGGCTTTATCCCCTGTCCGTGGAAATTTTCAACCGGCCTCTTTGTTGTGAAATCGACCGGGGACGACATTACGATTTCATCCGTTTGAACATCTGGAACAGCCACCATGCACTCAAAAATCGAAGTTGCCCGCACAGCCTTGCTTGCGGCCTATACCCACAAGGCTCGGGTTCAACGGAAAGTGAAGACTCTCCAGCACGAGCGCAAAACGGCTTACGCCGACCGCCAGTCAAAAGTGGCATTTGATTGCGAGCGTCGTTGCGCCACCGCCTCCCGTGAGCTGGAACAGGCGACCAGTCTACATGCACGGGCGCTGGCCGACTTCCACGAAGCCGAGCAGGCCATTGTCACGGCGGCTGAACGCGCCGCCGCCGCTGTTGCCCCTGCTCAGCAGAAGGCCGACGAGGACGCTGCCCGTGTGGCCGCCCGCCATGCTAAACGAGCTTCTGTATTGACAGAGGCCCGCAACACGGCGCGCGTGGTGAGGATTGCCGAGAAGGCCGCAAGAGTGGCCAAGGCGGTTGCCCCATCCCGTCTGCCACCGCTGCCGACGACGCTGCCGCCCAAGGAAGTCTTTAAGGCCCTGCCACCGGCCGAGCGGCTTGCCCTGCTACGTCAGCGCGCAGATGAGGCGGCGAACAGGGCTTTTGTGATGAGGTCGAAGGTGGAGGAAGTCCGCGCATGACGACGAAATCGGCCTCTCCCAAACCCAAGACCCGATCTCTGGACATCAAATTGATAGATTTTCAGTCTGCCCTATCGCCGCCACGGGGCCGCGCGGTCCCAGTGCGCTCGACGGACGTGGCGGTCTGCAACGCCATCTTTGCCGATGGCACCGCCGTTTGTCTCATGTGTCGTACCAACTTGGGACTTTATGATATTCCCGGCCTTGTCATTGCCAGCGAGTCCCGGGTGGACAAGGACACGCAGTTGGTTCGCGCCCGGCATGTGTGCGAAAAATGCTGCGGGACCGTTTCATATGCCTCAATCAGGGCTAAATTCGTCGCCGTCATGGGCGGTGAGTAGTCACAAAGACCACAGTGCATGCTGTGCGGCGGCCAGCGCCTCCACGGCCGCCCGGTAGTCTTCAACAGCCCCCCGGCGATCCTCGACCGCCTGCTTATAGCTCCGGTACGCACGGGCCGCCCTCTTCTCCAAGACAAGCCGCTCCAGCAGGGCGGCATTGGCCTCGGCCTTGGCGGTAGCATACGCAGCCTCGGCGTGGGCAAGATTCAGATTAACTGGCTTGTTCATTGTTTTCATCCTCCGACCGGCCAACAGAATGTCGAGCCGGGGGATGCGGTGATATTGTGAAAATCACGCCCTTACTATGGTCAAGAATCGGCGACTGACACTCGGTCACAGGTCACCATCGAGAGCCGGTCCGAATAGCGTTGCCGAGGAGGCGGTTAGCTCCCAACCCTGATATGGGCGCTGACAGACCGCTTACATTCCATAAGGTCATCTGCGGCCATATGCGCACCCGCACATATACGGGCGACGTATTCAACGGGTTCCCCGGAAACTAGAGCGCCGATGGTGACGAGTCGGATCGTGAGGGCCTCTTTGTCCTCGGTGCTGAGGCGGGTGAAGATCTTGCAACAAGCCTCGGCGGCAAGTTCCATAGTTCAGTTCCTTGAGGTTGGGAAGGGGATCACATTGCTACCGGCAGGGGCGCGCCGTGGAGCGGTTGCATGTCGCCATAGCTGCAACAGCCCCCGGACGACTGCCAGCCCAGCCCACGCTGCGCCGGTGCAGGCCCAGCCCACCACGGCGACGGCCAGCCGGACCAACCAGAACAGGGCCATGACCGTGGCGACAAGGACCAGCAAGTGGACCATCAGCTTTGCACCTTGATTAGCGGGATGACATTGCCGGAGGCAGACGGCCCATCGCAGAACTCACCCCATCGGTTCATGTAGATTCGGCGCTTGGCAAGGGCGGTCGTCCGTAGGTAGGCCTGCACCGTCGCGTCGCCACATGAATGGGCGATGCACGCCTCTGCGACGTCAAACGGGCAGTCTGTTTCAGCACCGAGGAATGACCGCAGGCTGCTCCGAAACCCATGCGTGGTGACGTTGCCCCGTCCCATGGCCCCAAGCAGGGCGCGGACGCTGCTGCCGTGCATCTGCGCCCCCGGACGTGTCGGGGACTCAAACACGAGGCCGGACGGACCTCGGAACTTATGGGCCTCTTTGAGCAAGGCTAGGAGTTGAGGAGTCAGCGGGACATCGTGCGCGCGACGGCTCTTCATTCTGGCCGCCGGGATCGTCCATAGAGCCTTGTCGAGGTCGATCTCTTTCCATGTGGCCCCCAGCACCTCACCCGCTCGGCACCCGGACAAGATTATCATTTCCAGCACGCGAGCCGTTGCCCTGCTGACTTGTTGCCTGCGAAGCTCTGCCACGAAAGCCGGGACATCGGCATAGGGCATGGACGGCCGGTGCTGTTTCACCCGCCCCTGCGCGGGGAGGAAGTGCTTCATGGAGGCCCGCCAGTCGGCCGGGTTGTCCAGTCGGTACTTGCGGCCGACGCAGAGGCCAAACACCTGTGAGATGTTGACCAAGGCCGCTCGGGCGCTGACGGGCGACCGCGTCCAGAGATCGCCCAGCGCGGCGGTGATGTCGTCCGGGGTGATGTCGTTGACGGGCTTGTTACGCAGCGCGGCGGCCACGACCTCGACGTGATAACGGGCCTGCGCGCCGTGGCCAGTTGTCCAGCCCGGCTCTTTGAGGGCCAGCCAAGCCTCGGCGGCGTCGGCAAATGTCGGCGTCTTGTTGACCACTGGTGACCGTGCGGCCTTGCGCGCGGCATTGGGGACCAGCCCAGCCTTGAGCTTGGCCCGAATCTCATCGGCTCTGTCAAAGGCCTCGTCCCGTGAGGTATCGGCCCCACCCAGCCCCGATTCGGTAACCTTGCCTCCAACGGAATAGCGGAACACCCAACGGCGCGATCCGCTAGGAGAACAAATGATGTAGACTCCTCGGCCAACACATAGCCGCCCACCACCGGCAGGCTTGAAGGCGGCGCACTCCTTAATTGTAAGTGTTTTCTTGCTCATTGGACCCCCAACTTATAAGCGAACTTGCTTTTCGCTCAGGGGGTGAACATACGGCAACCTCCGTCAGCTTACAATCAGGACGACCTCACTTTAATGATTTCAAGGGCTTGCGCCACACCAACCTACACCGACAAACACCCCTCTGGCTGGTGCATGCAGACCGCAACGGCCTTGGCGTAATTGCCGCCGCGCGCGGGAATGCCGGAATAGGCGTCCCCAATGCCGTAAGTGTCGTAGCCCGACCAATCCAGATGCGTCTTCATGCCTGCTCCCACTATCGCGGCGAGCAAGCAAAAATCCCGCCATCGCAGCCTTCAGCGCGGCGCCGCCAGCCAGGCGTCCAGGGCCTTGTGCACATCAGGCGAGGCCCACAGGCCGAGCTTCGACCGTCGCCACAAGATGTCTTCCGCAGTGCGCGCCCATTCGCTCGCGCGAAGATGTTCGACCTCCGCCTCGCTAAGTCCCAAACCAAAATCGCGGCCAAGGTCCTCACGGCGCCGCGCCGCGCCAAGGAAAGCAAGGCACAGCGTTCCATAGGCACAAGCGAGACGCCGCCCTTCGGCGGCGCCGAGAAAGGCGTAACGCGCTTGCAGATCCTTGGTGAAAGCGTCGAGATCGGCGCCGGGCAAATCGCCGCCCGGCAGGGGCGCCGCGGCGGTCCAGACGCCGCCGCGCAAGCCGAGGCACGCGGCGGCGCGGTCCACGACCTGTTCCGCAACACGACGGTAGGCCGTGAGCTTGCCGCCCAAAATACTAATGAAGGGCGCGCCGTCGGCCCTGCCCTCATCCAGCATGTAGTCGCGGCTGGCGCGCGCCGCGGCCTTCTCCCCGTCATCGACCAGAGGCCGCAGCCCGGCGAAAGACCAGACCACGTCTTCCGGCGCGATGGCGCGCACGAAAAAACCGTTCGCCGCGTGGCAGAGATAGGCGATCTCCTCGCTCGTGGCGGCGACTTCCTCGGGCGCGCCGGAAAAATCCGCGTCGGTCGTGCCGATCAAGGTGAAGTCGCGCTGATAGGAAATGGCGAAGACGACGCGCCCTTCGCCGGTCTGGAACAGATAGGCGCCGTCATGCTCGAATAGTTTCCGCACGACGATATGGCTGCCGCGCACCAGCCGCAGGCGCGGGCGTTCCGTCTTGCCGGGGAGAACGCCGTCGGCCCAGGGACCGGCGGCGTTGACGATGAGGCGTGCGCGCAACGCGCGCTCGGCGCCGCTGCCGACATCGCGCAAATCAATGCGCCAGCCCCCGTCGCTGGGCCCGGCGCGTAAAAATCTGGTCCGCGTGAAAATATCCGCGCCGCGATCGGCGGCGTCGCGGGCGTTGAGCACGACGAGGCGGGAATCGTCCACGCGGCAGTCGAAAAAAGTGAAAGCCCTGCGCAAATGCGGCTTCAGCGGCGCGCCTTCCGACGCGCGGCGCAGATCGAGCGATGCGGCCCGGGGCAGCTTTTCGCGCGCGCCGAGATGATCATAAAGGAAGAGCCCCAGCCGTAGCAGCCAGGCAGGCCGCGCGCCGGGCAGGGCTCCGGGCAGGACTGGCAGGACGAAGCGCAGGGGCTGGACGAGATGCGGCGCGATCCGCCACAGCGTTTCGCGTTCGGCCAATGCCTCGCGCACCATGCGGAAATCGCCGCTTTCCAGATAGCGCAAGCCGCCGTGGACGAGCTTGGTGGATTTCGACGACGTCCCGCTGGCGAGATCATCCATTTCCACCAGCGCGACTCTATAGCCGCGCCCCGCCGCATCGCGCGCGACGCCGCAGCCGTTGATCCCGCCGCCGATGACGAGGAGGTCGTATTCCGCCTGTCCGCCGTTCACGCCCGTCCCCGCGCTCGCGATTTTGACTCGCTTTTCGCGATCTTCGGGCCAGCGGCGCCCGACGTCAATTTGCGCCCAAGACAGCAAAACGCCGCCGGGCCAGCCGGCGGCGTTTTGTCCGCGACGCGAAGCGCGCGATCAGAAGACCACGACAGAGCGGATCGATTTGCCCTCGTGCATCAGGTCGAAGGCGTCATTGATCTTGTCCAGCGGCATGGTGTGGGTGACCAGATCATCGATGTTGATCTTGCCCTCCATGTACCAGTCGACGATCTTCGGCACGTCGGTGCGGCCGCGCGCGCCGCCGAAGGCGGAACCACGCCAGTTGCGGCCGGTGACGAGCTGGAACGGACGGGTCGAGATTTCCTGCCCCGAGGGCGCGACGCCAATCAGGATCGACGTGCCCCAGCCGCGATGGCAGCATTCCAGCGACTGGCGCATGGTGTGAACATTGCCGACGCATTCGAAGGCGAAATCCGCGCCGCCGCCGGTGACGTCGACGATCGCCTCGACCACCTTGTCGCGACCGACCTCGTTCGGATTGATGAAGTGGGTCATGCCGAACTTTTTCGCCATCTCCACCTTGGCGGGGTTCAGGTCCACGCCGACGATCTTGTCGGCGCCGACCATGCGGGCGCCCTGGATCACATTGAGGCCGATGCCGCCGAGGCCGAAGACCACGACATTGGCGCCCGGCCAGACCTTGCCGGTATAGATCACCGCGCCGAGGCCGGTGGTGACGCCGCAGCCGATGTAGCAAATTTTGTCGAAGGGCGCGTCCTCACGCACCTTGGCGACGGCGATCTCGGGAAGAACGGTGAAGTTCGAGAAGGTCGAGCAGCCCATGTAGTGCCACAGGATGTCCTGGCTCCCGCCGGCAGGCGTGCACGAGAAGCGGCTGGTGCCGTCCGGCATGACGCCTTGGCCCTGGGTGGCGCGGATCGCCGTGCAGAGATTGGTGCGCTGCGACAGGCAGCTTTTGCACTGCCGGCATTCCGGCGTGTAGAGCGGAATGACATGGTCGCCGACCTTCACGGAGGTGACGCCGGCACCGATCTCACGGACGATGCCCGCGCCCTCATGGCCGAGGATAGCCGGAAACTTGCCTTCGGAATCGAGGCCCGAAAGCGTGTAAGCGTCGGTGTGGCAAACGCCCGTCGCCATGATTTCGACCAGCACCTCGCCCGCCTTGGGGCCAGCCAGATCGACCGTTTCAATGGTGAGAGGCGCTTCCGCCTTCCAGGCGACAGCTGCACGCGTCTTCATGGAAAAAACCTTTAAATGGGAAGGATTACTTGCCCATTTAAGTCGCTCCCAGCTTACCGCGCAATCACCGCTGACGATTATAAGGACAATTTCAGAACCGTCGGCAGAAAAACCAAAGAAAAGATATTGCGGCGCACGCGCCGCCGCGTTTTACTCATTCGCGGCGGTCGATGTCGTTTTGCGCCGCACACATTGCGTCTTCATATAGACGGTTTCGCCAAGGCCTTCGCGCAAGGCCCCACGCGCAATCGACTCCTGAAAGCCGCGCATGCAGGCGAATTCGCTCTCGACCCGGGTCGAGATGACGTCAATGGCCCGCGATTCGTCGCAGGACTGCGGCGGCGTCGACAACTGACAGACAAGCACCAGAGCAGTGAATACAGCCATGCCATCCTCCAGATTCCCCTTCGGCGCGCCTTGGCCGACAGGAGCATTGGGTAACAAGCCACCATTGCTTCGCCCGTTCCCGCCAAGGGGCGGGAAAGGTTGAAGCGGGCGTTACTCTCCGGCATTCTCACCGCGCAGATTTTCTTGGCTGTCGCGCTGGCCCAACCGGCGCAAGCGCCGGTCGAGGCCGCGAGGCCTTTTGTCGCGGAGCAGACGGCCCCCGGCGTTTATGTCGTCGTCGGGGAGACTGCGCTTTCAACTATACAAAATGCGGGCCAGATCAGCAATTCTATATTTCTGATCGGAAAAGAGGCGATCGCGGTCGTCGATACCGGCGGCAGCGCCTTGGCTGGCCAGCGTCTTCGCGCGACCATCCGCGCAAATTCCGACCTTCCCATCCGTTATGTGATCCTGACGCACGACCATCCTGACCACATTCTTGGCGCTGCCGCATTTTTAGGCGATAACGCCGTTTTTATAGGCCACCGCAATCTGCCGGAAGCATTGCAAAGTCACGGCGCGGATTTTCTGCGGCGCGCGCGGGAGGATGTCGGCGCGGCCGCTTTCGACGGCACGCGCGTCGTGGTCCCGACCCTCCTGGTCGATTCAACACAAGTCATCGACATTGGCGACCGCCCGCTCAAGTTGGAGGCCTGGCCCGTCGCCCATACCAATTGCGACCTGACCGTGCTGGACGAGAAAACCGGAACCTGGCTCCTCGGCGACCTGATCTTCTCCAGCCATGTCCCGGCGCTCGACGGCAATCTGAATGGCTGGATCGCAACTCTGGAGCGCCTCAAGGCGCGTCCGGCCGCGCGCATCGTCCCCGGCCACGGCCCGGCTGCGATGGCCTGGCCCGACGCCGCCGCGCCGATCGAGACCTATTTGCGTGTTTTGCGCGACGACGTGCGCGCTTCGCTGCGCGCCGGAGAGACAATCCGCGAGACAGCCGCCAAGGCGGCTCAATCTGAGCGTGGCAAATGGGAATTATTCGACGATTTCAACGCCCGCAACGCCACCGCCGCCTATCACGAGCTGGAGTGGGAATAATCATTTCGCATTCGCGAAATGAAAAACCGCCTGTTTAGCCTTCGCAAGCGCATTCAACTAAGTGCCTACCTAAGAGCCTCTAAGCCAAATATAAAAATCATAAGCCTTGGCGCCTCGTTGCTACGCTCGAATGCTGCTTGTACATTTTTTTGGTCATAAAAATGACCGCGGCCCTGAAATCGACAGTTTGGCAATCTTTTCGCCATTCATCGAAAGCCAAAGAAAAAAATCGGCTCAGAGTAGCCAATAGCTCGGCAGCCGAAAAAAGGCGGAGCCGTTGCGTTTCGGAGGAACACCTATGAAGAGGCTTTACGCATCTCTCCTTTCTGCTACCGCGCTGTCGCTGAGTGCGCCGGCGTTTGCCAATGATTCCGTCTTGAAGGCCGAGAAGGATCCCAAGCAGTGGGTCATTCAGACGGGCAATTACGCCAACACGCGCTATTCCGAGCTGAACCAGATCACCGCCGCCAATGTCGGCAAGATGGCTCCCGCCTGGAGTTTCTCGACCGGCGTTCTGCGCGGCCATGAAGGCTCGCCCATCGTGGTCGGCGATGTGATGTATGTCCACACGCCGTTCCCGAATATCGTTTACGCCCTCGACCTCAACAACGAAGGCAAGATCCTGTGGAAATATGAGCCCAAGCAGGATCCGAACGTCATTCCGGTGATGTGCTGCGACACCGTCAACCGCGGTCTCGCCTATGCCGACGGCAAGGTCTTCCTGCATCAGGCCGACACTACGATCGTGGCGCTGGACGGCAAGACCGGCAAGGTCGCCTGGTCGGCGGTCAACGGCGATCCCAAGCGCGGCGAAACCAACACCGCGACTGTCATGCCCGTCAAGGACAAGATCATCGTCGGCATCTCGGGCGGCGAATTCGGCGTTCAGTGCCACGTGACCGCCTATGACATCGCCAGCGGCAAGCGCGCCTGGCGCGCCTATTCGGTCGGCCCGGACGAGCAGATCATGGTCGACCCCGAAAAGACCACCGTGCTCGGCAAGCCCGTCGGCAAGGATTCCAGCCTGAAGACCTGGCAGGGCGATCAGTGGAAAACCGGCGGCGGCTGCACCTGGGGCTGGTATTCCTATGACCCGGACCTGAACCTGGTCTATTACGGCTCCGGCAACCCCTCGACCTGGAACCCGAAGCAGCGTCCGGGCGACAACAAGTGGTCGATGACCATTTTCGCTCGCAACCCCGACACGGGCATGGCGAAATGGGTCTATCAAATGACCCCGCATGACGAATGGGACTATGACGGCATCAACGAAATGCCGCTGGTCGAACAGAAGATCGACGGCAAGGACCGCAAGCTCCTGGTGCATTTCGACCGTAACGGCTTCGGCTACACGCTCGACCGCACCAACGGCGATCTGCTGGTGGCGGAAAAATACGATCCGGCCGTCAACTGGGCGACCAAGGTCGATATGGACCGCAGCAGCCCGACCTTCGGCCGTCCGATGGTCGACAAGAGGTTCTCGACCGAAGCCAATGGCGAGGACGTGAACACCAAGGGCATCTGCCCGGCGGCTCTCGGCTCGAAAGACCAGCAGCCCGCCGCCTACTCGCCGAAGACCGGCCTGTTCTACGTGCCGACCAACCATGTCTGCATGGATTACGAGCCGTTCCGCGTGAGCTACACACCCGGCCAGCCTTATGTCGGCGCGACCTTGGCGATGTATCCGCCTGAAGGCCAGACCAACATGGGCAATTTCATTGCCTGGGACGCCACCAAGGGTAAGATCGCCTGGTCTATCCCCGAACAGTTCTCGGCGTGGGGCGGCGCTCTCGCCACCGCCGGCGACGTTGTCTTCTATGGCACTCTCGAGGGCTATCTGAAGGCAGTCGACTCCAAGACCGGCAAGCTGCTCTACAAGTACAAGACTCCGTCGGGCATTATCGGCAACGTGATGACCTATCAGCACGGCGGCAAGCAGTTTGTGGCCGTTCTGTCCGGCGTCGGCGGTTGGGCCGGCATCGGCCTCGCGGCTGGCTTGACCGATCCCCACGCCGGTCTCGGCGCGGTCGGCGGCTATGCGGCGCTCAGCGACTACACTTCGCTCGGCGGCACGCTGACGGTCTTCGCCCTCCCCGATTGATCGTTACGCCCAGTCCGAGCCGGGCGAGTCGCAAGACTCGCCCGGCTTCTTATTCGGTCAGACTTTGTTCGTCCTGGCTTTGACTAGACCCTGGCGTTCGCGTTCCGAGCCGCCCGACGCGGGCAGGCGCGAGGACAGCTGCGCCCAAAAGATATGACGATTGGAACCCGCGTCGTGAAAGATTTCGCTTCATCAAGACCCGCCCGCCGGACGGCCAAAAAGCGGTTCGCAGCCTCTCTGTTCGCGGTCGTCGCCGCGCTCGCCGTCTCCGGCGCCGCGTATGGCGAGCCCAAGCAGCCAGCGAAAAACGACGATGGCAGATATTTCGACGCCGAAGGCAATCCGACCTATCGTGTCGACGCGGACGGCAAGACGGATTGGACCACTTATTCCGGCTTCCAGCGTTACAATGCGGAATGCCTCCGTTGCCACGGTCCCGACGGCATGGGCTCGAGCTATGCGCCCGCCCTCGTCGACTCGCTCAAGACGATGGATTACGCCACGTTCCTCGCCACCGTCGCGCAAGGCCGCAAAAATCTCGTGAATGGCCAGGAAAAGGTCATGCCGCAACTCGGCGAAGACAAAAACGTCATGTGCTACATCGACGATATTTATGTCTATCTCAAAGCCCGTTCCGACGAAGCGATCGGCCGCAACCGTCCGCCGGGCCATGATCCCAAGGGCAAGAGCTGGCAAGCGGCGCAGGATTCCTGCATGGGCCCGCCAAGTTGACGCCACGCTGATGAAGCAGCGTGCGAGCTCATTAAACGCAAGCTTCGCGGCGGCCTGCCTGATGGCCTTGCTTTCCGCCGGGCAGGCCGCGGGGCAGACCAGTCCCGATCTCGTCTCGCGCAACCGCCTGCGCGTCTGCGCCTCGCCGGCGGACCTGCCCTTCTCCAACAAGGCGAAACAGGGTTTCGAGAACAAGATCGCCGAACTCGTCGCGGAAGAACTGCAGCTTCCGCTGCATTATTTCTGGATGCCGTCGGGCCCCGGCTTCGTCCGCAACACGCTTCTGTCGGACATGTGCGACCTCGTCATCGGATACGCCTCCGAGGCCGATCTCGTCGATCATTCCAATCCCTATTACGCCTCGACCTATGTTCTGGTGACGCGCAAGGGCGGCAAGCTCGAGGGCGTCGATCATCTCGAAGACCCGCGCCTGAAGGATGCGAAGCTCGGCATCATCGCCGGCACGCCGCCGGTCGACCATCTGATGGGCCTCGGCATGCTCGACCGAGCGAAGAGCTATTCTCTCGTGGTTGACCGCCGCTTCGCCTCGCCCGCCGAGGACGCCTTGCACGATCTCGAGACGGGCGAAACCGACGCGGTCATCCTTTGGGGGCCAATCGGCGGCTATTTCGCTCAGAAAGCCTCCCCCCCGCTCATCGCGACCGCGCTCCATACCGACAAGCGCCCGCCCTTCGTCTTCCGCGTCGCCTTCGGCATGCGCGCCGGCGAAACGGAATGGAAGCACAAACTGAACGACATCATCCGCAAGCGGCAGAAAGACATCGACACGATCCTCACCAGCTATGGCGTGCCGCTGGCGCCGGTCGAAGCCGCGCCGATCCAGCGCGCGCCGAACGATGCGCCGCGCTCGGAGCGGAGCGACCCGCAATGAACAGACGCCATTTCCAGCTTGGCGTTGCGCTCGCAGGATTCGCCTTCGCAACGCTGGCGGCCGCCGCCGCGCCGCCCGAACCGCCCGGCTATCGCCTTGACAATTACCAGTCGCCGACGCCGGATACATTCAACGGCGAACCGGCGCTCAGCGTCGACGCCGCGAAAGCCACATGGGCCGATCCCAAGACGCTCTTCATCGACGTGCTGCCGCATCCGCCGCGTCCCGAGGGCTTGCCGGAAGGGACCGTCTGGCATGAAAAGCCCCATGTCGGCATTGCGCGCTCGATCTGGCTGCCCGAAGTCGGGCGCGGGGCGCTGGCGCCGGAGACGGAAGCCTATTTCCGTCGCAGTCTCGATGAAATCACTGGCGGAGATAAGGGCGCAATTCTGGTATTCTATTGCAAGCGCGCCTGCTGGATGTCCTGGAACGCCGCCAAACGCGCAGCTTCCATGGGCTATAGCCGGGTCCGCTGGTATTCCGACGGAATCGAGGGCTGGCGCGAAGCGGGACTGCCGACGGAAACGATCGCTCCGCGACCGTAAGGCAACGAAACACGCCAGAGCGAGGAGGACGCCATGCTGACGAAACGGACTCTTTTACGCGCAGCCGTTCTGGCGCTGGCTACGCCCACCGCGCTGCGGGCCGAGATCAACACGCCGGAGAACGAAGACAGCTGGAAATCCCTCAGGAAGCAGTTTTTCGGCGACCGTCCGATCAGCGCCGCTGACGGCTTTATCGTCCTGAACGCGCCCGTGCGCGCCGAAGATGCGGCGCTCGTGCCCATCGATCTGCTTTTCCCTGCGCGCGGCGCCGGGGACGACAGGGTCAAGGCCGTCACACTCATCGTCGATGAAAATCCCATGCCCATGGTCACGACGCTTCAACGGGGCCGGATCGACGACGGCCCCTTCGCCTTTTCCCTGCGCATTCGCGTCAATTCCTATTCCAACGTCCGCGCCATCGCCGAAACCGAGAGCGGCGCGCTGCATATGGCGCGCGTCTTCGTGAAGGCGGCGGGGGGCTGTTCGGCGCCGGCCGGCAAGGACCCTGAGGAAGCGCGGGCCGCCGCCGGGAAGATGCGCTTTCGCAGTTTCGCCGCAACCGGACGCGACGAAGCGCAGGTCCAGATCCGACACCCCAATTATTCCGGCATGCAGATGGACCAGGAAACGCGGCTCTATACGCCGGCCTGGTATGTCGTCGCGGTGAAGGTCCTTCAGGGCGACGACCTGCTGTTCAGCATGGAAAACGGCATCTCGCTCAGCGAGGACCCGACCTTCCGCTTCACCTATCGCGCCAATGGCGCGCCGATCCGCATCGAGGCGCGGGATTCGCGCGGTACGGACTTCACCGGCGCCTTCTCCGGCAACGGCGACCCGGCCTGAACATCTGCGCGGAGATCAGAAGCAGCGGATTTCCGCCTCGGCCTGGGCGCGGCGCAATTCCGCGACGATGTCGTCGAAACGCGACGTATTGCGGAAGGCGTTGGCGGCCTGCCCGACGCCCTGGCGCATGGACAGCACGGTTTCCGCCTCGACATATCTGTCATAGGGCAGGATCGCGGCGAGCATGTCCTGAGAGCAGGCGCATTTCTTCAGCACTTCACGGGTCTGGCCATTGGCGGCCATGCAGGCGAACACATAATCAGCGCGCGCCTCGGTCGGATAGTCATTGACCGGATCGCCGTCGCCGGCCGACGCCGGCGACGCGAAAGCCAGACCGAGAACGAGCGCGCCGGCAACGAGCGGCCAGGCGGGACGCTCAGCTTTTCTTGCCGTCATAACGCAAGGTCTCCTCGAGCAGCACCGCGCCGGCGGCGTCGCGGGCGGCGATGTCGATTTCATAGACTGCCCCAGGTAGATCGGGCGCGACGCGAAACACATAGGTCAGCGTGTCGAGCCCGTTCATCCGGTCCTTCTGCGGGTCGTTTTTGAACGGCGCGATTTCGATGCGCCACGCCTTCGCCTGCCCATCGATCTTGTCCGGCGCGGTCTGCGCCTCGCGCAAGGCGGCGCGGATGGCGTTCTTGAGATAGCGCGGATTGGCTTTGAACAGCGCCGACAATTGCTGGATGTTGTTTTCCAGCATCAGGCTGATGACCGGGTTGCCCGACATGGACTCGAAGGGGCCCGCCGGCCGGCGATGTTCCGCGCTGAACATGGCGACCCGCACATTGCGCTCCTCCGGCGCCTTGCCGGCCTCGTCGATCGTCAGCGTGACCTTGTCGTCGAAGGCCTTGCCATATTTGGCGGGATCGGCGGATTTCTGGCTGTAGCTATAGCTCAGTTCATCGCCCGGTTTCGTATTGGCCAGTTGAGGCGCCTCAAACAGGATGTCGGCGGCGGCGGGCGGCTTGTCCTCCGCCAGCGCCCCGGCGGCGTTGAGAAACAGAAGGCATGCGACAACAGGCCCCGGACGGAGCTTCATACTTCTCTCCCTGGCGAGAACCCCGAGCGCGCGCTCGGGGACTTGACGTCTCTTGTTGGAGTCAGCGCCGCGCGATCAGCGCGCGGCGCTCTTGTAGCCCGCCATGTCGAGCATGAAGCCGCGACCGCGCACCGTGCTGATGAACGGCCCGCCGACGCGGGTGATCTCGGTGAATTTGGTGCGCAAATATCCGAGATAGACATCCACGACATTCAGCGAGGTGCAGCCCTGGTCGCCCCAGAGCTGGTCATAGATTTCGCCGCGCCCGACCGGATGATTGGCGTTGTCCATCAGGATCGCCAGCAGTTCCGACTCGCGCTGCGTCAAGCGGATATGGGCGTTGCCGTAATGGGCCTGGCGCGTGTGCATGTCGAGCACCAGCTGCCCGACCTTGCGGCGCTCGCTCGAGTCCGCAGAGATCGCATGGTGCATGAGATGCGCGCGCAGGCGCTCCACCAGTTCGTCGAACTGGAAGGGCTTGGCGATATAATCGTCAGCGCCCGCATTCAGGCCGCTCGCACGATCGGCCGCCTTGTGGCAGTCGCTGAGAAATAGGATCGGTTCGGTCCGACCATTGCGCCGCATGGCGCGGCACATCTCAAAATCGTGATTGTCCGGAGACGGCGTATCGAACAAAACCGCGCATGGATTGAGCGCCTTGGCGGTTTCGACCGGATCTTCTCCCTCGCCCACGAAAGTGACGTCAAACCCTTCCGCTTTGAGACCTTCGGCGAGCACGCCTCCGGCCACGAGATCGGTTTCGATGATGAGAACATTCATCGTTACTTGCCCTGCGTTTCACATTCCCCGCCGCCGACCTTTTTTGAGACTTGCGCTCGGTCGTTCGACGCCGCGAGGATAGAGCCTCGCTCTCACACTCACAACTCGTTCATGCCCCGATCGGGCCAGGTTCCAGGAAAAAAATCTTATTAAATTGTTCTTATATTTCTTATTTTATATATGTTGGCCCGGCGTCAGCTGCCTGTATGGCAATTTGCCTTCGGCCCTGGACGCGGCAAAAGCCGCCGATTTCGACAGTCTCACAGACGCTGCTGGATCTTTCGGGCGATTTCGAACGCCCGGCGCTCCAGCAAGATGGGCGTTTCGCAAACATAAGACAAGGCGCGCGAACGGTCGTCGAAGATTCTCTTGTCCCATTTAAGGCTGGACGAGGCGTCATCGAGCGCCGAGGGCGAAGAAACGTCCTTCGACTCCTGCTCATCGCTGATCTTGTCGGCCTCGGCGCGAATTTTCTCCGCGAGGCGATGCTGTCCCCGCGCATAGCGCACGACGCCCGCGATCACGCGATTGCGCTCGCTGTTGATGACGTCGAGGGCGCCGGCGAACACGCGGGTCAGCCGCATGGATTTGTCCGCGCCCGCGCTAGCCGCGAATTCATCGATAAGGCCGTCCATCTCCGTCATCTGCGTGCGACGGGAGGCGAGCTTGCGGGCCAAGGCCGCTGCTCCCGCGTCATCGTCCCAGCGGCCGGCCGACGCGAGATCGGGCCCGGACCAGACGGCGGCGGCGCTGATCTCGCCGGTGCGCCGCTGGGCGCAGGGCCAGTCGGGATCGTCCGTCGGCTTCGCCAGCGCCGGGGCGGCTGCGCCCAGCAGCAAGGCGAAGGCGACGAAAGATGCGAGGCGGACCATACGAATTCCTCCGGAATTTCAATTTTAGTTCGGCGACGAGGCCACTCCAAGCGGCGACTGGCCGACGGGAATGCTCTTGATCACCTTGAGACTGGCTACGTCGATCACGGAGACGTCGTTGGAATTGCCATTGGTCGTGAACAGCAGCTTTTCATCCGGCGTCAGCGCCAGATGCCAGACGCGCTGGCCGACAAGCAGAAATTTCCGGACCTCGAAGGTCTCGGCGTCCACCACCGCGACGCGATTGGCCGGCCCCAGCGCGACGAAGGCGGTCTTTCCGTCGCTGGTCAGACGAATGCCGACCGGCTGAATTTCCTCGCGGGTCAGGCCGGGGATTTCAAACTTGATCTTCTTGATGATCTTGTGCGTCTTCGGATCGATTACGGCGACGGCGCCGCCGACCTCGGAGCTGACCCAGAGCCGCGAGCCGTCCTTGCTGAAGACCGCCACCCTCGGACGCTTGTCGACCAGCACGCTGTCGATCAGCTTGAAGGTATGGGCGTCGATGAAATGGGCCATGCTGGTCGTTTCCGAGGTATTGACCAGCACGTTTCCGTCCGGGCTCAGCGCCATGCCCTCAGGCTCGACCCCCACTGGAACGCGGGCGACGATCTGGTTCTTTTCGACATCGAGCACCGTGACCTCGGAATTGTCCTCATTGGAGATATAGAGCGGATTGCCGGAGGGGTTCATGGTGAACTGCTCCGGGTCCTTGCCGGAATCCAGCGTGCGCAGGAGCTTCATGGTGGAGGTGTCGATGACCTCGACGCCATTCTCGTCGCTGGCGCAGATATAGAGGTTCTTGCCGTCGGGACTGACGAGAACGCCGCGTGGACGCCGCCCGACCTTCACGGTCTTGACCACAGTCAGCTTTTCGCTGTCGATCACACTGACACTGTTGCTCTTCTCATTGGTCACATAGATCTGATAGGCCCCCGCCGGCAGGGCCGACACGGCCCACAGGCCCGAGAGCGCCAGCGCCCCCCAAATCCCAGATCCACGCATTCCAGTCTCCCCGCCTCGCGGCGTTCAGTTCAGATGACAGCTCGTTTCCGGCAGGTCCGCGCCGAGCGTGTCGAGGACCGAACGCTGGTGCAGGAACCCCGGCTGCGGCGCGACGCCGACGATGGACTTCGGCTGGGCATAGAGCAACACCTGCCGCAATTGCTGGTCCCAGGGCCGGAAGCTCCCCGGCGACCCCTTGTAATTGGCCAGATTGAAATCCGGCCCGTCGAGAAAGGCGCGAACGCCCGCCGGATCGGCGCTCTTCTGGTTTTGCGCGGCGTCGCCGATCGCCCGCGCCGCCATCCAGGCCTGGTAATCGACCGGGCGCATGACGCGGCCGGCAAAGCGCTGGAAACGGCTCTGCAATTGTTCGGCGCCCCAGGCGATATGGACCGGGCTCCACGAGGTCGTGACCAGCCCCTGCGTGCCCATGACCAGCTTCGGATCGGCGGTGCGATAGAGGATGAAATCGCCGAAGTCGGCGGCCTCGTCGGCGACGACGATGACGTCATAATCGCCGCCGCGCGCGAAATTCAGGGCCTCGGCCTCGGTGATGTTATCGCCGCGCGCCCGGGCCAGCGGGCCATAGGTCCAAGGCTTCTCGGCGACGATCTTGAGGCCGAACTTCCGCGCCGAAGCGCGAAAAGCCGCCGCATAGGCGGCGTCGGCCTCGCCCGGGCCGACCACCAGCAGCGTGCGCGGCCAGCGCCGCACGAGCAGAAATTGCGCCAGACCGTCGGTCAGCATGGCGCGGCTCGGCGCTATATGGAACAGATTGGCGCGGCAATCGGGACCGCGCAGCCGGTCGTCCGGGGCGGAAGCGTTGAACACCAGCGCGCCCGAGGGCCGCAGGGCGTCGGCCAGTTGGAGCAATTCCGCGGCCGGAAGGTCCGCGATGAACAGGCGCAGGCCCTTGTCGGCCAGCTTGCGCGCCGCCTCTACCGGCGATTCCCCCGGCGCGACCAGCGCATCGGTCAACTCAAAGCTCTGCCCGGTGAAGGCGCCGGTCGTGTTGTTCTCCGAGATCGCGAGCGCCGCGCCCTTCACCCCTTCGTCGCGCGGGACGGCCTCGGGATCGTAGAGCGGCGGCGGCGGTTTCGCATATGCAATATAGCCGATGTCGATCTTGAGTTTTTCCTGCGCCCGCGCCTCTTCCATCGCGACTGCGCAAAGGCAGAAAGCGCAAAATGCCGCCCAGAGAACTGGACGGCGCCGCAAAGCAGCAAAAAGCTGAAAACTACTTCCCATGTGAAGATTATTCTTGGACATTTGCTAAGACGTCAATGTGAAAATCATAAGCGATTTTTAAGACAGAGGTCAATGCGCGACTTCAGGCCTTATGCCATAATCGTCACATGATAGTTTTAGCGCGAGACTTACCGCTTACTCGCGCCAAGTCTTCCGGAAATATGGCCATTATTACTTGGAGTTTTAGATGAGCACTCTATGGCTGGCCGCCATGGGCTTGCCCGTGATGCTTGCTGCTTTCGGCGTTTCCGCCAGGGCGGCTCCGACTCCGGTGCTTGTGATGCCTTTTGCTTTCGCCGACGATGGCGCGGCCGATCAGGCTCTCGCGCATACGGCCCATCTCGAGCTGATGCTGCGCGAACTTCGCGTCGCCATCGACCAGAAGGGCGTGTACCGCACCATTTCGCCCGATCCGATCCTGGCGGATTTCATCGAAAGCGACACCGCCTGCGTGCTGCAGCGGGCGCGCGATCTTGGCGCGACCTATGTTCTCGCCGGCGCCATCCAGACCCTCGGCGCGACGGCCTCCAATGTCTGGCTCGGCCTGTTCGACGCCGCCGACGGCCGGCGGCTTTCCTGCTGGCAATCGACCTTTCGCGGCGACAGCGACGAATCCTGGCGCCGCGCCGCGAATTTCCTGGGCGAGGAAATATCCGCCGCCCCGTTGCCGAATTGAATCCCTGCTATCCGGCCTGCGCATTCGCGCGGGCCGCTTGCGCCTCGGATAGTCGGGTTGTTCCGAGGCTTCGCAAAAACCCGAGGAGGAAGCCATGTCTGTCAGTATCCACCCCTCAGTCGACAACGGCGTCAGGCCCGGTCGCGCCGATTTCGCCGGCGGCACGCTGAGCTGCAAATGCGCCCACGACCCCGTCAAGGTCACGATCAAGGGCAATGTCGCCCATAACCACGCCTGCGGCTGCACCAAATGCTGGAAGCCGGCCGGCGCCAATTTCTCGGTGGTCGCCGTCGTTCCGCGCGACAACGTCTCCGTGAGCGCCCATTCCGAAAAGCTGCGCATCGTCGATCCCAATGCGACGATTCAGCGCTATGCCTGCAAGGAATGCGGCGTGCACATGTTTGGCCGCATCGAAAACAAGGCCCACCCGTTTTATGGTCTCGATTTCGTCCATACCGAATTGTCGTCGGAAGACGGCTGGGCGGCGCCGGAATTCGCCGCTTTTGTGTCCTCGATCATCGAATCCGGCTTCCCGCCGTCCCGTATGGGCGAAGTACGTTCGCGGCTGACGGAATTGGGCCTGCAGCCCTATGACGCCTTGTCCCCGCCGCTGATGGACGCGATCGCGACCCATGTCGCGAAGGCCTCGGGCAAACTGGCGGCGGCCTGATCACAACGCGCCGCTAATGTGGCGATCGACCGAGCGTCGGAGGGCCCTGAGGGGCTCCCCGGCGCATTCCCTTTTCCACAAGCCTTTTCCGCTTGGTTTGATGATCCTGGAGTTCGATGATGGAGACCGTTTCGACCAACAAATCCCACGGAGGCGTGCAGGGCGTCTATCGCCATGAATCGCGTGAAACCAAATGCGCGATGACCTTTTCTGTGTTTACGCCGCCGCAAGCCGAACGCGGTCCCGTTCCCGTGCTCTGGTATTTGTCCGGCCTGACCTGCTCCCACGCCAATGTTACAGAGAAGGGCGAATTCCGCGCCGCCGCCGCCAAACATGGCGTCATCATCGTCGCTCCCGACACGTCTCCGCGCGGCGCCGACGTGCCGGATGAGCCCGACAATTGGCAGTTCGGTTCGGGCGCCGGCTTTTACGTGGACGCGACGCAGGAGCCCTATGCCAAGAACTACCGGATGTATTCCTATGTCACCGAGGAATTGCCGGAGCTGATCGCCGCCAATTTCCCCGCCGACATGACCCGGCAGGGCATTTTCGGCCATTCGATGGGCGGCCACGGCGCCTTCACCATCGCGCTGAAACATCCCGAGCGGTTCAAGAGCTGCTCCGCCTTCGCTACCATCGCCCAGCCCTCGACCAGCGGCTGGTCGAAGCCGTCGCTGGAGAAATATCTCGGCGCCGACGAAAAGGCCTGGCGCGCCTATGACACCACCCTGCTGATCGCGGATGGCGCGCGTTTCAAGGAATTCCTGGTCGACCAGGGCGCCGCCGACAATTTCCTGAAGGACGGCCTGAAACCCTGGCTGCTGGAAGAAGCCTGCGCCAAGGCGGGAATCCCGCTGACCCTCCACATGCGCGAGGGCTATGACCATTCCTATTATTTCATCTCGACCTTCATGGCCGATCATATCGCCTGGCACGCCGCCCGGCTTTGACACGCCCGTTGAACAGGGCGGCCGTTCGGCCTCTCGGCTGGACGGCCGCTGTCGCACCGCTGTAACAAGGAAATGATGGAGTGGCGCGCCGCCAGGTCCGGCGCCCGTCCACGGCGCTGGCCTTTGGCCGCGGCGTCAGGACCGGCGAGGACTTCATGGACGAATTGGCGCGCATTCCCCAGCAGGCTCACGATGCGGCGACGCACGGCGACGCGCAGGGGCTGGATCTGCGGGAGTCGCCCGCCCGTTTCGTCAATCGCGAATTGTCCTGGCTGGCCTTCAACCGCCGAGTGGTCGAAGAAAGCATGAACGAGCGCCACCCGCTGCTCGAACGCCTGCGCTTCCTGTCGATCTCGGCCAATAATCTCGACGAATTCTTCATGGTGCGCGTCTCGGGCGTCATCGAGCAGATCGAGGCGGGGGTCGCCGCGACGACCCTCGACGGACTGACGCCGCACCATTTGCTGGCCGAGATCCGCCGCCAGGTGGGGAACATGACCGCCGATCAGGCGGCGATCTGGCGCGAACTGCGCCTTCTTCTGGCGGACGAGGGCGTCGCGGTCGTCCCGCGCGACGATTGGAGCGAGGCCGATCGCGCCGCGCTCGAAAGTCATTTCGTCAATCACGTCTTCCTGGCCGTCACGCCGATCGCCATCGACCCGACCCATCCTTTCCCCTTCATTCCGAATCTGGAAATGTCGGTGGTGCTCGACATCCGCCGCCACGACCACGACCGCGCCTTTCGCGGCCTGATCCGCCTGCCGGGCAAGCTCCAGCGATTCATCCCGCTCGCGCCTGCAAAGGGCGTCGCGACCCGCTTCGCCACGCTAGAGGATGTGGTCGCAGCCTTCGCCGACAAACTATTCCCGGAATGCGATTTCGCCTCGACCGGCCTGTTCCGCGTCGTGCGCGATCTCGATATCGAATTCGACGATGACGCCGAAAACGCCGACGATCTGGTCCAGACTTTCGAGGCGGCGCTCCGCGAGCGCAGGCGCGGCAACGCCATCCGGGTCGAATTCAGCCCGGAAACGCCGCCGGACATGCGTGAATTTATCGCCGCCCAGTTGAAACTGTCCTCGCTCGGCGATCTCGTGTGCGAAGACCAGCTGGCGCTCGCCACGCTGTCGCAAGTCGTCGGCGCCGAGCGCCCCGAACTCAAATTCGCGCCCTTTTCGGCGCGCTATCCCGAACGCGTGCGCGAATTCGAGGGCGATTGCTTCGCCGCGATCCGCAGAAAGGATTTCATCGTCCACCACCCTTACGAGACCTTCGATGTCGTGCTGCAAATGCTGCAGCAGGCGGCGCGCGACCCGCATGTCGTGTCGATCAAGCAGACGCTCTACCGCACCTCCTCGAACAGCCCGATCGTCGCCGCGCTGATCGAGGCGGCGGGCGCTGGCAAGGCCGTCACCGCCTTGGTCGAGTTGAAGGCGCGCTTTGACGAAGAGGCCAATATCCGCTGGGCGCGGTCGCTGGAACGCGCGGGCGTCCAGGTCGTCTATGGCTTTTCCGAGCTGAAGACCCACGCCAAGCTGTCGATGGTCGCGCGCGAGGAAGCAGGCGAAATCGTCACCTTCTGCCATATCGGCACCGGAAATTATCACCCGATCACGGCGCGCATCTATACCGACCTTTCGGCCTTCACCGACGATCCCGCGATTGGCCGCGACGTCGCCAAAATCTTCAATTTCATCACCGGCAATGGCGCGCTCGCCCCGCTGGAGCGCATGGCGATCTCGCCGGGCGGGATCAAGCGCCGCCTGCTCGACCATCTCGAACAGGAAATCGCCCATGCCGCGCGCGGCGAGCCCGCGGCCTTCTGGGGCAAGTGCAATTCGCTGGCGGACCCCGAAATCATCGACGCGCTTTACGCCGCCAGCCAGGCGGGCGTGCAGATCGAACTGGTCGTGCGCGGTATCTGCTGCCTGCGCCCCGGCGTTCCCGGCCTGTCCGAAAACATCAGGGTGAAGTCGATCATCGGGCGCTACCTCGAACATTCGCGCATTTACGCTTTCGGACGCGGCCGCCAGTTGCCCCATGCTGACGCGGCGCTCTACATCTCCTCGGCGGACCTGATGCCGCGCAATCTCGACCGCCGCGTGGAAACACTTTTCCCCATCGAAAACCCGACCATGCATGAGCAGGTGCTGAACCAGGTCATGCTCGCCAATCTGCTCGACAACGAGCAGAGCTGGGACATTCTCGACGACGGAACCAGCCGCCGCGTGACGCTGGAGCCGAAGGAAGAGCCGTTCAACGCGCAGAATTACTTCATGACCAATCCGAGTCTTTCGGGTCGCGGCGACGCTTTGGCGGAGTCTGCGCCGCGCGATCTTGCCCGGTACGGCGATTCGGTCTGAGGCTTGCTTCGAAAGACATCGACAAATGGGGCGCCGCTCCCCAGTTTAACGTGGGCGGCGTTTTCCAGCGAGGTCGGGGCGATGCGGCGCTTGGTTCGGCTTGCTTTGGTTCTGGTCGCGACACTCGTTTCGCTGACGGCGCCGGCGCGCGCCGACCACGCCGACGAATTGCGCGCGGTTCTCGCCAGGATCCAGCTTCCGCCGGGCTTCCACATCGCGCTTTACGCCCTGGCGCCCAACGCCCGCAGCCTGGCCCTCTCGCCGGATGGCGCGACGCTGATCGTCGGCAGTTCCGGAACCACGGTCTATAAGGTCGCGCTGGGGCCAAACAAGGCGGAAAAGGTCGCGGCCTTCGCGCCCGGACAAAGCTTCATCCTGCCCAACGGCCCTTGTTTCGCACCCGACGGAACCCTGTTCCTCACGACCTTCGATCGCATTCTACGATTTGCGCCGCGCGCGGGCGGCGGCTGGGACGAAGACCATCCGCAACAAATCGTCGCGCCGGGCGCCTTGATCCCCGTTGCGGAAAAGAAACAGGCTCACGGCATGCGGGTTTGCCGCGTCGGCCCGGACGGCAAGCTTTATGTCGCGGTTGGCCAGCCGGATAATGTGCCGCCCAAGGACCGGCAGCCGCTCTATGCGCAATGGGGCATGGGCGGCATCCTGCGGATGGACCGCGACGGCGCGAACAAGGAGATTTTCGCCAGCGGAATCCGCAACAGCGTCGGCATGGATTTCGAGCCGGGGACCGGCGTGCTGTGGTTCACCGACAATCAGGTCGACGGCATGGGCGATGACATCCCGCCCGAGGAATTGAACAAGGCGCCTCGCGCGGGACTGAATTTTGGCTTTCCGTGGTTCGGCGGCGGCCATGTCCGCACAAAGCTTTACGCCAACGAGACGCCTCCCGACGGAATCGTCTTTCCCGAGCTTGAACTCAACGCCCACGCCGCCGATCTCGGCATGATTTTTTCGCGCGGCGCCGGTTTTCCCGAGCAATGGCGGGGAATTTTCATCGCCCAGCATGGATCGTGGAACCGGAGCGTCCCCATCGGCGCGCGGGTGATGTTCGTCGCCTTCCGCGACGGCAAGCCGGGCGCGGCGATCCCCTTCGCAGAAGGCTGGAACCGGGGCGACGGCGGCTATTCCGGCCGCCCGGTCGCACTCGCCGAATTGCCGGACGGCTCGCTGATCGTCTCCGACGATCAGGAAGGGGCGCTCTATCGGATTTTCTACGACGGAAAGTAGCTCTATCTTTTTCCGCCCGCCATGGCCTCGGCCTCCGGCCGCGCCCGCAAGGTCAGCATGGCCCAGACGCCCAGAAAGGGCCCAATCGCCAATATCGCGAAGGCGTAGCGCCAGCCGAGCCAATCTACCGCATAAGGCATCAAATGAATGCTGACTAAGGTCAGCAGGAAGCCGATGCAGGTCTGCGCCGTCAGCATTGCGCCGCGCAAGCTTGGCTCGCATAATTCCACGGTCGAGGCCGAGAACTGAGCCGAATCCGCGATCACGCTGACGCCCCAGACAATGCCGATCGCCAGCACCGCCGTCGCGGAGCCGCCGAATGCGAAACCAATCAGGATCGAGCAAAGTCCTGACACCGCCATGGCGACGCTCGTGACCAAAGTGCGGCCAAGACGGTCCGCGAAAAAGCCGCCGAGCAGCGCGCCGAGCGCGCCGGAGGCGACGATGAAAAAGGTCGCGAGGGCGGGATGCAGCGGCGGCGCGTCGCCATAGCGGGCGCGGAAGCTCGCCGCGACAAAGGCGCCGATCCAGGCCCACATCGCATAAAGCTCCCATTGATGGCCGAAATAGCCGAAATTGGAGAGGCGCAGGGGAACCGAACGCCAACCCAGCAGCACGTTCGACCAATGGAATTCCGGCGCGCGCGCCACATTGGGGCCGAGGCCGATGAAGCCCGCGAGCGAGGCGGCAAGCAGCGCGCCCGCACTGGCGAACAGGATCGGCGCCCGCCAGTCCAGCCCGCCCAAGGCGGCGGCGAGATGCGGCGAAGCCGAGCCCAAAGTCAACGCGCCAACGAGCAGGCCGATCAGCAGGCCGAGATCGCCTCGCGCCCAGGTCGCGGCCATGGCCATGCCGACCGGATAGACCCCGGCGAGGCTCACGCCGGTGACGAAGCGCAAGACCGGCGCAACTGGCGAGACCGGCGGCAGCAAGGCGGCGGCGCCGGTGCAGATCGCGGCTACGAGGGCGGAAAGGCGAAACAACAGCCTCTTGTCGAGCCGGTCGGGCAGAGCCAGCAGCGCCGAGACAAAGGCGCCGGCGACGAAACCGGCCTGCACGCTGGAGGTCAGCAGCGCGGCGAAAAAGGGGCTCAGCGGCTGCTGCGCCTTGATCGCCGCGATCGAGGCGTTGGAGGCGAACCAGCACGCCATGGCGAGGACCTGGCACAGCAGAAGAATCGCGAGCGAACTGGCGCGGCCCGGTTTCTCCTCGGTCATGTCCCCTCCCCCGCGCGGCCTTGCCGCCATCTTGCTTGCAGGCGCGGCCTCCGCGCAAGCGGAACAAGCAGTCCTTTGCGCGCAGGCAATTGGCGCATCGCCGCTTTCGTGCCAAAACAGCGCGCCCGTCGAGAGGATGTTTGCGCTTGGACAATGTGCTGTCGGTCGAAAAACTGACCAAGACTTACGCCACCGGCTTCGCCGCGCTCAAAGGCGTCGATCTTTCGATCCGCCGCGGCGAAATCTTCGCGCTGCTCGGGCCAAACGGCGCCGGCAAGACCACGCTGATCGGGATCGTCTGCGGGCTGGTGCGCGCGAGCGGCGGCAAGGTGACGGTCGACGGCTTCGACATTGCGCAGGATTATCGCTCGGCGCGCAAGAAGATCGGCCTCGTGCCGCAGGAACTGGCGACCAATATGTTCGAGACGGTCTGGAACACGACCGTGTTTTCGCGCGGCCTGTTCGGCAAGAAGGCCAATCCGGCCTATGTCGAAAAGGTGCTGCGCGACCTCTCGCTATGGGACAAGAAGGACGACAATATCCGCGCCTTGTCCGGAGGCATGAAAAGGCGCGTGCTGATCGCCAAGGCTCTGGCGCATGAGCCGGAAATCCTGTTCCTCGACGAGCCGACCGCCGGCGTGGACGTCGAATTGCGCCGCGACATGTGGGAAATGGTCCGCAAGCTGCGCGAAAGCGGCGTCACCATCATCCTCACCACACATTATATCGAAGAAGCCGAGGACATGGCCGACCGGATCGGCGTGATCGACAAGGGCGAAATCATCCTGGTCGAGGAGAAGCACGCCTTGATGCGCCGTCTCGGCCAGACGCGCGTCTGCGTGAGCCTGACCCGAAAACTCGACGCCATTCCGGACGGATTGTTCGACCTGCCGCTGACCCTGTCGCCCGACGGCAAGTCGCTGTCCTTCACTCAGGCCGGTGAGGAAGCGGAACGTGGCAAGGACGCCGGACTCGCGCGGCTGCTGAAAAATCTCCTCGCGCGGGGCGTTGATTTCGCCTCGGTCCAGTCCAGCCAATCCTCGCTGGAAGATATTTTCATCGATCTCGTGGGCAAAAGCCGATGAACTACTCCGCCGTCCGCGCCATCTATCTATTCGAACTCGCGCGCACCTGGCGCACGCTGTTCCAGAGCATCGCCTCGCCTGTGCTTTCGACGGCGCTTTATTTCATCGTGTTCGGCGGGGCCATCGGCCCGCGCATGCAGCCCATCGACGGCGTGCCCTTTGCCGCCTTCATCGTGCCCGGCCTGATCCTTCTCGCGGTGCTGACAGAGAGCGTATCCAACGCCTCCTTCGGCATTTATTTGCCGCGTTTCACCGGCACGATCTATGAGATATTGTCCGCGCCGGTCTCGGCCTTCGAGGTTTTGCTCGGCTTCGTCGGCGCGGCCGCGACCAAATCTGTCTTGCTCGGATTGATCATATTCGCCACCGCGCGGCTTTTCGTCTCCTTCGAGCTGGTTCACCCATTCTGGTCGTTCGGCTTTCTGGTGCTGATTTCGGTCACTTTTGCCCTGTTCGGCTTCATACTGGGCCTGTGGGCGGATGGATTCGAGAAATTGCAGATCATTCCGCTGATGGTCATTTCGCCGCTGACCTTCCTGGGCGGCACCTTCTATTCGATCGACATGCTGCCGCCGCTCTGGCGCAATGTCGCTTTGTTCAACCCCATCGTCTATCTGGTGGACAGCTTCCGCTGGGCCTTTTACGGCATCGCCGCCGTGGGGCCCGCCATCAGCCTCGCCCTGACCTTGACCATGCTCGTCACCTGCATCGTTGTTGTCGTCGTGATCTTCAAGACCGGCTACCGCCTGCGGACCTAGCCATAACTGTGGCTTCGTTCCTGCATGCCGGGCCGCAAAAGCGGGATCGCATCTGGATGCTTGAAGCAAATGCGACGCGCCGCGCCGGCAACGGGAAGCGTTTCGCATGAACGACAATACGGAATGGGTGGTCTGGAACGGTTCGCTGGGCGTGCTCGACATGGTGGCGATGGGCCGTATCGAACAGGATTCGTCGGGCCGAAACGCCTGGCTCGCGGAGCCCTATGACATTGTCGGCCCGTTCAATCTCGACGAACTCGAAACCCTTGGCCGCATCGCCTTCGGCGCCTGCCTCGTCATGTCGCGGCGGAAATGGCAGGAGGATCAGACCGAGCTGCGCTTGCAGGCGCGCGAACAACGCCGCGCCTATGCCGAACAATTCAACCGGGAATTCGCCAAACGCTTCGCCGAGCCGGATGACGACAGCGAATATCGCGCATTGCTGGAGCTTCCGTCCGAGGGCGCACTCACGACGGCCGAAATCAATTCGGCCTTTCGCCGCCTCGCCAAGACCACCCATCCCGACGTCGGCGGCGACCATGACGCTTACTGCCGCCTGACCGAAGCCCGCGACGCCTTGATGGAGCGGGCGTCATCGGTCAATTAGCGCGGGATCAATACCGCCGGGCCTGTTGGCGGCGATAATGGCGGTGGCGGCCGCAGCCGCCGCGAAGGCCGCAATTGATGTGCGGGCCGGCCGAATAGCCGATGACGCCGCCTGCGACGAGCCCGACCGGGCCGAACACCAGCGCGCCGGCGCCCGCCCCCAGCAGGCCGTCCAGGCCGCGTTCATCTGCCAAAGCCTCGGCGCTGGCCAGCGACAATCCCAGCGCGAGCGCGGCGACGAAGAATTTCCTGATCATGAATCGGCCCCTTGTTTTGGGCCGAGTCACCCTATGGAATTGTTCAAAATAAGGCGCGGGCGTTCAGGCCGCGAGATCGGCCACCACGGCGTCGAGCACGGGAAAGCCTTCCGAGGTCACGCGGATGCGGCCCTGGCGGGTATATTCCACCATGCCATTGGCGATGAGATCGGCGACGCGCGAGGCCTCGAATCTCTTGCCGGTCAGGGCCTGGAAGCGCGCGGGGTCGATGCCTTCCGTCAGCCGCAGTCCCATCAGCAGGAATTCGTCGCCCTGCGCCTCCATCGACAGCGCCTCGTCCTCGACGAGGCCGGTGCCTTCGCTCTCCACCACAGTGAGCCACATTTCCGGATGCGGTTCGGTGGCGTGGGCGCGGCGCCCGCCCTTGGCGGCGACGATGCGGCCATGCGCGCCGGGGCCGACGCCGACATATTCGCCATAGCGCCAATAGATCAGATTGTGCCGGCTCTCGCTGCCGGGCCGGGCATGGTTGGAAATCTCATAGGCCGGCATGCCGGCCTTTTCGGTCAGCTCCTGCGTCACGTCCCACAGGTCGCGCGCCACATCCGCCTTGGGAATCTTCAGCTTGCCCGCGCGATAGAGCTGCTCGAACATCGTGTCCGGCTCGATGGTGAGCTGGTAGAGCGAAAGATGTTCCGGCGCGCGGGCCAGCGCCTCGGTCAATTCGCGCGCCCAGACCTGCGGCGACTGGCCGGGGCGGGCGTAGATCAGGTCGAAGGACATGCGATCGAAGGTCGCCGCCGCAATGTCCAGCGCGCGCATCGCCTCCTCGGCGCTATGCATGCGGCCCAGCATTTTCAGATCGGCGTCATTGAAGGCCTGCACGCCGAGCGAGACGCGATTGACGCCCGCCTGGCGATAGCCCCTGAAGCGCCCCGCCTCGACGCTGGTCGGATTGGCCTCCAGCGTGATTTCCGCCTTGGGGTCGAGCTTCCACAGCTTGCCAATGGTCTCGATGATCGCGGCCACCGTCTCCGGCGCCATCAGCGAGGGCGTGCCGCCGCCGAAAAAGATCGAACGCACCTGCCGCCCTTGCGTCAGTGCGGCGCGATGCTGCAACTCGGCCTGAATGGCGGCGAGAAAGCGCGGTTCGTCGACCCCGCCCCGCCGGACATGGCTGTTGAAGTCGCAATAAGGACATTTCGACAAACAGAACGGCCAATGGACGTAAACGCCAAAGCCGGGGTCGGGAATCATGGGGGCGATGCTGGCCATGCGTCCTTATGCCATTTCTGGAATTTTCCGTCACGCGGCGCTTAACGAAATCTTCAGCTTGATTGCGACGGGGTTAATGGGAGCGAGCGGCGCGTCCGGCGCGACGTTTTGGGGCGGAATCGGCCCCGCCCCCTCAACCGTTTCAGCTCATTCCCTGCTGGCGCTCGTCCGGAAGGCCGCGCCATCCAGCACTCGAGACCGCCCGCCAATTTCGTCGCGGGGGGCCGGCAGGGACAGATCGCCGGCCTTCATGGCGACTTCGGTGCGGTTCCTCGCATTCAGCTTTTTCATGATGTTGCGCACGTGAACCTTGACCGTGCTCTCGCACATGTTCAGTTCATAGGCGATCACCTTGTTGGGCTTGCCCTGGCGAATCCCCTGGATCACTTTCAGTTCGCGGCCGGTGACGCCATTCTCGGCGACCTGTTCGGTGGCGGCCGCTGTCGCCTGTCGGGCCGACAGGAGACATTGCGGCGGGACATAGGTTCCGCCTGCGCCGACAAATCTTATGGCCTGGGCAAAAACTTCGAATCCCGCGCTCATCGAGATATATCCATTGGCGCCGGCGTCAATTACGGCCAGCGCCTCATCCAGATTGTCGGTCTTCGCCAGCACCATGCAGCGAACAGGCGGATCGAAAGCCACCAGTTGGGCAAGTTCGGATTCCGCTTCTTCGTCGGATAGCGAATAGGTCGACAAAACCACCAGAGCCGAGGGGCTGAGAGCGCGCGACTGCGCCAGGTCAGACAGGCTCGCGAAAGCGGCGGCCTCGCCCGGCCAGTAACTGTCGACGCTGCGCTGCAAACAATCCCGAAGGAAGGCGTTGTGCTCCACGATCACAATGCGTCCCGATACGTCGGATCTCACGGCCCGGGATTCCTTTTCTCCAGCCGCTCTATTGGGGGCCATGGTAAAAATGGATGACTTCACTCCGAACTCTCCGAATATAGACCGATCAGAATTCAACATTGTTCATCCCCCCAACTCAGACACGGAAATACCGAAGCGCGTCATGGCGCTTTATGGCGACGCTTTCGCTCTTTTAGATATTTCATCTATCGTACTATCAATTGTATATTATGATTAATATATTATAAAATTTCAGATTTAACGATTATGATACTTAAGCAAGCTGCTACGCTGCCTGAATTAACAAGACCAAACGCCACAAACAGCGGCGCAGGAGTAAGACCAGATCCACGCAAGCCGTGGCGGCGAAGCCGCTGGATGGCAAAAGTGGTAGTTTGGCTCGCCTTTTGATGCGTTTCGATGCTGGCGAAATGGCAGCCTTTGTTACGCCTGACAATCCGACTGTCAGAAAAGTGTCATATTTGTATAAAATTGTAAAATTGATTCGAACTACTTAGTAAATGCGCGACTTTTTCCATTTTGACTCAATGAGATGCACGGTTAAGTTCTTCGCGTTAACTCGAATTAGTTAACTTGAGCCTTTGAAGCTCAAAACAATTGCAACACATCGCCTGAAATGGCCACGGCGCAAGCCTTTCTGCCCGCGCCATGGGCGGCTGACTTGGATAATCTAGAAATTTTGCGGGCAGACAGGAGCAGGCAACATGGCTACGCTGTAGCAATTCAATCCTCCGCTGTCTTTTCCTGCCAGAGGCTCAGCCAAAATGTCCCCAAAATCGCTCATGAGAGCCTCAATCTGCCTGTTTGCGCTCACGGGGTCGCAGGCCCGGGCGGAGAGCGGCAGCGAACTCGCCTCAGGCGCGATCAGCGGCTATGTCACCATCAAGGCCTTCGCCAGCGTCTGCAAATTCGAGATCGAGAAGCCGATCGCCGGCGCGCTGGATTCCAACATCGCGGCGCTGGCGAGCAAGTTCAGCATTCCCGCCGCCGCTATCGACGTGATGATGAAGGACAGCGTCAAGCAGCTCAGCGGCCATGACGCCGAGACCTGCGTCTGGGGACCGGACAAATTCAACGCCATGATTTCCGAAATGGCCAAGGAGCCTCTCGCCGCCGCAGCCAGGACCGGAGTCGCCCAGGCGCAAATCCCGGCGTCGAAGGTCCCGCTGGCCTCCTTCCCCGCCGATCCGCCCGCCGACGCCGTAAAACAGAAAGCGCAAAACGGCATTGGCGGCTATATGGCGATCGTGGCGATCTCGAAACTATGCGACTTCGCCCTCGATCCCGCCGCCGTGAATACGATCCTCGGCAACATCAATGTGCTGAAGCCGGAATCGCAGCTGACCGACAAGGAGCTGGACGATGTGCTCGACCGAACCGTCGCGACCTTCGGCAACAACAAGCAGAAATATTGCGGCCCCGGACAGGCGGCGTTCGCTGCTGGCGTTGCGGAAATGGCGAAGCTTGCCGCGGCGGAAGTCGAAGGCAGCGGCATCAGGCTGAAGCCCCTCGACCCGCCCCAACCCTCAGCCGCCGCGACGCCGGCGGTCGCGGCCGGCCCGGCGTCCGGGATGATCACCGGCTCGGACGTCGACGCGATCGTGGCGATGGCCGCCCGTTACGGCGACGCCGCGCTGACCAAGGACAAGAATGGCAATCCCTATATCAAGAATCGCTCCAATGGCGCGGGCTGGACGATCTCGTTCTACGGTTGCGACAAGGGCGCCGATTGCAAGTCAATCGAGTTTTATCACGGCTTCGAAACCGACAACAAACCGACCAGCGCCCGGATCAACGAGTGGAACCAGAAGAAGCGCTGGAGCAAGGCCTATCTCGACAAGGACGGCGACCCGAACATTTCCTTCGACATCAACCTGCGCTATGGCGTCGCGCGCGGCAATCTGGAAGCGGACATCGGCCGCTGGGTCGAAACAATCGGGGACTTCAAGACTTTTGTCGGCGCCAAGAACTAGTCAAGCCGCAAGTCCGCGCCCCGGTCGCCAGCTTCAATAATCGCCGCTGCCGACCAAAGGATGGATGCCGCCGAGGCTGCGGCTGCGCCCTCGGCGAGAAACGCGTGCATGGCCGCGCTTCGTCGCCGTCTGCGCAATCGGGTCGGTTTTCGACAGCGAAACTGCGTTGGGGCTGAAAGTGGGGAAGGCATGGGCCGCCGGCACGCCGACGGCGCAGGCCAGTATCACGGCAAGAACGTAGCGCATGGGCGTCGCTCCCTTCCAAGGACGGCGATCAAGCCCGCCCTTGACGAGAGCGACACTAGCACGGATCGACGGCGCGCGGGAGGACGAAGGCGGGCGCCATCGCCCGGCGGCGGAGGCTTTAGTCCCGCGCCAGCAAGGCCGCCGCGAGCATCTGGAAGGCCCTAGCGCGATGTGACAGGGCTTCCGAGCCATCGGCGGGAATGCCGTGCTTTTCCTCAGCGCTCATCTCGCCGAAAGTGCGTTCGTAGCCATCCGGCGTGAAGCAGGGATCATAGCCGAAACCCGCCGTTCCGCGCGGCGGGAAGGCGAGGTCGCCGAACACCTTGCCCTCGAAAGTCGCGGTTTCGCCATCCGGCCAGGCCAGAGCCAGAGCCGAGACGAAATGGGCGCGTCGCGAAGGCGAGCCAGATTTGCGCAGCTCTTCCTCGATCCGCGCCATGGCGGCGGAAAAGTCCTTGGCGTCGCCCGCCCAGCGCGCGGAATAAATTCCCGGCGCTCCGCCCAGAGCCTCAACGCAGAGGCCGGAATCGTCGGCCAGAGCCGGCAGGCCCGCGCCTTGCGCCGCAGCCCGCGCCTTGATCAGAGCGTTGGCGATGAAATCATCGCCGGTCTCCTCCGGCTCGGCCAGACCGAGTTCGCCCGCCGAAACCGCCTCGATCCCATAAGGCGCGAGCAATTCGCGCATTTCGCGCAATTTGCCCGCATTATGGGTAGCTATGACGATCTTGCCTGCGAGCCTCCTGCTCACGACTCAATCGCCTGCTTCTGCAATTCCACCAGCAGGTTCACGCCGCCGCGCGCGAGGCCCAGCAAGGTGGTCAGTTCGGCTTCCGAGAAAACCGCGCCTTCCGCCGTCGCCTGAACCTCGACCAGCCCGCCTGAGCCGGTGATGACGAAATTGCCATCGGTATGGGCGGAGGAATCCTCGGCGTAATCGAGGTCGAGCACCGGCACGCCCCGATAGATGCCGCAGGAGACCGCCGCGACATGCTCCTTGATCGGCATGTCCTTGATCATGGAGCGGCCGCGCATCCATTTCAGGCAATCGTGCAGCGCCACCCAGGCGCCGGTGATCGCCGCCGTACGGGTGCCGCCATCGGCCTGCAACACGTCGCAGTCCAGCGTGATCTGGCGCTCGCCCATGGCCTGGAGGTTGGTGACCGCACGCAGGGAGCGGCCGATCAGCCGCTGGATTTCCTGTGTGCGTCCGGAGGGCTTGCTCGTTTCGCGCCGGGTGCGGGTATGGGTGGCGCGCGGCAGCATGGAATATTCCGCAGTGATCCAGCCCTTGCCCTGTCCGCGCAGCCACATCGGCGGCTTGTCCTCCAGTGAGGCGGTGCAGAGCACGTGGGTTTCGCCGAATTTCACCAAGCAAGAGCCTTCGGCGTAACGCGCGACATTGCGCTGCATTGAGACGGGACGCATGACGTCCGGCGCGCGATGGGATGGGCGCATGTTTTCTCCTTTGAGTGTTGCCGCGCGTTGTAAAGGCTTGGCGCGGCGGCGCAAGGGGAGATCTCCTCCGCCCGCTTGACGCCGAGACCGGCTCTCGCCCGGATCAGCCCTGGCGGACCAGCCAGCGCGGCAAACGCAACACAGTTCTCTTGCGCAAGGCGACATAGCGCGCCCAAAGCTGCGCCTCGCGCAGGGCGGATTCGGCCAGCTCGCGCCGCGCCGAATCCAGCGCGCCGCGCGATTGTTCCAATGCGCTGCGCCCGGTTTCCAGTTCACTGCGCATCTGCTCCCGTTCACTGCGCACGTGCTCCAGTTCCCGCTGGCTTGCAGCGAGCGTATCCGAGTCCTCCGAACGCCGTATTTGCTCCTCTGCAAGACGCTCTTCGAGTTCCCTGGCAAGGTCTTCGCGCGCACGCGCATTTTCGGCAAGCTCAAGTTCGGCTTTCCTGAGGCGGAAGACCATGGGGCTAAGAGCGGTGAGCGTGTCGCGCATGCCCTTCGAACGATCGCGACCGATCGTGACCGGCCAGCTGTGGAACCATGACTCATGATTCTCGACGTCGATCGCTTTCGGCGTCAATCCAGCGTTCCGAAAAGCCAGATTGATCGACAATTGATCCCGTCGCGAATAGCGAAAAACATGCGCGGCCCAGATTTCCGCCCATTTCCTCACACCGGAATCATGATGATCTCGCAGCAAAATCGCCGACCAATAAGGCTTTTCACTCAGCACCGCCGGGTCCGAGAGCGAATAATGGTTGATTTGCTCGAAAACACGACTTGAATCGTCAAGGCCAAGCTGAACGATGGCCAGAAACTCGTCCAGGAGCGTTTCACGGAAACTATGGGTCGGAATCGCCACGGGCGAATCCGCAAGAAATGTTTCGAAAAGCCTTTCGGGCCGAACCTTCAGGATGACCGAATTGTCGATATAGAGGGACTGGTCGAACTCCGGCAGATGCATATTCGGCCGGATTTTCAGGTCTCGCTGGCTCCGGATCGGATCCGTCGCGAAGGTCGGCGCGATCTGCCGGATCTTCCACGAGTCGCTGGTCAGGTCCGGGTCGTCGGTCAGGCAGATGAATGGAAGGGAAGACTCCCTGGCGATCGCCTGCTCGTTCAAACATTCGTAGCCACCCGTCAAAACCGTATAGACGCAGCGTGAAGGCATGTTTTCATCCAATCGGTCAGACCGAGCCAGCGCCCGCCCCTACAAGCGCATGGCTGCGCATCGCAATATAATGCTGATTGATCGCCGCGACGACGCGGGCGAGTTGAGGCGAGAAAAACGAACCCGCTAAGTCGCGCCTTGCGGGGCGGCCGAGACAGCGGCCGACAGCGACGACAACGCGGGGCGCCATGCCTCGCGCATCGTTATGACAGCCCACCAGATCAGGATCGCATTGCGGAGGAAAACCAAAAGCCCAAAGCTCGGTTCGAGGCCTTGCACAAGGAATGGATAGGCAAAGGGATATTCGATCTGGCCCAGCGCGCAGGCCGAGATCAGCAGCATGCGGTTGAGGCGCGAGCCCGAGGCTGCGGAGATCGCCCCCGTCGGCAGCAGCCAAACCAGATATTGAGGGCTGCAAATCTTGCCCAGCGTGATGAAGGCCACGAAGGCGGCGCTCGCGGCGGCCAAAACAATGCGCAGCCGGTCGGGGGCGGCCTCGGCGCGGCGCATGGCGGCAAAGCACCAGACATAGACGCCCAGCAACGCGAGGACGGGAAGCAAGCTCGCCGCGCGCCGCAGCGCCGGCTCCCACACGGAAACGATATTTTCGGACCCGAAACTATAGACGCTGGCCACGATATCGGGGTCGAACGCCCGCGCCGCGACCAGAAGCGCGCCGTAGGAGCTTTCGATCTGCAGTGGCCGCTCGCTGTGATAGACAATCGCGTCCAGCGCATTGGCGCCGGCGAGAAAGAGATAAAAAGCCATCGCCGCAAGCAGCAGCGCCGCCGTCCCCGCCAAGCTTCGCGCCAGGGGCCCCCAGGCGCGCTGCGCGGCGAACCAGGCGAAGCCGATCGGCGCCAGCAGAATCGGAACGCCCTTGACGATGACGCCCGCCGCGAGAGCGAGGCCGGACGCGAAGGGTTTTCGCGACGCGAGCGCCGCAATGACGGCGGCGACAGCCAGCGCAACGGCGGCGTCATAGCGGCGCAGGCTGATGATCCCCAAGCCGCCGACGAATAGGATGCTCATCAACAAGGTCTCGCGGCCAAGACCAGGCGCGACGCGCTCCGCCGTCGACATGCTCAGCCAGACGGCGAGGGTCAGCATCAGCCCCATCTCGACGCTGAACAGGAGATGATAGAGATCCTTGTCGGCGGTGAACAATGCCGGAGCCAGCGCGCTGATCAGCATGCCCGGCGGATATTCAACCGAGAAATCCCGCCAGGGCAGCAGAGGATGGTCCGGCGCGACCATCGCGGAGGGGTTGCTGCCGGAGTCGTTTTGCTCGGCCGTCGTCCATTGCCGCATGGACCGCACGTAATAGGCGCCATAAGGGCGCCCCAAAATGGCGTTGGCGTAGGAGAGATAACGGCCGGTGTCGGTGTCGTTGCGAAGGATGACGCCCAGCGTTTGCAATGGCGTCATCGCCTCGGCGATCTCCCGCTCGGTCATCGTCCCCTGCCGCCCCTCCGGCCGGTAGCTCCATAGCGAGGGGCCGTAAATATTCAGGACGCCGAAAACCAGAACGAGCCAGATCGCCCAGAGCGCAGCGCGGGACTGAGGCTTCAAGGAAAATCTCCAGGAAAATGCGTTGCCGCAGCGTGGCCCGCGCCGGTTAAACTTGCGTCAACGCGCACCTCCGGACGCCCGCTCCGCCGCTTGCCGTTTCTGCATTTCCTTGATGAATCCATACAGGTTTTCCGCGTCCAGCCCATGCAGCATCAAGCGGAACCCCGCCTCCAGCGTGGAAATGGGCACGCAGGGATGCTTGTTGTTGACCAGAGCGACAATGCTTTCGCGATCGAACAGGCGGGCGACGTAAATGGCGATAGTTTCGTCCAGTTGCAGCGAATTGCTGGCGCGCCAGAAATCCTTGTCGGCGAGGAAAAGCCCGAACAGGGGCGTGTAAAGCTCGATCGCCGTCTGCAGGTCGAGAAAATTATGCCAGCGGTCTGGCAGGACGGGCAGAAGCGGATCGACGTCCTCAAGCGCGGAGAAATTGATCCGCTCCAGCGGCGCTGGCTTAAACCGGCCGCCCTGCGCGTTGATCTGAATGATGAAATTGAAAAGGTTCAAATCATGCTGGACATAGGTGTTGTCCAGGAAATCTTCCAGGGCGCGCGGCTTCAGCGGATGCGCCTTGACATCGACATTTTCAACATTGTCGGCAAGGAATTTCAGGATCTGGCTGCCGATATGGAAATGGCGGAAAATTAGATAATTGGCGTCGCGACTAAGGAAATTGCGCATGCCCCACACGATTAGCGTGTGAAGATGCCGCGATGATGTGAAGCTGTTCGGAAGGACTATGCGCAGGAGTTGCGTTAGGACAATGCTCAGACGCGCCAGCGGACGGACGACAGGCAGCAGGAACTGTCGCGACTTCGAGGCGTTGCCGCGCAGCAGCGCCGCCTTGGCGGCTGGATCGAAAAAGGTGCTCTGGTCGAGATCGAGCGCGACCCAGGGATCGGGATCGTTGAAATCATGTTTGCTCAGGTCGTAGCTCATCCGTAGCTTTCCAACTCTTCGAGTTGCAGACGATAGAGGCGGGCCACGATCCGGGCCGTCTTGACGATCGCCCGCTCCATGCCGGGAATGTTCAGGACGCTGGAGCCGAGAATCGTCTCGAATTCGCGCATGTGATGTTCGTCATTGGCGCTGTGATAAAGCAAAAAACTTACCTGCTCGTCGCGCAGCGACAGTTGTTCCTTGATCATCACGCCCCATTCGCCGGCTTTTTTCTGGCCAAGCCCCTCGATGATGAACATGGCGCCGAGAAGGTCGAAAGGATTCGGCTCGCTGGCGCGCTGATACATGAAAGCGTGCAGCGCTTCCGTGCCGATATTCTTCTCGGCCTTGGCGATCGCGTCCAGTTCGCCGCCGACCGAGACGAAATTGGCTTCAAGCATGCGATAGTCGCGATGTTCGGCGACGGCGTGCTGCAGGAACAGCGAGCGCTGCTCGGCATAATCGCCGCAGATGCTCGATCCCGCCCGGGCGATCCAGCGCGAGCCCTCGATGACCTGCTGGCGGTGATTGACCAGCAAGCGACGATAATCGTCGAGGCGGAATTTTCCGCGCAGCAATTTGTCGATCAAAGGCGTCTTGTCGATTTCCGCCGAGAAATCGCTCCAGACCTGGATCAGGCCGCGCATCACCGATTGGACCCGCGACATCACACGACCTCCAGCAACATGAAGCCGTTCATGCAGCGTCCGCTTTCCGGCACATGGCAAAGAATGGTTTCTCCGGGCTTGAGGCCGCCCGCGCGGTAAAGCTCTTCAAGCATGATGAAAATAGAAGCCGCGCCCGTATTGCCCTTGGTATAGAGATTGCTGAACCATTTGCTTTCGTCGATCATCGCTCCCGCCCGTTTCAACAGCACGATGATTTCCTCGCGCAAGCCATGCGACGAATAATGACTGCACACGTGATCGATCCGGGCGATAACGATACGTTCCTTGTCGATCAGGTCGAGATAATGCGACACCCAGATCGGCAGCATCCGTTTCATCAAATCGAAATCCTGGAACAAATGCAGCGCCCCGGCCTGGGCTGCCGCGACCGGATCGCCGAAACTGCTCCAGAAGCGCCAGCCTTCGTCCTCCTTTGTCGCGCCGCCGACCATGCAAAGATCGAACAGATGGGCGAAGGAGCGGATATCGATCCATTTGATCTTCAGCGACAACTGTCGGCTGTTGGGGCGGGTTTCCAGAAGTGCGGCCCCGGCCCCGTCGGACAGAGTGAAACGCAGGAAATCGGCCTGGAAGGGAATAGCTTGCTCGATGCGATAGGCTTCGACGCATTCGTAATTTCCGGGCCGGAAATAACGGCTGGAAAATTCGCTGCCGCTGACGGCGGCGCATTGGTGCTCGCCAGCCTTCAATTGGAGAAAAGCCGATTTGAACGCCATCAGGGCGCTGGCGCAGACGCTCTGGAAATTGGCGATCTCAATCTCTTTGAGACCTAATCCGGCATGAACGCTGGAGGCGAGGCCGGGAACGAGCCCGTCGCCCAGCGTCGCCGAAGCCGCGAGAAAAGTGATGCTTTCGAGGCTGGTTTCCGACTGGTCCGCCGCCATCTTGATCGCCGCCGCCGCCATTTCGGCGCCTGTAAAAAGGGCGCGACCATCCGGGTCGAGCGCGTAATGCCGAGTCCTAATCTTGTTCTGGCGTAGAGACGCCGCACGATAACGCGAGGTTTTGCCGAAGACCCGGCCGATATAGTCTTCCATTTCGGCATTGGAGACGGGAGGGCCCGGCAGGAACGCCCCGAGACCATTCAGGTAAACGTCCGTCATGAAAAGAGCCTTCGTTGAAACGAAAAAAGTGCCGGCGCGGACGCCAAGGCGGAAAATGAATCGCCGTGCTCCTTTTCTATAGATGATTCGGACTCTCGGGGCACTGACCATTGGCCTTCGCCACGGCCGGAACGGCGCTTCGCATATAGGTTGGCGGAGGCGCATTCCTTTTGGATGAAAGGAGATTCTCGGATTGGGCAATTTTAACCAACCGCCCTTCCTTTCGCCCGCAACGCCTGCTATTTGCGGCGCATGAGCGCGCACAAGATCGACAATATCCGCAATTTCTCCATCGTCGCCCATATCGACCATGGCAAGTCCACCCTCGCCGACCGGCTGATCCAGCAAACCGGGACCGTGGCCGCGCGCGACATGAGCGAGCAAATGCTCGATTCGATGGATATCGAGCGCGAGCGCGGCATCACGATCAAGGCCCAGACCGTCCGCCTCGAATACAAGGCCGAGGACGGCCAGACCTATATTCTCAACCTGATGGACACGCCCGGGCACGTCGATTTCGCCTATGAGGTGTCGCGCTCGCTCGCCGCCTGCGAAGGCTCGCTGCTGGTGGTGGACGCATCGCAGGGCGTCGAGGCGCAGACGCTGGCCAATGTCTATCACGCGCTCGACGCCGGCCACGAGATCGTGCCGGTGCTCAACAAAATCGACCTGCCCGCCGCCGAGCCGGACCGCATCAAGGCCCAGATCGAGGAAGTGATCGGCCTCGACGCCTCCGATGCCGTGCCGATTTCCGCCAAGACGGGCATTGGCATCGATCTCGTGCTCGAAGCCATTGTGAAAAAGCTGCCGCCGCCGCAGGGCGACGAAAAAGCCCCGCTCAAGGCGCTGCTGGTCGACAGCTGGTATGACGCCTATCTCGGCGTCGTGGTGCTGGTGCGCATTTTCGACGGCGAGCTGCGCAAGGGCCAGAAAATCCAGATGATGGCCGCCGACGCCCATTACGAAGTGGACCGCATCGGCGTGTTCCGCCCGAAGATGCAGGACGTCGCCAAGCTCGGCCCCGGCGAGGTCGGCTTCATCACGGCCCAGATCAAGCAGGTGGCTGACACCCGCGTCGGCGACACCATCACCGATGAGAAAAAGCCCTGCGCGGAGGCCTTCGCGGGCTTCAAGCCAGCCCAGCCTGTGGTGTTCTGCGGGTTGTTTCCCGTCGACGCCGCCGATTTCGAAGATTTACGCGCTGCGATGGGGCGTTTGCGCCTCAACGACGCCAGCTTCTCCTTCGAGATGGAATCCTCCGCCGCGCTGGGCTTCGGCTTCCGTTGCGGATTTTTGGGCCTGCTGCATCTCGAAATCATCCAGGAGCGGCTGGAGCGCGAGTTCAATCTCGACCTGATCGCGACGGCGCCATCGGTGATCTACAAGATCATCATGAACAATGGCGAAACCATCGAGCTGCATAATCCCGCCGACATGCCCGATGTGGTCAAGATCTCCGAAATCCAGGAACCCTGGATCAAGGCGACCATTCTGACGCCAGACGAATATCTCGGCTCGGTGCTGAAGCTTTGCCAGGATCGGCGCGGCGTGCAGGTCGATCTCAATTACGTCGGCAAGCGCGCCATGGTGGTCTATGAACTGCCGCTCAATGAAGTGGTGTTCGACTTCTACGACCGGCTCAAGTCGATCTCGAAGGGCTACGCCTCGTTCGATTATCAGATCATCGATTATCGCCCCGGCGATCTCGTGAAGATGTCGCTGCTGGTCAATGCCGAGCCGGTCGACGCGCTCTCCATGCTGGTCCATCGCACCCGCGCCGAAATGCGCGGCCGCGCCATGTGCGAGAAGCTGCGCGAGCTGATTCCGCAGCATATGTTCCAGATTCCGATCCAGGCCGCCATCGGCGCGAAAATCATCGCGCGCGAGACGATCCGGGCGCTGCGCAAGGACGTGACCGCCAAATGCTATGGCGGCGACGTGACCCGCAAAAGAAAACTGCTGGAGAAGCAGAAGGAAGGCAAGAAGCGCATGCGGCAGTTCGGCAAGGTCGAAATCCCGCAGGAAGCATTTATTGCCGCGCTGAAGATGGATAGCTGACGGCTGCGCCTCCGGCGCACTCTGTCGCGTATTCCGAGAAAACGCCCAATCTGTCGCGCACTCCGCGAAAACGCCGACGAGCCGCCCCGGCGTGGCCGGGTGGCCAGAATGCTAAGTATTTGATCTGAAAATGGTCGGAGTGAGAGGATTCGAACCTCCGACCCCCTCGTCCCGAACGAGGTGCGCTACCAGGCTGCGCTACACTCCGACATTTTCGGCGGGTCGCCCCGCCGCATCCAAGAACTTCGCCTTGGAGGCCCGCCTTATAGCGGCGCAGATTGATCGCGGCAAGGGGGGTTAGGCGCCTTTGTACATTTTCATCGACGCCGCCCCCGGCAAAACTTTTACGCGCCGCGCCGACGCCATTATATTCCCTGACAATCGATTCGAATCATGCAGGGCGATCGCGCCCGGATCGCCGAAAGGCCGGCTGAATGAAGCGTATGGCAATTTGTGGGCTCGCTTTGGTCGCCGGGGTGGCGAACGCTGGGGTCCCTTTCCGCGCCGAGGCGCGGGCCGAGACCATGCACGCCAATTACCGCGTCTCGCTGATCGGTCTGCCGATCGGCGTCGCTGTGGCGGATGGCGCGGTGGGCGACAGTCGTTACAAGGTCGATCTCCATGTCCGCCTGACCGGCCTCGCCGCCATGGTGTCGAGCCTGCGCATGGCGCTGGCCTCGTCCGGCGCCTATCAGGGCGGCGCCATTTCGCCGGCGGGCTACGCCACCGTCGCCTCCAATTCCAAGGAGACGCGCACGTTGCGCATGGCGATGAGCGACGGAGCCGTACGGCAGGTCGAGAGTTCCCCGGCCTGGGACGACAGCAAGAATCCGGAACGCGTGCCGATAACGGAAGCGCACAAGCGGGACATCATCGACCCGCTCTCGGCCTTCGTGATGCCGGTGCCGGAGGGCGCGAGCGCCGTCGGACCGAGCGCCTGCAACCGCCGCGTCCCGGTGTTTGACGGCTATACCCGCTTCGACGTCACCCTTACCTATGTCGGCGTCAAAGAGGTCAAGACCAATGGCTATTCCGGCCCGGTGACGATCTGCTCCGCGCGCTATGTGCCCATCGCCGGTCACAAGCCAAGCAACAAGGCGACCCAGTTCATGGCCGAGAACAAGGACATGAACGTCTGGCTCGCGCCTGTACCCAACCTGCATATTGTCGTGCCTTATCGGGTGTCGCTGATGACGATGGCCGGCACGGCGGTGATCGAAGCTTCGGAACTGCGCTTCGCCCCCTGAGTCTTGTTGACAAAACCCGCCTGCGGAGTCCGCCGCTCCGCGCGGCCGGACCGGCGCGATTTGACGCAAGAATCAAACTCTGGGGCGATTCGCGCGTCCGTCCCCATATATGGGGCGAACAAAAACAGACTCCGATGCGGGCGCCGATTCGACCCCGATTCGTTCGCGCAAGGTTCGATTCCTTAATTTGGCCCGCGCGGCGGCGCAAAACCCAAAGCTGGACCAGAGCCGGCGATTTAATTTTCTTTTTTAAAACAATAGGATGAAAAATACAGGTTGCAATTCGGCCGTCCAGAAATGAAACAAGTCCCTAACGACCCGTCAGGAGCCCGGCGGCCATGACGTCGATGAACGAGTTTCTTTTTCCCGCGCGACAGGGCGATTCCGGCCAGGCTTCCGGGAAAGCGGCGGGGCGCGCGGCCGACAATTTGTCGGCGATCCTCGGCCCGACCAATACCGGCAAGACGCATTTCGCCATCGAGCGCATGCTGAGCCATTCGGCGGGAATGATCGGCCTGCCGCTGCGGCTGCTCGCGCGCGAGGTCTATAACCGCGTCGTCGCCAAGGTTGGGACAGAGGCGGTCGCCCTCGTCACGGGCGAGGAAAAGATCAAGCCGAAAAACCCGCGATATTGGGTCTCGACCGTCGAGGCCATGCCGCGCGACCTGGCGCTGCCCTTTGTCGCGATCGACGAGATCCAGCTCGCCGCGAGTTTTGATCGCGGCCATGTTTTTACCGATCGTATCCTCAACAGGCGCGGAACAGAGGAAACCCTGCTCATCGGCGCGGCGACCATGCAGGACGTGCTGGAGCGGCTATTGCCGGGCATTCGCGTCAATTCCCGCCCGCGCCTTTCGCAGCTTACCTTCGCCGGAGAGCGCAAGATCGCGCGGCTGCCCCGACGCAGCGCCATCGTCACCTTCAGCGCCGAGGACGTCTACGCCATCGCCGAATGGATCCGCCGCCAGCGCGGCGGCGCGGCCGTGGTGCTCGGCGCGCTGAGCCCGCGCACCCGCAACGCCCAGATCGACCTCTACCAGAACGGCGACGTCGATTACATCGTCGCCACCGACGCGATCGGCATGGGGCTCAATCTTGACGTCGATCACGTCGCCTTCGCCGCCGACCGCAAATTCGACGGCTATCAGCACCGCCGGCTCAACCCCGCCGAATTCGGCCAGATCGCCGGCCGCGCCGGCCGCCACACCCGCGACGGCTCGTTCGGGACCAGCGGACGTTGCCCGCCCTTTGACGAAGAACTGGCCGCGATGATCGAATCGCACGCCTTCGACCCCGTTCCGCTGTTGCAATGGCGCAACGCCGCGCTGGATTTTTCCAGCATCGAATCTCTGATCGCCTCGCTGGACATGGTCCCCTCCCGGCCCGGCCTCTCCCGCGCGCCGGTCGCGGAAGACCAGGTCGCGCTCGAAGCGGCGGCGCGCGACGAGAGCGTGCACCGCAACGCCAAGACGCGCGCCGACATCGCAAGATTATGGGACGTTTGCCAGATTCCCGACTATCGCAAGACGTCTCCGGCCGCCCACGCCGATCTTGTCATGAATGTTTTTCGCTATATCGTACGGGCCGGACGCATTCCCGACGACTGGTTCGCGCGCCAGATCGCCAGCGTTGACAGGGTCGACGGCGATATTGACGCCCTGTCCGGGCGCATCAATCAGGTCCGAACCTGCACCTTCATCGCCAACCGCAATGACTGGTTGAACGATCCAGAGCATTGGCAGGGCGTCGCGGGTCAGGTAGAGGACAATCTATCCGACGCCTTGCACGCGCGTCTGACCCAAAGATTTGTCGACCGGCGCGCCAGCGTGCTGATGCGCCGCCTGAGAGAGAACACGATGTTGGAAGCCGAAGTCACCGCGACGGGCCAGGTTATGGTCGAGGGTCATCACGTCGGCTCCCTGCAGGGGTTCTGCTTTACGCCCGACCCACAGGCGGCGGGCGAGGAGGCGAAGACCTTGAACGCGGCGGCGCAGAAAGCGCTGGCGACGGAGATCGAGGCGCGGGCGCGCCGCGTGCATGAGGCGGTCGACGAGGCTTTCGTCCTCGCCAATGACGGCATCATCCGCTGGTTGGGCGAGCCGGTCGGACGAATTGCGGCGGGCGACCATATTCTCAAGCCGCGCGTGCGGCTGATCGCCGATGAGCATCTGAGCGGCGCGCAGCTCGAAATGGCGCAGAACCGTCTCGATCTCTGGCTGGCGCAGCATATCAAGAAGACGCTCGGCGCTCTGGAGGAGCTTGAAATCGGCGACGGCCTCGAAGGCGTCGCGCGCGGCCTCGCCTTCCAGATCGGCGAGGCGCTCGGCGTGCTGGAGCGCTCGCGCGTCGCCGACGAGATGAAGACCCTGCCGCAGGAGGCCCGCGCCGCCCTGCGCAAGTTCGGCGTGCGCTTCGGCGCCTATCATCTTTACCTCCCGGCCTTGTTGAAGCCGGCCCCGCGCGCTCTCGCCGCCCAGCTCTGGACGCTGAAACACGGCGGACTCGAAGTCGTGAAGGGCATCGACGAGGTCGCCCATCTCGCTGCCTCCGGCCGCACCTCTTTCCCGGCCGACCAGCAGATCAATCGCGGCCTGTATCGCGCCGCCGGCTTCCGCGTTTGCGGCGACCGAGCTGTGCGCGTCGATATTCTGGAGCGCCTCGCCGACCTGATCCGCCCCGCCATCGCCTATCGCCCCGGCGTCACGCCAGGCGAGCCGCCGGCTGGCGCCGCCGATGGCGAGGGCTTCGTCGTCACGGTCACCATGACCTCGCTCGCCGGCTGTTCGGGCGAAAGCTTCTCCAGCATTCTCAAATCGCTGGGCTATGCGAGCGAATCGCGCCCGGGTCCGGCCATCACCGTGCCGCTGCTCGCCAAGGCGCCGACCGAGCCGGTCAAGCCCGTGACGGCGGAAGCCGCGCCGGAGGCCCCCGAGACGCAAGAAGCCGCTGCAACGGAAGGCGGCGAAGCCGCGCCGGAAACCGCTGAAGCCGCGACCGAAACGACCGAACTCGCAGCGGAAGCCGTCGCGGTCGAGGCCGCCGTCGAAGAGGTTGCAGCCCCTGCGGAAGCCGAAGCTGTGGCGGAGCCGACCCCGGCCGAACAACCGCCGGAGCCCGCCGCCGAACCGGTCGCAGAAGCAGCGCCCGAGGCGGAAGCCGAAACCGTCGCCACTGTCGAGGGCGAGGCCGCTGGCGTTCCGGAGACCGCGGAAGAGGCGACCGGCGAAGAGCAGGCTCCGGCCGAAGACGCCGCTCCCGCGGAACCGGTCCTGATCGAAATCTGGCGCCCGCAGCGTCATCCCCACGGCCGCCGCCGCGAGCATGGGCAGGAACAAAACCGCCGTCACGGCGGCCCGCGCCGCCATCAGGGCGGTTCAGCGAGGCCGTCCGGCGAGACCGCGCCCGTCGAAGGACAAGCCGTTGAAGCTCAGCCGACCGAGGGCGCGCAGGCAAGGCAGGATCGGCCGCGCCGCGACGACCGCAGGCCGGACGGCGGCAAGCCGCGCTTCGAAGGCAAGCGTGAAGGCGGACGCCGGTTCGAAGGCAAGTTCGACGGCAAGCGGCGCGACGACCAGCGCGGCGAACGTCCGCCGCAGCATGAAAAGCGCCCACCGCGCGAAAAGCAGGCCGATCCGGATTCGCCTTTCGCCAAGCTCGCCGCGCTCAAGGCCGAGCTTGAGGCCAAGGGCAAGAAGGGTTGATCGGGCGCGATTTCGTCGCCCTATTTACCAATTGGTAACCCTGTTTGCGTTTTTGCGTCGCGGCGCCTGTAATATTACTGGTTGTTCCACCTATTTCGGCATGGTTAATGCTTCGTTCAGCACCCAAGGCCCATCTTGGGATTCAGAATGCGCGTCTTGACCAGGTTTGAGCATGTTCGAAAGGTTGCGGCAGTTCATTGACGAAATAACCGGGTCCGAAGCCGCACAACGCGATTTTGGCGGGAATGAATTGCGTGTCGCCGCCGCCGCTCTGCTTGTCCATGTCGCCGAGATCGACGGCTTTTTCAGCGAAACCGAAAAACGCGCCTTGCTGTTGCTGTTGCAGCAGCGCTTCGACCTCGGCCGCGACGAAGCCGAGCAGCTTTTGGCAGAGGCGCGCGACCGCGATCGCGAGGCCGTCGACCTTTACGGCTTTACTTCGGTTCTCAAGGATTCGATGGCGGGACCGGATCGCCGGCGCCTGATCGAAATGATGTGGACCGTCGCCTATGCCGACGGAACCGTGCAGGAATTCGAGGAAAACATCATCTGGCGGGTGTCGGAACTGCTCGGCGTGCCCGCGCGCGACCGCCTGGCCATGCGCCGCAAGGTCCGGGAAGAACACGGCTGCGAACCCGACGCGCCCGGCCCCTGGGATCTCGGCGCCCCCGCCCCTGCGGGGTCGGAATCATGACGGCGCCGCGCAAACTCATGCTCATCACGGGCGCATCGGGCGGCATCGGCGCCGATCTCGCCCGCTACGCGGCCGCGCAGGGCCATGATCTCGCGCTCGTCGCGCGCAACCGCGCGGCGCTCGACGCCCTCGCCGATGAACTCGCCGTCCTGCCGGGACAGAGAAATCCCCGCCCGCTGGCGTTTGACTTCGACCTGACCCAGCCCGGCGCCCCAGCCGCGCTGGCCGCCGCGCTGGAAGCGGCGGGCGCCTCGGTCGAAATTCTGGTCAACAATGCCGGCTATGGCCTGCTCGGTCCGGCGACGGAGGGCGATCACGCCGAACAATTGGGCATGATTGACCTGAATATGCGCGCCTTGACAGAACTGAGCCTGATTTTTGCGCCGCAACTGATTCAAGCCCGGGGGCGGCTGCTGAATGTCGCCTCGATCGTCGCCTTCATGCCGGGTCCGGGCATGGCGGTCTATTACGCCAGCAAGGCCTATGTGCTGTCCTTCTCCGAGGCGCTGTCAGTCGAGCTGGCGCCACGCGGGGTGAGTGTAACCGCGCTTTGCCCCGGGCCGGTGCCCACCGGCTTCCAGGCGCGTGCGCGTTTCTCCGCCAAGATGGACAAGATGATCCGCAGCGGCGCGCTCTCCGCGCCGGAGGTCGCGAAAATCGCCTATCAGGGCATGATGGCCGGCAAGCGCGTCGTCCTGCCCGGCCTCATGACGAAATTCATCGCCTGGACTAGCCCCCTCGCCCCCAAGTCCCTCACCATGGCCATGGTCGGCTCGATGCAATTGCGCCGCAGGGAAAAGGAGATCGCTTGAAAATGCTCTTTTCCGTCGATCCGTTTTCGCCGCCACAACACAAGCCGGTGCTGATCGTCCTGCACGGCGAACACAGCTGTCCCGGACGGATCGGCCGGCTGCTGCGCGACCTTGGCGCCCCGCTGGATATCCGCCGCCCCCGCTTCGGCGACCCCCTGCCCGAGACGATGCGGGACCATTCCGGAGCGGTTTTTTTCGGCGGCCCGATGAGCGCCAATGACGAAGAAGACTGGCTGAAGCGGGAGATCGACTGGATCGGCGCGCCGCTGAAGGAAAACAAGCCCTTTCTTGGCATCTGCCTTGGCTCGCAATTGCTCGCGCGCCATCTCGGCCACAAGGTCGGCGCCCATCCGGAAGGCCGCGTGGAAGTCGGCTATTATCCCATCCGCCCGACGCAAGAAGGGCATTCGCTCTGCGACTGCGCCTTCCCCACCCGCGTCTATCAATGGCATCGCGAAGGTTTCGACTGCCCCAATGGCGCGGTCCTGCTCGCGAGGGGCGAGGATTTCGAGGCCCAGGCGATCCAGGTCGGCGAAAAGGCCTTCGGCCTGCAATTCCACCCCGACGTCACTTACGCCATGATGTGCAAATGGACGGTGACCGCGCTGGAGCGCATGAACCACCCCAGCGCCCAGGAGCGCCATCGCCATCTGGAGGGCTGGTTCCAGCATGACCGCGCCGTGGCGCGCTGGACCTCGGCCTTCCTGCGCCGCTGGCTCGGTCCCTCGGACTTCGACGGCGAACTCGCGCCGGCGGAATAACGCTCCCGCCGCAGTTCAGTTCGCCATGACCAGCGCCCAGAACACCTTGTAGCGCGTCTTGGGATTATAGGCGGCGGCGACGCCCATGCGCTTCATGCCCGGCGCGAGCAGATTGGCGTTATGCGAGGGCGACTGGCGCCAGCCGGAAAAGACTTCGGCCATGGTGTCATAGCCCGCCGAGACATTCTCCACCGCAGCCGATTTCTGGAAGCCCGCGCCATTGAGCCGGGACGCCAGCGAGCCGCTCAGCTCATGGCTGAGCTTGTCCCGCGTCGCCATGGTCTCGGCCTGCGCCCGCGCCTGCTCCATCAGGGCCGGATCGAGCGTCAGGCCGGCCAGTCCGTTGTTGCGGCGATAGAGCGAGATCATATCGCGCGCGGCGGCGGAGTCGAGGCTGGCGCCGGGCGCGGCCATGGAGCGATAAAGGCTGGATTCGCTGGCGGCGGGAGGCGGCGGCGGCGCGGCGGTGTCGGCGCAGCCGGCCAGCAGCAGGCAGAGCGGGGCGGAACCCGCGATGAGGCGCAGGAAGGAACGGCTGTCATGCATCGGATTTTGGCTTTCCGAACTTTGGCGGCAAGGCGCGGACAGAGCGGGCGAGACCTGCGGGAATGCGCCAAAAACCTTAAGGTTTGATGTCTTTTGCGCCGGGGAGAAGGCGCTGCAACATGGGCTCGAACTTGGAAACGTCGAGGTCGAGCGAGGTGCTGGTCGAAGGCATTTTCAATCCGGCCTCGGCGAAGGCCTTGAAAATGGCGTAGAGCACATCGCTCCGCACCCGCCCCGCCCGCTCGACCTCCTCGACGAAACAGATCAGCTCGAAATCGAGCGAATTGGCGCCGAAATTGGTGAACAGCACCGTCGGGGCCGGAATGCCCACGACCTGGTCCTGCGATCTCGCGGCGTCAGTCAGGATCTCGCGCACCTTTTCGGGGTCCGAACCGGCGACGACCTGAACCGGAATCTTGATGCGGCCCATGCGGTCGCCGCGCACGAAATTCTTCACCACCCCGGTCATCATATTGCCGTTGGGGACGATCATGGTCGCGCGGTCGGCGGTCTCGATCTCGGTGGCGCGCACATTGATGCGCCGGACAAAGCCCTGTTCTTCACCGATCACGACCAGATCGCCGACCCGGATCGTGCGCTCCCACAGCAGGATCAGGCCCGAGACGAAATTATTGACCACCGATTGCAGGCCGAGGCCGATACCGACGGAGAGCGCGCCGGCGACGAGCGCGAGCCTTTCGAGATTGATGCCGAGAGAGGCGCCCGCGAACAGCAGCGCGATCAGGAAGCCGATATAGCCGACGCTGGTGCGGATCGAGGCCTGAAGCCCCTGATCGAGTTGCGTCAACGGAAGATAGCGCTTTTCGAGCCAGTTCTGGATCGCATGGGTGATGGCGTAGCCGAGGGCGAACAGCACGAGCGCGATCAGCAGGCTCCAGGGCGAGATGGTGACGTCGCCAAGCTTGAAACCGAAGAAGGCCGACTGGAGCGTGCCCAGCATGTCATGCGACTGCAGACCCCAGGGCGCCATGACCAGCAAGGCGGCGACCGCATAAAGCGTCAGCGAAATGACGCCTTCGAGCAGCGCGCCGATCTGCGCCAGGCTCTCCCGGCGCAGGCCCACGCTGTTGACCAGCCCGCGGCTGAGCCGGGAATTAGGCCGGAACGCCTGCTCAAAGCCCTCGGAGGCGATCTTCAGCAGCAGAAACAGCAGGCCCGCGACAAAGGCGGTCCAGGCGAGCTGCGTGACGAGAAAGGACGACAGCGCGATATAGCCGAGCAGATCGGCGCCGATCACCGCGACCGTCGCCGCCCAGGCGGCGAAGCGGATTGGCGGCCACCAGGGACTTTCATCGTCGAGACTGGCGGGCCGCGCGGTCTCCTCTTCTGGCGTATCGTCAGGCGCGACGATCCCATAGAGCCCGCGCATCAGCGTGAGGCCGACGAGCATGGCGAAGGTTCCCCGCGCCGCAACCGAGACCGGCAGCGAGGCGCCGAGCACCTCGTCCAGCGCGTCGAATAATTTGCCGAACGCGATCAGGCCGGTGACGATCAGAACGAGATTCATCAGCCTTTGCGCCACCCGGTCGCTGAGATCGAGCGGACGCCAGAGCGGACGGCTGGGCGCGAGAATCGCGTTGCCCAGCCCTACCGCCCAGGCGCAAAGAACGACGCCGCCAAAGAAGGCGTCGGACAAGGGCTTGAATTCCTGACCGCCGAGGCCGAACCAGTCGGTCAAGGCGTAAAGGGCGATCGCGGCGAGGATGGGGATGGCCGCCACGGCCAGCGCGGTCCACAGCGCGGCCGCCGCCTTCTGCAATTCGCTTGGCGGCCGTCCCGATTTTTCGCGCGGGATCACCCGGCGGGCCAGTAGCGACGCGGCGACCACCGCGCCGATCAGCACGACCAGCAGCAGGCTGAACAAGGCGGCCGCCCCATTGGACAGGACGCGGGCGAACTGGCCCGCGATATCGAGGAGCGCCCCTTTGGCGGCGGAAAGATTGTGGGGGGTGTCGCGCGCGACATCCATCCACAGGCTCGGCGAGACGATGCTCGACGAGCTTTGGAAAACGGCATTGGAGAAGAGGGTGCGCCGCCTGTCGGCGATCTGCGCGGCAAGCTGGTCGGCGCGCAATTGCGCGAGATTCGCCCGTTTGATGAGATCGTCGCTGGCCGAGAAAAGCTTCTGCTGCTCGGCGCGTTCCTGCGCCACCGCCGGGTCTTCCGGCGCCGCCGGCGGATTGGCCTTCGGGTCGGGCGGCGCGCCGAGCTGGTCGAGACGCGCCTTGAGCGCCGTCATCTTGGGAGAAACCTCGGCGATGACGCTCTGGATCTGCGTCGAGATCGGATCGAGCGAGGCGCGAAGCTTGACCAGTTCGCCGTCGGTCATGCTGTCGGTGGCGAGCTTGGCCTCAATCTGGTCGAGGCTCTGCTTGGCCGCGTCAAGCCGCACATTCGGATCGACGGGCGGAGCGGATTCCGCCGGGCCCGTCGCGACGGGCGCGCCCTGCGGCTTCGCGTCCTGCGCAGGCGCAGGCGCCGCCGCGCAGATGAGCAACACGGCCAGGATTTTCGCGAAAAGCACGCGGGAAATGAGGCGCCTCAAGGCAGTCTCCGAATCAATTATTGCGCCAAAAACCTTGCAAATCAGCCTAAAAGAGGGCTGCTCCATCATTGCCTTGACCTTTGACTCGTCAAAGGTCAAGGCGCCCGGCGGCGTCAGCCGCCGCCGCGCCCGTTGGCGCGGGACGCCAAGGGTCTTTTTCAGAAGTCATTTTTCCGGCCCCTTGGCGTCACGCCTCGTCTCGCGCCTTTGGCGGCGGATCGGAATAAGCGTGGCTTTTTCCGCGCCAATCTTCAACCCGCCATTGCGCGCCCTCGCGGCGCCAATAGACCGGCCCGGCTGGGGCTTTGCCATGCCCCCCCGGGATGTCCACGACATAAATGGGCTGACAAAGCCCTGAGACATGACCCAGCAGAGCCCGCACGAGAGCCTGCCCTTCCTCCAGCGGCAGACGCAGATGCGAGGTGCCCGGCGCGAGATCGCCATGATGCAGGTAATAGGGCTTGATCCGATTCTCGACGAAAGCCCTCATCAGGGCGGAAAGCGTTTCGACATCGTCATTCACCCCGCGCAACAGCACGGTCTGGCTGACCATGGCGATCCCGGAATCGATCAGCCGCGCGATGGATGCGCAGGCGGCGGGCGTCAACTCGCGCGGATGATTGGCGTGCAGCGCGACATAGATCGTCTTGCCGCTGGCGCGCAGGGCGCCGACCAACTCGTCCGTCACCCGCTCCGGCGTCAAGGCCGGGACGCGCGAATGGAAGCGCAGGATCTTGACATGATCCAGCGCCCGCAGCCGGGTCGAGAGTTCGGCCAGCCGGCGCGGCGAAACGGCGAGCGGATCGCCACCGGTGACGATCAGCTCCCAGATTTTTTTGTGCGCGGCGAGATAGGAAAACGCCGCGTCGAGCTCCGCCGCGTCTAACAAACCGTCCGTCCCTGCCCCGACCCGCTCGCGGCGGAAGCAGAATCGGCAATAGACGGGGCAGACGCTGGTCAGTTTAAGCAAAGCGCGGTCGGGATAGCGGTGGATCAGGCCCTTGCAGACCTCGTGAGCGTCATCGCCGATCGGGTCCGCGCGCTCCTGCGGCAGCAAGGTCAGCTCCGCGGCGTCGGGCAGAAATTGCCGGCCGATCGGATCGTCGCGCGTCTCGATAAGCGCGGCGACGCCCGGCGGCACGGCGACGCTGTAGCGCGCCGCGACCTCGCCCAGAACGCCCGCCTCCTCCGCCGCGGCGAAGCCCGCCGCGATCAGCTCATCGGGCCGGGTCAGGATTTTGCTCATGCTGTTTCTCTTGGCGCCGCCGTCGGCGCCCAGAGGACGTCCTCGATATGATCTGCGCCAGTGGCGAGCATCACCAAACGATCGAGGCCGAGCGCGGCGCCGCTCGCCGGGGGCATCAGGGCCAGCGCGGAGAGAAAATCGTCGTCGATCGGAAAGGCGGAGCCGTAAATCCTCGTCCGTTCCGCCATGTCAGCCTCGAACCGGCGGCGCTGCTCGACCGGATCGGTCAATTCGCCGAAGGCGTTGGCCAATTCCACCCCACAGCCATAAAGCTCGAAGCGCTCGGCGAAGCGCGGGTCTTCCGGCTTGCGCCGCGCCAGAGCGGCCTCGCTCGCGGGATAGTCGATCAGCACGGTCGCACGGCCATGGCCCAGATTTGGCTCGATCTTCTCCGAGACGATTTTGCTGAACAGGTCGGACCAGTGATCGTCCGCGCTCACCCGCAGCCCGAGCCGCGCCGCCTCGCGCGCAAGGGCGTCGCGGTCATCCAGCATGGTGGAAAGGTCGATTCCCGCATGGTGAGAAAAGGCCTCCGTGACGGGCAGTATTTCCGGCGCGGCGAAGGGATCGAGCCGCGACCCGCCAAAGCGAAACCCCGTCACGCCGGCAGCCTGGGCGGCGGCGCGCAAGACGGCGGCGCAATCGTCGATCAGGGCGCGATAAGGCGCCCCGGCGCGGTACCATTCCAGCATCGCGAATTCCGGATGGTGAAGGCGCGTGCGCTCGCCATTGCGGAAGACATGGGCGAGCGAGAAAATCCGCGTCTCGCCAGCGGCGAGCAGCTTCTTGCAATCGAATTCCGGCGAGCTGTGCAGGTAATAAGGCGTCACCACGCCGCCTATTGGCTCGTAACGCGTGGCGAAGCCCGAAATATGGGTCTCGTTGCCGGGCGAAACTTGCAAGGCCGAAGGCTCGATCTCGATAAAGCCCTCGCGCTCGAAAAAGCCGCGCAAAGCCTTGACGATCCGCGCCCGCGCCAGCAGGCGGGGCCGCCTCGCGGCATGATGTTCCGGCGCCCAGAAGGCGGCGTTTCGCGCCATCCCGCCCCTACCCCATGTTGATGTGACAAAAAACTGGCGTTGCGGCGACGATTGGGTATTAGTGTCGCCGCAAGTTTCAAAAAGGTCCATAGACCCGACCGCCCGTCGCTTCAACCGGCGCGGCGAACGTCGCCTTAGGGAATTCGACTGTGAGAATCATCGCCAGCAACGTCCGGAAGGGCAATATCATCGAACATGAGGACGGCAATCTCTATGTCGTGCTGAGCGCCGAAAGCTTCTTTCCCGGCAAGGGCACGCCGACCACGCAGATCGACATGCGCCGCCTGTCCGACGGCAACAAGACCTCCGTGCGCTACAAGACCACCGAGCAGGTCGAGCGCGCCCATGTCGAGGACATGAACTTCAGCTATCTCTACGAGGATGGCGACGGCCACACCTTCATGAATGATGACAATTTCGAACAGGTCATCGTTCCCAAGGACGTGATCGGCGAGCAGGCGGCCTATCTGCAGGAAGGCATGAAGTGCATCCTGTCGATCTTCAACGGCATCGCCGTGGCGATCCAGCTTCCGGCCCGCGTGACGCTCGAAGTGATCGAAACCGAGCCGGTCGTGAAGGGCCAGACCGCCTCCTCGTCGTACAAGCCCGCCAAGATGGACAATGGCCTGCGCGTGATGGTGCCGCCCCATATCGGCGTCGGAACCCGCATCGTCGTCCTCACCGAGGACAACACCTATGTCGAGCGCGCCAAGGATTGAGGCGCGCCTGCTTTCCCAAATGCAAAACGGCCGGGCGATCGCCCGGCCGTTTTCATTAGGACTGCGCGGCTTTTCCGCTCACCACGGCGCACGCGGATTGGCGGCCGGCAGGTTGAACGGGCCCGGCAACATCCAGTCGCCGAAAAGGTCGTTGCGGTAGGTGCCGCCCGGCGCGGGGGATTGATAGAATGTGCTGTCGTCCATGTAGCGATTCTGGGTGCCGACCGCCACGACATTGCCGGGATCGAGGAAGCTGCGCTTCTTGACGGTCAGTTCGGCGGCGTCCGCCGCTTCCACGACACGCGGAGAGGGCTGACGATGTTTATGCTTGCTCTCGGCCTGGGCGCCGGCGCAGACCAGCGCGCCCGATAACAGCGCGAGAACGAAAAGGGACTTACGGCGCATAATTGGCTCCTGATGCGGCTTTCAACAATCTAGCGTTTTGCAGGGAGTTGCGATAGCGAATTGGCCGCCAAAGTTAAAAAACTCCGCTGGCGCGGTTTTCTTGCAACCCTTTGGTTCATTGGTTCGTTTTTTCAGCGCGCTTTTTCACGGGCGCCGACGCCGGTTCGGCGCAGCCGCGCGCGCCGCGCGCCTGGGCGGAGGCGAAGAAGTCGCGCAGGGCGCCATCCTCGCCCGATGAAATCAAATCGAGCCGGTTGACGAGACAGGCGAGCGCGCCGGCGGACGCCGCCTCGTCATCCGCGCCGCAGAAAAAGCCCGCGATGGTCAGACCGAGTTGCGCCGCGCTGAAGCGGAATCCCCGGCAGGCGTCGCGCGTGACCCCGCCTTCCGTCATGGTCATGGCCGCCGTCTCGAAATCGCCAAAGCGCGTAGCTTGCGTCTGGGCGACATTTGCGCGGCCAAGGCTGAGGCCGAGCTGGGCGCCGCGCCGCGCCATATCCACGAAAAAGGCCGCGTCGGCGGTTTTCTCCGCGCCATGGCGATAGATGGCAAGCCGGAAGAAGGGGCCAGCCCCGGCGAATTCGCCAAAAGTCAGGGCGTCCTCGCGCCCGCCGCCCGTCGTGTGGCGGCGCGCCGCATAGAGGCGCTTCTCATGCGCCAGCGACGGCGCGGAGAGATCGAAAAGGCGCAGCGGTTTGGGAACTTCCAGCCAGACCGCGCGCTGGGCGCCCGGCTGGGCGGGCTGCGAGGCCGGCGCGAACGTCTCTTCGCTCCTGTCGCTCCCCGGCCATTGCGCCAGCAAGCCGCCAGCGCCCACCACGACAAGCCCGACCGCCGCGACCTTCAAGATCGCGGCGCTATAGGCGGCCAGAAAGCGGAACACGGGCTCAAGGATGAGGCTGGCCCGCCACGCGGCCTTGCCGGCGAGAAAAAGCGCCGCCGCCGCGCCATCGGCCGCCGTTCGGTCTTCCCCGGGCGCAACCGGCGCCGCGCGCGCGGCCTCAATCGGGTGAAACTCCCGCCTGTATTCGCGCGCGAGATCGGCTCGCCATTTTTCCTCGTGGTCGCGAGGCGCGGCGCGGGCGTCGAGCCGCGCCTGAACTGCCTCGATCTCGCGCCGGCTGAGTTCAAGATCTATTTTTCGCGCAGTCGAGCGATTCCGCGAAGGCTCCTCGACGGGCTCCCGCCCGCCGTTCTCCTGTGTCCTGCGCGCCTGTGCGCGGCGCGCGCGAACCGGCTCGGCGGCCTCAACCTGCGCCTCAATCTGCGCCTCTTGCCGCGCCTCTTGCCGCTCCGCCGTCTCAGCCTTCGGATGCAGCAAGGCGCTCGCGGAAGCCATCAGCGCGGAAACGCGGGACTGCGCGCTGGCGGCGCGCTGGCGCAGCGATTCGCCCAGCGCCGCGCCCGGACGCCCTTCAAGCAGCCCGCCCATTTTTGCGACGATCCGGGCCCGCAACGCCGGCCCCCAGCCGCGCTCCGCCCCGCCGGGCTTGCCCTGCGCGGAGAGAGAATCCTGGACATAGGCGCGAAAATCGCTTCCGCGGCGAAAAGTCGGGGTCAAAACGCAGCCTTTCCCGCGCCCCCAGGGGAGCGCATCGCAATAGCTCCATTTAGCGGGAGTTTTTACGAGTCTTGCGTTAGCGGACCGAAAGCATCTCAATTCACGATGAATCGATTGTTACGTCGAGCGCGCCGCCCGAAAAGCCGATCACGTCGGCCACGACGATCCGGCCCGGCGGCTGGCCGGGCGTGCGGACCGGGGTGAAATCATCGGCGCGGCCCATGCCGCCGCGTTCGGTCAGGACGCGCAGCCGCCGCCCGGCCTGCGCCTGCAAATGGCGTGTCAGCGCCCTTTCCCCCGCCTCGCGCAAAAGAGCCGCGCGCGCCTTGACCAATGCGGGCGCCACGCGCGGCATGCGCGCCGCGGGCGTTCCCGGACGCGCCGAAAAGGGAAAGACATGGAGGAAGCTCAAGCCGCAGTCCTCGATCAAGGCCAGCGAGCGCGCCGCCATGTCATCATCCTCGGTCGGAAAGCCCGCGATCAGATCGGCGCCGAAAGCGATGTCTGGGCGCAGGCGACGCAATTCGGCGCAGAACGCGACGCTTTCGGCGCGGCTGTGGCGGCGCTTCATGCGCTTCAGGATCAAATCATCGCCCGATTGAAGCGATAAATGCAGGTAGGGCGCGAGCCTTTCTTCCTCGGCGAAGGCCGCGAGCAACCCGGCGTCAGCCTCAATGCAATCGACTGACGACAGGCGCAGGCGCGGCAAATCCGGCAATTCGCGCAGCAGCAGGCGCACCAGCGCGCCAAGCTTGGGCGCGCCCGGCAGATCCGCGCCCCAGGAGGTCAGATCGACGCCTGTGAGAACGATTTCCTTATGGCCGGTCTCGACGAATTTGCGCGCCTGCGCCAGCGCCGCCTCCGGCGCGACGGAGCGCGACGGCCCCCGCCCGGACGGGATGACGCAAAAGGTGCAGCTATGGTCGCAACCATTCTGGATGGCGAGAAAGGCGCGGGTATGGCCCTCGATCGCGGCGAGCACGGGCGCGGGCGCATTCTCGCGCCGCGCAGCCTCCGCCACCGGGCCGACATTGACCCTTTGCGCGAAGCCCGCCCAGGACAAGGCGCGGGTCTTTTCGGCATTGCCCATGACATGGGCGACTTCCGCCATGTCCGAGAAGATTTGCGGCTCGATCTGCGCCGCGCAGCCGGTCACGACGATGCGCGCCTGCGGGTTTTCACGCTTCAGCCGGCGGATCGCCTGCCGCGCCTGCCGGGTCGATTCGGCGGTGACGGCGCAAGTATTGACGACGACGAGATTTCTTTCGCCGCCTTGCGCGGCCAGTTCGCGAATGGTCTGCGATTCGGCGAGATTAAGCCGGCAGCCGAATGTCAAGACTTCGACCGCGCCCGAGTCTTGCGCCTTGACCGCGCTGAATTCGGGCGGCGTCATCGCGCCGCAGCCGCGGGCGCAAAAATATCGGGCGTCAGGATTTGCGAAAATTCCAGCTCCACCGGCCCCGTCATGATGACGTGGCCGTCGGCTGCGCGCCATTCGATGATGAGGTCGCCGCCCGGCAAGGCGATGGTCGCGCGCCGCTCGGTGAGGCCCGCGCGCACGCCCGCGACCAGAGTGGCGCAAGCCGCCGTGCCGCAGGCGAGCGTCAGGCCAGTTCCACGCTCCCAGACCTTCAGCCGCACCGCATCGCGCGCCAAAACCTGGGCCAGCGAAATATTGGCCCGCTGCGGAAACAGCGGATCATGCTCCAGTTCCGGCCCGATCGCGGCGAGGTCATGGGCCTCGATGGAGGACACGAAGAAGATCGCGTGGGGATTGCCCATGCTGACGCAGGAGGCGGGCGGCAGGCCAAATTTCTTGAGATCGACAGAACCGGTGTCCGCGACCTCGCCCGCGAGCGGAATATCGCGCCAGCCGAGGCGCGGCGGACCCATATCGACGGAATAGGAGAGCGGCCCTTCGCGGCGCACGGCCAGAGGACCGGCCGATGTCGCGAGCGCGAGCGCCCCGGCGCCCGAGCGCTCCGCGAGATAATGGGCGACGCAGCGTGTGCCATTGCCGCAGGAGGCCGAGAGCGAGCCATCTTGGTTGTAAATGGTCATGAAGGCGTCGTCCGTCGCCGCGTGCGGATCGGACAGCACCATCAGCTGGTCATAGGCGAGGCCCGGCGCGCGCGCCAGCGCCCGGGCGTCCTCGGCGCTTGGCAAGACGTCCGCGCCGCGCAGATCGAGGACCAGAATGGCGTTGCCCGCGCCGTTCATCTTGAAAATCTCGCGCCCCGCCAGCGGATGACGCGGCGCCTGGGCGAGGCTTGCTGTTTCGGCGGCGGAAAAATCGGTCAAGGGTTTGGTCCGGAAATGCGCGCGTTCATGTTGGGTTTAGGCGCAATATAGGAGAAAAGAGCGCCCGCGGCCATATTCAGCCAAACAGCGGGCGTTAGAATGAATTGATTCGCGCGCGCCGCGCCAGATCGGGAGCTGTCGGATGCAGAACGGCAAGGTTATTTCAGGCCGGGAATGGGCGCGGCGTCTGGCGCTGGCTGTCGCGCTGATCGCCGCGCCGATTCCGCTCGCCGCGCAACAGCCGGCGGGGGACGCTGGCAAGGCGACCGCGCCCAAGGTTGACGCGCCCAAGACGGAGGCTCCGGCTCCGGCGCAGAGCCCCGCCAAGGACGCCGCCGGCCCCGCGACGCCCGAACCGGGCAAACCTGACGCCGCCAAGCCGGACGCGCCCAAGGCCGAGGCGCCGAAAGAGGCCCCCGCCGAGGAAGGCGCGATCAAGGTCGAGGAAATCGCCGCCCGCGTCACCATCCAGACCCATGGCGCCGCGAAATGGGAAGAGGGCTACGCCAAAATCATTGACGCCATCGCCAAATTGCGCGCTGCCGCGCAGAAGGCCGGGCTCAAGGAAACCGGGCGCCCGGTCGCGGTCTTTACCGACACCGATGACGCGGGCTTCAAATTCGACGCCATGCTGCCGGTGGATGCGCCCGCCGATGCGAAGCCCGATCTGGGCGCCGATATCTCGATCGCTCAGGCGCCGAGCGGCAAGGCCGTGCGATTTGAACATCGCGGCGCCTATGACGATATCGATTCGACCTATGAGGCGATCACCGCCTATCTCGACGAGAAGGGGCTGGAAGCGCGCAATCTCTTTGTCGAGGAATATGTCGTCGAGGCCAAGGATTCCAGCGACATTGCGCTTCAGGTCGATATTTACGTCTTCCTGAAATAAGGCGGGCTTCAAGGAAACATAGAAATGCGCCGGCCGCTCGAAACGGCCGGCGCGTTTTTTTCAGACCGACTTTTTCAGCGCCGTCACGATGGCGTCGCCCATGGCCGAGGTCGAGATTGAGGTCGTCGCTTCGCCCTTGATGTCTGCGGTGCGCAGGCCTGCGGCCAGCACGTCGGCAATGGCCTTCTCGATCAGATCCGCCGCCTGTCCCAGGCCGAAGGAATAGCGCAGCGCCATGCCGAACGAGCCGATCATGGCGATCGGATTAGCGATTCCCTTGCCGGCGATATCAGGCGCCGAACCATGGACGGGCTCATACATCGCCTTGCGCTTGCCATTGGCGTCAGCGGCGCCGAGCGAGGCGGAGGGCAACATGCCCAATGAGCCGGTCAGCATGGAAGCGACGTCCGACAGCATGTCGCCGAACAGATTGTCGGTCACTATCACGTCGAACTGCTTGGGCCAGCGCACGAGTTGCATGCCGAGCGCGTCAGCCAGCATATGGTCGAGCTGGACGTCCGGATAGGACTTCCTGTGGAGCTCGGTGACGACGTCCTTCCACAATACGCCGGACTTCATGACATTGTGCTTTTCCGACGAGGTCACCTTATTGCCGCGCTTGCGCGCCAGTTCGAAGGCGACCGCCGCGATGCGTTCAATCTCATAGGTGTCATAGACCTGCGTATCGATGGCGCGCTTCTGGCCATTGCCCAGATCAATGATCTCCTTGGGCTCGCCGAAATAGACGCCGCCGGTCAGCTCGCGCACGATCATGATGTCGAGGCCTTCGACGATCTCGCGCTTCAGCGCGGACGCGTCGGCCAACGCGGGATAGCAGACGGCCGGGCGCAGATTGGCGAACAGGCCAAGGTCCTTGCGCAGACGCAACAGGCCGGCTTCCGGACGCACGTCATAAGGCACATCGGCCCATTTCGGTCCGCCGACGGCGGCGAGCATCACGGCGTCAGCCGCCTGGGCGCGCGCCATGTCCGCTTCGCTGATCGCCTTGCCATGCGCGTCATAGGCGGAGCCGCCGACCAGGCCTTTTTCAAATTCGAAACTGGCGAGACCTGCGTCGGAAATCACCTTGGCGACCTTTTCGACCTCAGCCGTCACCTCGGGACCGATGCCGTCGCCCGGCAGCAGGAAGATATTGTAGCTCGCCATGATTTGCCTCGTGGTCGCAGGATTTGAAATACTGCGGCCTTGCTAAACTTGGCGCCTGCGCTTGGCAAGACGTTTAGGGGCGCGTGAAAAACAGAAATCCCGTGAGCCGGGGAGGCTCACGGGAGTGTTTGACCTTTTGATCGGAAGTTTTGAGAGGTCGATCAGAAGGTGAAGCGGACGCCGGCCGACGGAGAGAAGTTGTTGACGTTGTAATAGCCGGAGGCGAGGCCGCCGCCGACGACCGAGTACATGAGGCCCGCATAGACGTCGAGCCGCTTGTTGAAATGGTAGTCGACGTAGCCCGAAACAGCGTCCAGCGTGCCGGAGCAGGCGCTGGAGCGCGGCGCCGACTGAGCCGCATAGACGGTTTTCACGCCACCATAGGTCACGATCGTTCCACCGTTCGCGAGGTAGCCGGGAAGGCTGCAGGTCGCCAGGCTGGTGCTCGCGGTATTGGTTACGCCGGTGGTATTCGCCGCAAAGCCATAGCTGTTCTGGTTGACATGATAATAGGCGACAGTGAATTCGGTCTTCGGATTATACGAATATTTCACGCCGACCCACACGGTGTCCAACAGTTTGGCGTGCGGAAGAGAGCCGTTGTTGATCGAGCTGATGACGTAACCGCCCTGATCGTTCTGTGCGCCGATGCCAACATTATTCTTCGGATTATGAAGGATCGCATGCGCCCAACCAGCGTAGAACTTGAACTGGTTCCAGGTATATTTCGCCCCGATTGCGCCGCCCGTATTGTCTGTTGCGGTGGAGCTCAGCGTCCCGGAGTTGGCGTTGCCATAGGTGGTGGTTCCCTGGGCGACATTGCCGAGGAATGTATTGCTCGTGAAGGTGGAGATGCCGCCGAGCTGAGCCGCGCTGAGCGGGGTATTGGCGATCGCCTGGTTGAAGTAGCCGAGCACGCCGTCAACATCCAGTCCAGCATAGCTGGCGCCGAGACCAACCTGTCCGGCGTCATTCTTGGTCCCATAATATTGTGCCGCGGTAATCGTCGGCTTCGCGCAGCCCGAAACAGGGAGGTTCGTTCCCGTGCAAAGCGTGCCGCCCGTGCCGACATTGCTGCCGCCATTGCCATCGGCAAATTTGTACATGGCGCCGAAGCGGATTCCGCCAATCCCCTGCACGGGAATCTCGACCTTATATTTGAAGGAGTCGTCCCAACGGGCGTTGGCGGTGGTGCCGAGACCGCTGACATAGGTGCCGGAATAGCCGATGGCCGAGAAAGCCGCGGCGCCTCCGGTCGGGTCATACGCCGAGACCAGATCATTGGCGAGCGAGCGATGGCGACCGAATGTCAGCTGACCTAAGGTTTTCGAGGCCACGCCGACATAGAGCTGGTCGTTGAAGGCCTGCCCGCCACGCGAACCGTCGCCCCAGTTCGAATAGGCATTGCGGTTGAGGCCCTGATTGTCGACCATCGAACCGGGGCCGTTCTGCAATTGGCCCGACTGCGGATTGAGGTAGGTCGAGGCCATGAAGACGCCCGACCAGCCGGGCAGAATTTCCACCGAACCCTTGAGGCCGACGCCCGTCGACGAAGTGCCGTTGGGAAGGAAGCCGAAAACGGCGGAACGGGCGTATCGATTGACCAGTTCCGGGCCGTTATAATACTTGCCATTGCTCGGCAGGCCGCTGCTCGCGTAATTGAGGCCAGCGTCGAAGTTTCCGAACAGCGTGATGCCACAGAAGGTCAGCGGGCCGTCCAGCGAGAGCGGGGCGCACTGCGCGGGAAGATCCTTGAGGACGGGAAGGTCGGCCGCCATGAAGCTGGTCGCGGCCGGACGCGCTGCGGGCTGCTGCTCCAGATTGGTCAAACGCTTTTCGAGCGCCTCATTCTGCTTCTTCAACGCGGCTGCTTGCTCTTTCAGAGCCGTCACATCGGCGTTTTCAGCGCGCGCGGCGCCGGCGGCGACGAGGATCGCGCCTACGGCGGCGGCCATCAACAAACGATTTTTCATCATCAGCTCCAGAGAGGCTTCAAAGATCGGATCTGCCGAAGCGACTGCGCCGCGAATCTACATTCGGTAACTGGAATATATATTCTTGCGAAGGTGTTGCTTGGCTCTATGTCATTAATAGCAAGAGCTTAGCGCCTTGAAAAGACCGTAAAAATGCCAACAGAGATAAATTTTCTATTTTTTAGGCATTTTATGCTGTTTTTGTCCAGAAACTGCATATAGTTTAGCTAAGTTTTGAAAAGTGTAAAATTTTCGACGCGGCCTGTTGCATTCGAGCAACTGCCCTTGCCCACCCAGGCGTGGCGCCTCGGTCGCGGGCAATGCGTCCGGGCGCCGTCTCGCCGCGGCAAATCCAGACTCGAAGCCGGACCACGACAACGAAAGTCCAGCGCTGGAAAACAAAAATCCCGCGAGCCGAGGCTCGCGGGACAATGTCGAAGGATCGTTGTTCGGAAAAGCTCCGAAGCGCCGATCAGAAGGTGAAGCGAGCGCCGACGGTCGGGGCCCAGTTCGAGGCGCTGAAGTAGCCCGAAGCGAAGCCGCCGGTCACGCTGCTGTACATCAGACCGCCATAGACATCGAACCGCTTGGTGAAGTGGTAATCGACGAAGGTGGAGGCGGCATACAGGTTGCCCGAGCAGGTCGCGCTACGCGGCGAGGTCTGATTCAGAGCAGGCCTATAGGGGCTGAAGGCGATATAGCCCGGCAGCGAGCAGGTCGCGAGATTGGCGGTCGTGCCGTAACCGTTCTGATGCTGCATGTAGAAGCCGCCAACGATGTCGGTCTTCTCATTATAGGCGTAGCGCGTGCCAACCCAGAAGGTGTCGAGCAGCTTGGCGTTCGGGAACGCCGCATTGTTGACCGAGCTCAACTGGTAGCCGCCCTGGTCGTTCTGGGCGCCGATGCCGACATTATGTTCCGGGTTGTGATAGATCACATGCGCCCAGCCGGCGTAGAACTTCCACTGGTTGAAGGTGTACTTGCCGGCAAGCGCCCAACCGGTGTTATCCGAGGCGGTAGCGCCCAGGGTCCCGGAGTTCAGGCCGGTCGAAGTGACGACGGCGCCGGTGTTCGACGTGAAGGTGCTCGCGCCAAGCAGCTGAGCCGAGCTCAGGGTGCTTGTCGAGATCGCCTGGTGGAAATAGCCCAGCACGCCATCAACATCGAAGCCGGCATAGCTGAAGCCGAGATCAACCTGACCGGCGTCGTTCTGGGTCGAATAGCAGTTCTGGATCGTGCCCCTCGCCGCCGTGACCAGCGTGCCCTGGTAGTTGCAGCCGCTATTGCCATCGGCGAACTTGTACATGGCGCCGAAGCGAACCGGGCCGTAAGAGACCTTATATTTGAACGAATCGTCCCAACGGCTGTTGGCGGTGTCGCCGAGGCCAGCGACCGGGGTGCCGGAATAGCCGATCATCGAGAACGCCTGCGAACCGCCAGCCGGGTCATAGGCGCCGACCAGATCATTGGTCAGGCTCTTGTGACGACCGAAGGTCAGCTGGCCGTAGACCGGGTTCGCGAGACCGATATAGAGCTGATCGTTGAACGCTTGGCCACCACGCGAACCGTCGCCATTCTGGGAGTAGTTGTTGCGGTTCAGGCCCTGGTTATCGACCTGCGAACCGGGACCGTTAAAGAGCTGGCCCGACTGCGGGTTGATATTGGTCGAGGCCCAGAACACGCCGGAAATGCCCGGCAGAATTTCGGTCGAGCCCTTGATGCCGAGCGTGGTCGCGGCAAGGTTGCTCGGCGAAATGCCGAAATAGGAATGGGTGGCGTTCTTGTTGATCAGGTTGTTGCCCAGATAGTACTTGCCGTTGGTGGGCAGGCCGTAGGAAGCCCAGCCGAGGCCGGCGTCAACCGTGCCGAACACCGTAATGCCACAGAAGGTCAGCGGGCCGTCCAGGGCCAGCGGGGGGCACATCGGCGCGATGTCCTTGAGGACGGGGAGGTCGGCCGCCATGAAGCTGGTCGCCGCCGGACGGGCCGCGGGCTGCTGCTCCAGCTTGGTCAGGCGCTGCTCGAGCTGCTCGTTCTGAGCCTTCAACGCAGCGGCCTGAGCCTTCAGTGCCGCCACGTCGGTGGTCTCGGCGCGGGCCGCGCCGGTCGCCGTCATGACCGCCAGAGCGGCGACAGCAGCCAAAAGTTTGGTTTTCATAAGGAGTCTCCCAAATTGCGGGCTCTCGCGCCGCCGTAACTTTTTGCGTCCGCCCGGAATTCGCCCTCTCCGCGTTTTCCGCCGGTCCGCCGCCCCCCGATGAACGAAAATTCATCAATCGCGACTGATATCGATTAAAACGCAGACCAAGCTTTTGACAATTGAAAACAGTCCCTCGAACGGCTCCGTTCGCATCAAAACCGACTCGTGTTGCTTTTCTGCCATAGCGCCGCAGGAGTTACGGGGCCGCACGTCCCAAGAGTAGGATCGCGTTAAGTCTAAACAGTCATAAAATTGACATCCGTCCCCACGATTTACGACGAATGTCGAACGACTATTGTCGGTTACAACTTGAACCGACGGGAACTCGCCTGACTGACGCCACAAAGCCGTCTCACGCTAAGCTGGACCTAAGCCGATGTCCTGGCCGGCGACGGAACGATTTGCGCGTCGGGCGCCAGAGCCTTGATCGCCTCGTCGACGCTGTGAAAAAAGCGGCCCCGGCCATGGACATGGGGCCCGTCGAGGGCGTCGAACAGGCCGTAGGACTCGAAGGCCGCCTGCGCCCGCACCGATTCAAGCCGCGCCACCGCGAAATCGACCCGCTTGCGCCGACAGGCCTCCATGACCGAGGCCAGCCCCTGCGCGGCGGTGTAGTCGAGCGAATCGACGGCGCCGGCTTCCAGCACCAGCAATTTCAGGCCCGGCTCGTCCGCCGCCGCGCTCAACTGGCGCTGGAAGCGGTCGGCGTTGAGGAAGGACAAGGGCGCCTGGAAGCCGACGACCGCGACGCCCGCCAGTTTCTCGCCATCGAAATCGGCCGTTTCCGGCCACCAGACGGTCTTGCCGGGAAGGCGACGGAATGTGTGAAGGTCGGTCTGGGTCGTCGTCCACAACCCGTGGATCAGCGACAGGATGATCGCCAAGGCGACGCCGGTCTGGACCGGCACCAGAACCACCAGAAATAAAGTCGCGAGCAGGAGAATAAATTCCGGACGGGAGCGCGCGGCGATATCGCGCATGGCCCCCACCCGAAAAATCCGCCCTGCGATATAAAAGAGAATGGCCGCCAGCGCCGCCTCCGGCGTATGGCTAAGGAAGCTTTCGCCAAAAGCCGCGACCAGCGCGACGGCGACCGCCGCTGTGAGTCCCGCGATCTGAGTTTCCGCGCCGGCCTCGGCGACGATGGCGGTTCGCGGCGGACTCGCGTTGACCGGAAAGGCCCCGAACAGGCCAGACAGCATGGAGCCGAGGCCAAGGCCCAAAAAGTCGCGATCAATATCCGCTGCTTCGCCCGGGAGGCCGGGAAAGGAGCGGGAGGTCGCCGCGCTCTGCGCCATGACCACGGCGGCGATAATGGCCGAAAGGCCCAGAACCTTGCCGAAATCGTCGACATCGGCAATCGGCGCGGCGAGACGCGGCGGCAGGACGTGAAAGGCGCCGACGGTTGGCAGCCCCTGGCTTTCAAGACCGAGCATCATGGTGGCGACGGTCGCTCCAACCAGGGCCAATAGTGGCCCCGGAAAGCGGGAACCTGCCCATTCGACGACGACGATGAAGGCAAGACAGGCCGATCCGGTCAGGATGGCCAGCGGCTTGACGCCATCGAATTGGCGGATGATTTGCGCGAGCCGGTCGAAGCTGCTTCCAGATCCGGCGACAAGTCCGAGAAAGGCCGGCGCCTCGGACAGGGCGATGTGAACCGCGATGCCGCCGAGAAAGCCGGTGAGCACCGGGATCGAGAACAGATTGGCGACCCAGCCCGCCCGGAAAAACCCCGCGCCGGCCAGGAAAACGCCCACGATCACGGATAGCAGGGCGGCAAGATTCAGATATTCCGCCCCTCCGACCGGCGCCATCGCGGCCAGGGACGCGGCGAAGATGGGCGTGATGGTCGAATCCGCGCCGGACGACAGATAGCGATTGGCGCCGAACAGAGCGAACGCCAGAGACCCGGCGATGAAGACGTAAAAGCCGATATGGGGCGCGAAGCCGCCAAGCCGCGCGGTCGCCATCTGTTCAGGCGCGGCGATGGCCGCCAGCGTCAGTCCAGCGACCAGATCTGCCGGCCAGCTCGCGGCGCCGCCCTGGAGGGATCGGAACACCAGCCAGTTTCTTGTTGTTTCTTGCGCCATGGAGGTGCCCCCCGGCCGCGATGTTCGCGCATCGCCAGCAAAAAGGGAACGGCGCTGCTATGTTCCGCGGAGCGCGATCAAATTCTGTGGTGACTGGCCATGTCTATCGGTCGTCATCCGCACAGCCAGACCATTGCTCCGGCCTCGGCCTACGTTTCCGGTTCCGAAACTCAGCTCTCGCCAATGCGCCCCGTATTGCGATCCACCGGATCGCGGCTCAATATCCGCCGGTGTCGCTCCCGCCGGGAAGGGGGGGCGCGAAATATGGCGCCGCAGGCGCGCGCCGTGCGGCGGCTGGCGCATGATGTTCGATCGCCTGCGCGGGACGAACGCCCGTGTGATGGCGATGATGATGCTTGGCCTTTACTTCAGTTTTTGCATAGGCCGAGGACGCAATGAAGACGGCGGCAAGCACGAGCGCGGGTCCGATTGATCGTTTCATGACGGCCTCCATCTTCCGCATTGGCGGCGCGACTTTTAGCGGCGCATCGCGCGCGCCAGCGCCATCGCAATTGGGCGTCAAGTTACTTAGTTTCACAGGCGTCGATTTTCATCATCGAGAGGGGTTTTAAACGCGTCATTTGACAAATTCGCCTGTCCTCGCCCGATTGGGCGGGGTCGAAGTGCGGCGGCGCGACAACCCGGGGGCGGAAATGCAAGAAGAAGAAATCGGCGTCGCCGACATTGGCGGCACGCATGCGCGTTTCGCCCTGGCGCGGATCGCGGGAGGCCGCGTACGCGCCCTCGGCCCCGCGACGGTGCTTCGGGTCGCCGAATTTCCTGGGCTGGCCGAAGCCTGGCGCGCCTTTCTCACGCGCTCCGGCGCGGCGCCCCGCGCAGCGGCCCTGGCTGTGGCCGGCCCCGTACGCGGCGAAGTGCTGAAATTCACCAATAATTCCTGGCGCCTGCGTCCCGCCGCTCTGGCAGGGGAACTCGGCGTCGAGCGCGTGACCTTGATCAATGATTTCGGCGCCATCGGCCACGCCGTCGCGCAACTCGCGCCCGAGGATTTCACTCATATCGCCGGCCCCCGGCGGCCCCTGCCCCGTCCGGGCGCCATCAGCGTCGTCGGCCCGGGCACCGGCATTGGCGTCGCTTTGACGTTGCTGGAGGCCGAGTCCCATCGCGTCGTCGAGGCTGAGGGCGGCCACGTCGGCTTCGCCCCGCGCGATTCCTTCGAGGACGCGCTGCTGGCGCAGCTGCGGACGAAATTCGGCCGGGTTTCGGCGGAGCGCGTCCTCTCCGGGCCGGGCCTGGCAGAAATCCGCGCCATGCTTCCCGGCGCAGGGGATGCGCCCGCCCCCGCTGACGACAAGGCCCTGTGGGAGGCGGCCATTTCCGGCGCCGATCCGCTCGCGCGCGCGGCGCTCGAACGCTTCTGCTCCTGTCTCGGCTCTTTCGCCGGCGACGTCGCTTTGACGCATGGCGCGCATGGAATCGCGCTCGCCGGCGGTCTCCTGCCGCGCATCGCGGACCTGCTGCCGCAGACGCGGTTCGCCTCAAGTCTCTGCGCCAAGGGCCGCTACGCAGCCCTGATGGCGGAGCTGCCGGTCTGGCTCATCGCTCATCCGCAGCCGGGCCTGTTCGGCGCGGCGGCCGCTTTCGCGGCGGGGCAAGATTAAAGAAGCAAAGTCCCTTCTCCTTATTTCTCGCTCAGAAGCGGGCTTGTTTCCCTCGAAAACCGGGATTTTTTCCCGGCGTGGCCGGGAAACGTCGATGCCTGCGGGCTTTGCCCCCTGGCGCCCCTGTCTTTCCGCAAAAAGCGGTATAAGTTCACAAAAATGCGGACGGGCGACGAGACCCATCACAACCGCAACGGAAACGCTTGGAAGTCCCCATGGAAGATATTTCGCTTTCCCCGATCGGTTTGTTCATGCAGGCGGGGCTCGTCGGCAAGGCGGTCATGGTCCTGCTGGTCGTGGCCTCGATCTGGTGCTGGCTGCTGATCGTCGAGAGCCTGTTCGGCCTGCGGCGCCTGTCGCGCGCCTTGCGCGACGCCAGGGCCGGACATTCCGATCATCTGCTCGCCCCGATCGAGGCGCAGGGCGCGCAGGAGGCCCGCATCCGCATTGTCGGCGAGACGGTTTCCGAGCGCCGCCAGCGCGTGACCGACAAGATGACCCGCGCCAGCCTGGAGCTTCTGACCGCCGCCGAGGGCGGACTCGCCAATCTGGCGGTGATTTCCTCTGTCTCGCCCTTCGTGGGGTTGTTCGGCACGGTCTGGGGCATCATGGGCAGTTTCGTCGGCATCGCCGCCTCCAAGGACACCAGCCTCGCCGTGGTCGCGCCGGGCATCGCCGAGGCGCTAGCCGCCACAGCCTATGGTCTCGCCGCCGCGATTCCCGCCGCCATCGGCTATAATCGTCTCGGCGCCGCCTTTTCCCGACTGGGCCAGGGTCTGATGAACCGCGCGGCCGACCGCGCCGTCGAACTGACGCGCGATCCGGTTGTCGCAAGTCAGGCGGAGGCGGCCTGATGGGCTTTTCGCCGTCCGACGCCAATCGTCCGGGCTTTTACCGCCCGCAGGCCGAGATCAACGTGACGCCGCTCGTCGACGTCATGCTGGTGCTGCTCATCATTTTCATGATCACCGCGCCGCTGCTCACGGCCGGCATGAAGGTGCAACTGCCGCAGGCCCAGGCGGCGCGCCCGCTCAATCCGAAGGAGCCAGTCGTCGTGGTCGTCGCCCGCGACGGCGGCCTCGCCGTCGGCGCGGAACCGGTCGCAGGAGCTGATCTGGTCCAGCTGGTCAAGCTGAAGCTTGGCGACGACCCGGGCCGGGTCGTGCATCTGCGCGGCGACAAGGACGTCCCCTACGGCCAGATGGTGGCGATTCTCGATCAGCTCGCCACCAATGGGATCACCCATATCGCGATCGTCACCGAAACCGGCAAGGATTCCGGCAAAAAACCCGACGCCCCTGTTGTCGCGCCCGCGTCGGCGACGGAGCCCGGAAAATGAGCGTCACCGGCGCCCTTTCCGCCGGTCGTCCGATGCTGGCGTCCGCGCCGGGCGACTTGGTCCGGCCGCCGTGGCTGCGTCCGCTGGCGCTGCTGCTCATTCTCGCCTTGCACAGCCTGTTGTTCGTCGCCGTCAAGGGTCGGCCGGCCGCCCTGTCGCCGCTGGACACCGTCGAGGTCTCGCTTGTTCCGCTCGGCGACGCCGCCGAGGACCAGAAGAAGCAAGAAGAGGTCAAGCCCGCCGAAATGGCCGCGCAGGAGCCGCCGCAAGAACCGCCGCCTCCCGTGCAGCAGGCCGAACGCGTCGAGCCGGTCGAGCCGCCCCCGCCGCCGCAGGTCGCCGTTCCCGAAGCCGTCCCCTTGCCGGTCGAGCCGCCCAAGCCCGTCACGCCGCCGCCGGCCGTCGTCGAGAAAAAGCCGCCGCCCAAACCCGTCGCGACCCGTGACGACCAACGCCAGAAGGCGCAGGAAGAGCGCGAACTCGCCGAACGCCGCCGCAAGGCGCAGGAGGCGCGGCAGGAGCTGAAGCGCGGGGCGGCCAATGGCGCGGCCCAGGCGTCGTCAATGTCGCCTGCCGCCTATGCCGGCCTGTTGGCCGCCGAAATCCGACGCCGCACCTTCTATCCGGCCGCCGCGCGGGCCGCGGGCGCGACCGGCGCCGTCGGCGTGGCCTTTACGGTCGGGCCGTCCGGGCGGGTCATCAGCCAATCGGTCACCCATTCCTCCGGTAATCCAGTTCTCGACGCCGCCGCGCGCACGACTTTGAGCGGAATTCGCACGCCGCCGCCCCCCGGCGGGCGTTTTTCGACCAGCACAAATATCCGATTCCACTTCAATTGACGTATGGCCGGCGCATTGGGCGGATTAAAAATAGTTTTCTTGCAAGGCGCGGGCCCTTGGACTTAACATCAGCCTATGTCTCAGGCGCTGATCACCATTAGGCGAGCAATGCCGGGCGACGCCGAGCAAATCGCCGCCGTCCACGACGCGGCGTGGCGCGAAGCCTATCGCGGGCTGATCCCCGGCCGCGAACTGGAGCGCCTGATCGCGCGCCGCGGCCCCGACTGGTGGCGCGCGGCGGTGCTCCAGGGCAGCCGGCTTCTTGTTCTGTCCCTTCACGGCTCCATCGGCGGCTATGTCTCTTATGGGCGCAACCGCGCAGCCTCGCTCCCCTTCAGCGGCGAGATTTTCGAGCTTTACCTCTCCCCCGACTGCCAGGGCCTGGGCTTTGGCTCGCGGCTGTTCCGGGCCGGGCGCCGCGACCTCGCCGAAAACGGCCTCGAAACCATGCTGGTCTGGACGCTCAGCGACAACAAGCGCGCGGTGGATTTCTATCGCCGTCACGGCGGCGAGCAAGTCCGCCGCGCCAGCGAATATTTCGGCGCCGAAAAGCTCGGCCGCCTCGCCTTCGGCTTTGGCCCTCCCGCGCCTTGACGGCTGCGGCGCCGGCCTTTTCCATCAGTGGAAACCACGTTCGGAACCCACCCGACATGGGCGGAAAGTTCGGGTTGCCTTTTGCCGCCGCCCCTGACAAATGGGCTGCGGAAAACGCAACCACCGGAGAGCGCAATGCGTCTTGACGCCATCAAAATCGGCAACAATCCCCCCGACGATGTCAATGTCCTGATCGAGGTTCCGATTGGCGGCGAGCCGATCAAGTATGAAATGGACAAGGACGCCGGCACGCTCTTCGTCGACCGCTTCCTCTATACGCCGATGCGCTATCCCGGCAATTACGGCTTCATTCCGCACACGCTGTCGGAAGACGGCGACCCGTGCGACGTGCTGGTCTGCAATACGCGTCCGCTCGTCGCCGGCTCCTACATCAACGTGCGTCCGATCGGCGTGCTGAAGATGACCGACGAAGGCGGCGGCGACGAAAAGATCATCGCGGTTCCGAGCTCCAAGCTCACCAAGCGCTACGACAATGTGAAGTGCTACACCGACCTGCCCGAGATCACCTGGAAGCAGATCGAGCATTTCTTCTGCCATTACAAGGATCTGGAACCCGGCAAATGGGTGAAGTTCGCCGGCTGGGGCGACGCGGATGAGGCCAAGAGCCTGATCCTGCAGGCGATCGAGCGAGCCAAGATCGAGAAGAAATAAGCCGGCCGTCACGCCAGCAATCGAGCATAAAAAAACCCGCCGTGATTCCAAAGGAATCGCGGCGGGTTCTTTTTTGACCCGTCTGGATCAGCCGAGATGCTTTTTGGCCGCGTCGATGACGCGCTGCTGGGCCTCGGGCTTCAGATAGGGATGCATCGGCAGCGACAGGACTTCCTCCGCGAGCCGGTCGGTCACGGCGAGCTTGCCGCCGGCGACCGGATAGTTGCGATAGGCCGTCTGGCGATGCAGCGGGACCGGATAATAGCAGGCGGTGGGAACGCCGGCCTCTTTCAGCGCGGCGACGAGGCCGTCGCGCTGCCCCGGCTTCAGGCGAATGGTATATTGCGCCCAGACCGATTGGCAGCCCGGAGCGACCGCAGGCGGAATGGCGACCTCGCGCAGGCCTGCGGCGTAACGCGCCGCGATTTCATCGCGCGCGACGATCTCATCGGCGAAGATCGCCAGCTTTTCGATCAGGATCGCGGCCTGGATGGTGTCGAGCCGGCCAGTGACGCCGATCCGCACATTGTCATATTTATCCGTCCCCTGGCCGTGAACGCGCACCGAGCGCAGCACGGCCGCGAGTTCGTCGTCATCGGTGAAGATCGCGCCGCCGTCGCCATAGCCGCCGAGCGGCTTGGCGGGGAAGAAGCTGGTGGTGGTCGCCAGCCCGAACGTCCCGAGCTTGCGGCCGCGATAGCTCGCGCCAAAGGCCTGTGCGGCGTCGCCGAGCAGCCACAGCTTTTCGCGCGAACAGATTTTTTCGATGGACTCATAATCGGCCGGCTGGCCGAACAGGTCGACGGCGATGACGCCCACCGGATTGAGCCCCGCCGCGCGCGCTTCGGCGACGCCCGCCTCCAGCGAGGCCGGGTCCATGTTGAAACTATCTTCGAGAACATCGACGAAATAAGGCATTCCGCCGAGCAGTGCCACGGCTTCGGCGGTTGCGGCAAAGGTGAAGCTGGGGCAAAGAACGGCGACGCCCGGCCCGACGCCCTTGGCGAGCAGGACCATGGTCAGCGCATCGGTGCCGCTGGCGCAGGAGACGCAATGTTTCGCGCCGCAAAAGGCGGCGAGCTGCTTCTCCAGCTCGAAAACCTCCGGACCCATGACATAGGCGCCAGACGCGACGACCTTAAGGACTGCGGCGTCAATCCTGTCCGCGATGCGCGCGCGTTGCGCCGCGAGGTCGATGAAGGGCATCATGGGCGCAGACATTCGGCAAAATCCTCCGTGCTCGCGGCCTCCGGCGCGCCGCTGCGCGGCCTATACGCCGCGAATCGCGCCGCGTCACTAGACAAAAGGCAGGGCGCCGCGCGCGAGGACTGGCGCCGCAACCCGCAGCCATGCTAAGGCCTGCCGCGCCGCATCCCGCCACAGGCGACGGCCCCGCCGCGCGGCTCATCGATCGAATTTTGCTTCGGCCAGAACTTTCCGGCGCCGGCTGACCAGCCCCGGCATTTCTCCCGACGCGCGAAAAAGGGCGAATATGACCATCAATATTTCCGTCATCGGCCTTGGCCCCTGGGGGCAGACCCTCGCCAACAAGGTCAGCGCCCTGCCCGATTTCACGCTGAAAAGCACGTTCGACCATCATGACGGTCGCAAAATGGCGCAGGTCGAGGCCGCGCCCTCGCTGGAATCCGTTCTGGACGACGCCTCCGTTCAAGCCTGCGTCATCACCACGCCCAATGACACGCACGCCGATTTCGCCATGGCCGCGCTCGACGCCGGCAAAAGCGTTCTCGTCGCCAAGCCGCTCGCGGTCACGTCCGCCGCCTGCGACGGCGTAACGGCGCTGGCCCGCGCCAAGGGGCTGGTGGCCATGACCGGCCACACCACTTTGTTTAATCCGGGCATTTTGCTGGTGAAAAAGCTGGTCGAGGAATCGGAGCGTCCGATCCTGCATTTCGACGCTCGCCGGCGCGGAATTGGCCGCATCCAGAAGAACAGCGTGCTGCTCGATCTCGCCGTGCATGACATCGCCAATGCGCTTTTCATCTCCGGCCAGAACCCGGTTTCCGCGCGCCACGCCCAGCGCGCCTATGGCGGCTGCCCGGCGGCGCAGGCGCAAATGTTCCTGCGCTTTGACGGCGGCATGACCGGCCATGTCGAAAGCAGCTGGATCGCCTCCGAGCGCCGGCGCACCGCAACCGTCACCCTCGACGGCCGGGTCATTGAACTGGATGAGCTGTCCGCCACCGTCAGCGTCTATGAGACCAGCGCTCTGGCGCGCGTGGCGAAGGATAATTTCACCGCCGCCAAGACCGCCGAATACAAGATCGACTCGCATGACGCGCTGGCCGACGAGCTGTCGACTTTCGCGCGCTTCATCCGTGACGGCGGCTTCCCCGACGAGAACGGGCGCATCGCGCGCTCGGTGGTTCACGCCATCGAAATCAGCCAGGACATGAACGCCTATTCCTGATTCATAATACCGTCTTTCCTTGACCGCGACTCATCGCGGTCAAGGAATCCCTCGCACAAGCCATAGGGCGTCAAAAGACGCCCGTCTTACGACGCGCTATTGGGCGCCGTCGCGCCTAACCAAGACCCACAGGTCCTCACCTGTGAGTCTTGGTATGAGGGCTTTGCACAGGCGACGCCGCCGCAAAGCTTGCCAAAGCGCGGATTTATGGAAATCCTTGCGATTGCGGTCGCGTCAAGTGATTCGCATGCAAGTGCTGTTGCGTTCCTGCGTCGGCGGCCTGTCGCCGCCTGAATTTGGCGTTGATCCCATCCAGCGCGGAAGGCGGACTTCCGACCCGACGCGCGCTTGCAAAAGGCGGCCCCCATGATCATTGGCGTGCTCAATCAGAAGGGCGGCGTCGGCAAGACGACGGTCGCGGTCAATCTCGCGTCTTGCTTCAGCCGCGCCGGACGGCGGGTGTTGCTGGTGGACGCCGATCCGCAGGGCAGCGCGCTGGCCTGGTCCGCCGCGCGACAGGTCGATCCCGATTTCGTCGTGGTCGGCATGGCCAAGCCGACCCTGCACCGCGAAATCCCGGCTCTGGCCAAGAATTACGACATTGTGGTGATCGACGGCGCGCCGCGCGTCAACGAACTCGGCCGCGCCGCGATCATGGCCAGCGATCTGGCGCTCATTCCGGTGCAGCCCTCGCCCTATGACGTCTGGGCCGCCGCCGAGACGGTCCAGCTGATCCGCGAGGCGCAACAATTCAAGGAGGGGCTGCGCTCCGCCTTCCTCATCAACCGCAAGATCGCCAATACCGCGATCGGGCGCGATTTCCACGCCGCGCTGGCGCAATTCCCGGAGACGCCGGTGCTCGACGTCGGCCTCGTGCAGCGCGTGATCTATGCGGAAAGCGCCGCGCGCGGCCTGTCGGTGCTGGAGGCGGCGCCGCGCAGCGAGGCGGCGCGCGAGCTGCAAAGCCTCGCCGAACTCATCATGGCAAATAAGGAAAGGCTGGCGGCATGAGCCGGAAAACCATTCAGATCAGCATTCCCGCCGCAGGCGCGGCGACCACGGCTCCGGCGCCAACCCCCACGCGCAAGACGGCGGGCGTGGACTCCTGGGTGACGCAGGCCCCCGAAGCGGCCAAGCCGCTCGAAGGGGAAATTCTGTCGTCTAAGGCGTCGCGCGACGAAGGCCTAACCTTCACAATCCGTCTTTCCGCCCAGCCCGACCTGTTCGAAGCCGCCAAGATCTTCTTTTTCCTGCCGCAGGCGGCGCTGTGGTGCTGGGGCTTTGGTCTGGCGCAGCGCACTCTTCGCGGCCCGCTCGGACCGCGCTGAACCAACTCCTTCGATCTGTTCGCGGGCCAGCCGCGTCCTTGTGCGACAGAAAGATGATGGTTGACATCTATTTTAGATGTTGATTATCATCTTTTTAGTCAGCTCAGGAATGCCCCGCCATGACCCTCGCCTCGCCGGAACAGATGGACCAGGGCGCACCGCCGCCGCCCGCCCCGCTTTCTTCCTCTGAACTTCTCCAGATCGCGCGCGACTGCGGGGCCGACGATTGCGGACTGGTCCCGATCGACCATCCTGCGCTCGCGCCCGAGCGCGCCAGCGTGCTCGCCGCTTTCCCCGCCACGCGCAGCCTGCTGGCGCTGGTCGGACGGATGAACCGCGAGTCGGTGCGCTCTCCCGCCCGCTCGATCTCCAATCTGGAATTCCACCGCACCGGCCATGCGATGGACGATATCGCCCGCGCCATCGTGCGGCGGCTGGAAGATCGCGGAATCCGGGCGCTCAACCCCGCCATGGCCTTCCCGATGGAGATGGACAATTTTCCGCGCGAAAGAGGCTGGGTCGTCTCGCACAAGCGCGTGGCCGAGGCGGCGGGCCTCGGGCGAATGGGGCTGCACCGCAATCTCATCCATCCCAAATTCGGCAGTTTTGTCCTGCTCGACACGGTTCTGATCGCCGCCGAATGCGATTCCGTCGCCAGCCCGCTGGACTTCAATCCCTGTTTCGAATGCAAGCTCTGCGTCGCGGCCTGCCCCGTCGGCGCCTTGAAGCCGGACGGCTATTTCGATTTCTCGGCCTGCCTCACCCATAATTACCAGCAATTCATGGGCGGCTTCGTCAATTTCGTCGAGGATGTCGCGAGCAGCCGGTCGGTCGCGGATTTCCGCAGCAAGGTCAGCTATGCCGAGACGGTCCAGCGCTGGCAAAGCCTGTCCTATGGACCCAATTACAACGCCGCCTATTGCCTCGCGGTTTGCCCCGCCGGCGAGGATGTCATCGGCGCCTATCGCGCCGACAAGGGCCAATATCTGCGCGACGTGGTCGATCCGCTCACCGCGCGAACCGAGCCGGTCTATGTGGTCAAGGAGACCGACGCCGCCGCCCATGTCGCGCGCCGGTTCCCGCACAAGAGAATCCGCTGGGTGCGTCCTGCGGCCCGCGCCACCTCGATCGAGGGTTTTTTGTTCGGCATGGGCCTGTCTTTTCAGCCCGGCAAGGCGGCGGGACTGAAGGCGGTCTATCATTTCACCTTCACCGGCCCGCAGGCCGCCAAGGCGACCGTGGTCATCGACAATCGCAAATTGCAGGTGCTGCCCGGCCATGAACTGGAGCCAAACCTGCGCGTGACCGCACGCGGCGAAAGCTGGCTGCGTTTTCTCAACAAGGAAATCTCGCTGTTCCGGCTGCTGGCGACCGGGACGCTGCGACTCAAGGGACCACCGCGCCTGCTCGCGGCCTTCGGCAGATGCTTTCCCTCATGAGAAGCTCCTCTTGCGCCCGAGCGCGACGAGCGTCAGATATCCCTGCCAAGGACGAAAACACATCATGCGCAAGAGCCGGGAAGCAGCCGCAGAAAGCCGCAGAAATATTGTCGAGACCGCCGCGAAACTGTTGCGTGAGCGGGGGCTGGGCGTTGGCCTGGCCGACATCATGGCGGCGGCAGGCCTGACGCATGGCGGCTTCTACCGCCATTTCGCGTCGAAGGAAGCGCTGGTCGCGGAGGTCCTGCAGCAGGCTCTCGATGAAAAAGCCGAGAGCCTCGTCGCCCGCGACGGCCTTTCGGCGCAGGAGGCGCTGAAGGCCTATGTCGCACTCTATCTCTCAAGCGCCCATGTCGACAATCCCGGCAAGGGCTGCCCGATCGCGGCCTTGGGCGCCGTGGCCGCCCGTTCCGAGGAGACCGCCAGGGCGCTCGCCGCCGGCGCGGAAAAGCTCGCCGCCAATTTCGCCGCCGACCTGAGCGGCGGTTCGGCGGGCGATCCCGTCGAGGCGCGCCGCCGCGCCGTCGCGATGCTGGCCTCAATGGTCGGCGCGGTGGTCGTCGCCCGGGCGGTCGGCGATTCGCCGCTGCGCGCCGAGGTCCTTGACGCCCTGCGCGCCGAGCCCGCCTTCCGGAACATTCTCGAAAACTGAGCAATGGAATGGCGAAGTTATTAGTTGACTATTTTACTCAACAAAATATTTTTCCTCGTCGGCTTGCCCAACCGGATATTGGCGGAGCAATCTTGCGCCGCAGCCCGCGCCGGGCGAAGCCAACGATAATTTTCGAGGAAAAAACATGGCCGTCGAGTCCAAAAAGCCCGAAACCCTTGTCCTTCATGCGGGCTGGCGCGCCGACCCCGCCACCGGCTCCGTGGCCCCGCCGATCTATCAAACCACCAGCTACCAGTTCCGCGACACGGAACATGCAGCCAATCTCTTCGGCCTCAAAGAACTCGGCAATATTTATACAAGGCTCGGCAACCCAACCACCGACATCCTCGAACAGCGCCTCGCCGCGCTGGAAGGCGGCGTCGCGGCGCTGGGCGTCGCCTCGGGCCAGGCGGCCTCGGCCTATGCGGTGCAGAACCTCGCCCGGGTCGGCGACAATATCGTTTCCTCGACCGATCTTTACGGCGGCACCTGGAATCTCTTCGCCAATACGCTGAAGGACCAGGGCATCGAAGTCCGCTTCGTCGATCCTGCCGACCCGGAGAATTTCCGCCGCGCGACCGACGACCGCACCCGCGCCTATTACGCCGAGACGCTGCCCAATCCCAAGCTCGCGGTTTTCCCCATCGCCGAAGTCGCCGCCATCGGCCGTGAATTCGGCATTCCGCTGATCGTGGACAATACCGCCGCGCCGATCCTGGCGCGGCCGCTCGATCATGGCGCGGCCATCGTGGTCTATTCGACCACCAAATATATTGGCGGTCACGGCACCTCGATTGGCGGCGTCATCGTCGACGGCGGCAATTTCGACTGGGAGAAATTCCCCGAGCGCCAACCCGCGCTCAACACGCCCGACCCGTCCTATCATGGCGCCGTCTGGACCCAGGCCGTCAAGCCGATCGGCCCGGTGGCCTATATCATCAAGGCGCGCACGACCCTGCTGCGCGATCTCGGCGCGGCGCTCTCGCCCTTCAACGCCTTCCTCACCCTGCAGGGGCTGGAGACGCTGCCGCTGCGCATCGAGCGCCACAGCCAGAACGCGACCGCCGTCGCCGCCTGGCTGGCCAAGCGCCCCGAAGTGACGCATGTGATCCACCCGTCGCTCCAGACCGGCGAGACCCGCGCCCGCGCCGATCATTATCTCAAGGGCGGCTATGGCGGGTTGCTCGGATTCGAGCTGGCTGCGGGCGCGGATGCGGGCCGCAAATTCATCGACGCGCTGAAACTGTTCTATCACGTCGCCAATATCGGCGACGCGCGCAGCCTCGCCATTCATCCGGCCTCAACCACCCATTCCCAATTGGCGGAAGAGGCCCAGCGCGCCACGGGCGTGTCGCCCGGCTATGTCCGGCTGTCCATCGGACTTGAGCATATCGACGACATTCTCGCCGATCTCGACCAGGCCCTGAAGGCGGCCTGACCCACAGCAATGCGCCGTCCTTCGGGGCGGCGCGGCGCTACAGCCCACAAGCCCGGGCGGCGGGCCGTCAGGCGCTTATCGCCTTGACGGCTCCGCGCGCCGGCCGGAACTGCACGACATTATCGGCCGCATAGACCTTAGGGAGCGCGTCTTCGATTTCCATGCAGGCATGGACGAGAACGGCGTCGAGAACGCTGAAGGCGTCATCGACCCTCGACAGCCGTTGCGCGACTGTAAACCACGCGCCCTCGTCATTATTGGGCCTGGCTTTTTCCATCAGGTCGAAGACACGGACGGCCATCTCGGCCAATTCGCTCTGCATGTCTTCCAATTCGGCAAGGTCTTTCGGCGACAGCATAGGGATAACCCGCGTTTTCCAATTCGCGCCGGCCTTTCGCTCAAATTGACGTCAGCGCTCAGCCTCTCAAAAGCTGACCCTCGAATCTTAACAAAACGCAAATTTTGCCAAATCGATCCCTTCTCGCTGGGGCGCTCACAAGGTGTAGTCCACAAGCGGTAGATCGCAGACATTTTTGTCGTCTCGCCGCGGCATAGGATTTGCTTCGACTCTGGGAGGAGCGAGGAAATGTCCATCGAGAACTCTGACAGGAAATCCGATAATTTCGCGGCCATGACCATGGCCGGAGATGTCTTCGCGACATCAGAGCTTGGCAGGCGCGTTCATCGCCTTTCGATCGACGTTCTGCACGATCTCGGATTGTCAGAAAGGGCGATCAATAGCTATTTCAACCGTTTTTGCAGTACCCAACATGGGTTCCAGCCGGCCCGTGATTGAGACCGGCGCGCCCGTCGAGGGACTGCGTCAAGGACGTTTCGCGCCCGGAGCCTGTTACAACCGTAGATCAAAGACTTCGCCGGCTGACCACAGCCCATGCCAAAAGCGCTGTAACGACCACATGTAATGCGACGGCTGGCCACAGGACGACGCCAGTAAAGCCGCCTTCGAGGCCGATTAAAGCGAGATAGACGGCGACGGCCGCGCTGTAGAACAGCATGCCGGCAATTGGCGGGCCCGGCCAGCACGCGACGCCCAGGGCGATCAGGGCGATTCCGGCGACGCGCCCGGCCACAACGCCGAGCCCGGCAAGTTCCTGGCCGAACAGCAGCCAACCGACCAGGGACGGGGCAAGCAGCAAAGCCAATCCCGTGACCAATTCGGCAACGGCCGCGAAGGCGAGCGCCTTTTTCATCTTCTCACGCGCCCCCGCCTTGCCTTGTCACAAAACGCCGCGCCGGAGCCGGCGTTATTTCGTCGCCGACCGTTCCGGCTCGAGTTCGAAGGTCAGCTTGGCGAGCTTTCCGCTGAACTTGAACGGCGAGTCATAGTGATATTCGATCGCCGCCACCGGGGTGCGGGTGTCGAGCCCGACGTCGAAGGTCTCATCTTCGGGGAAGGTGATCGGGGTGGTGTGGTCAACGGAATTCCTGGCCACTTCCTTGCCGTCCACGGACAACACGCCCGTGCCGCCCTTGCCGAGGCCAGGACCGTGCGACTTGAAGTCGAACACGATGGTGTGTTTGCCCGGCTGCAAGGTGGGGCCCTCCCACGCGGTCCTCTTGAGGTCGAGCAGATTGTACAGGAACACCACCTTGCCCTGGCCAAAGCCCAATTCGCCCTTGCTCAGAAACAGGCCATAGCCGCCGAAGCGCCCGCCCTGAGTGACGATCATGCCCTCCGCGCCGCCATCGGGAATTTCGACTTCGGCGGTGATGGTGTAGGACTTGTTGAGAATGCTGGGCGCGCCGCTCGCAGGCACGCCGACCAGTTCGCCGGAATAGGTGAAGACCTTGCGGCCTGCCGTCAGGCTGGGGCGCGGCGTATTCCAGCGGGCGAGCGACGAATTGTCGAGCGGCAGAACGTCATTCTTCTTCGCCTCGGAATAGAACAGGTCCTGCAGCTCCTTGAGCTTCTCCGGCATTTTTGCGGCGAGATCGTCACTCTCGGTCGGGTCTTCCTTGACGTTGTAAAGCTCCCAACTATAGCCGGTGATCACATCCGGCGGCGTCTTGGTGCTGAGCTCCCAGGGCAAGGTCGCCGGCGTCGTGGCCGCGATCCAGCCGTCGTGATAGATGGCGCGATTGCCGAGCATCTCGAAATATTGCGTATTGTGCCGGGTTGGGGCGTTGGCGTTCGCCTTGTCCCAGGTATAGGCCATGCTCACGCCATCCATCGGCCGCTGCTTGACGCCATTGATCGTCTCAGGCTGCGGAATGCCGGCGGCTTCAAGGATTGTCGGCGCAATGTCGATGATATGCGAGAACTGACGGCGGATGCCGCCCACGTCGTTGATGTGGCCGGGCCAGGACATGGCTACGCCCTGCGCCGTGCCGCCGAAATGCGACGCCACCTGCTTCACCCATTTGAACGGCGTGTCAAAGGCCCAGGCCCAGGGCGCCGCGAAATGCGGATAGGTCCGGTCGGTACCCCAGAATTCATACCAGAGAAACTGGTCTTTGACCGGCACGGACACCCCGTTGAATGTGGTGAACTCGTTCGGCGTGCCGTTGAGCATGCCTTCCGCGCTCGCGCCATTGTCGCCGCTGATATAGATGATCAGTGTGTTGTCGAGCTGGCCGAGATCCTGCACGGCCTGGATGACGCGGCCGATCTCGTGATCGGTATAGGCCAGATAGGCGCCATAGACATTGGCCTGCCTGATGAAGAGCTTCTGCTCCTCCCAGCTCAGCGAATCCCACAGCGGCAGCTCTTTCGGCCAGGCCGTCAGCTTGGCGTTTTCGGGCATGATTCCCAAACGCTTCTGGTTGGCGAAGATCGTCTCGCGCATCTTGTTCCAGCCGCCGTCGAACAGATGCATGTCACTGATCTTGTCGATCCATTCCGGCGTCGGATTATGCGGCGCGTGGGTTCCGCCCGGCACGTAATAAACGAAGAACGGCTTTTCCGGCGCGATCTCCTTCAGCTGCTTCATATATTGGATGGCCTCGTCGGCCATGGCCGTCGTCAGGTTCCAGCTGGGGTTGCCCTGGAAGGGAAAGATTGGCGTCGTATTGCGCATCATGTTCGGACGCTAACTTCGTGGCTTCTCTGGCGGCTACAATTGGGTCTCTTGTCTTGAGACTCTTGCGGATGAGCGACTTGCCTCGGTGGTGCTTCCTCATGTCCTCAGGCACGCGGCGCTGGTAGTAGAAGACACCACCCTTCCACGGAATCACATATGCCACGGTAAGCCTCAAAGCGCCGTTCTGGCTGACGAGAATCGCCACGGTATCACCCCTTGTATCACTTTAGGGTGGCCGCACAGTCGCCTAACTATCAGATTTCAAACGGAAATACCGTGAAATTCTGGTGCCCCAATCCGGATAAAATTGCGAACACATATCTGATTGAAATCGCTATATAATTTCTAGTGACTAAAACACACCTATGGCTAGGCGCGTCCTCTTCATTCGGCTGAATTCGATTCCCTGTTCCGGAATCACAACCCCACTTTTTCACAAAACATCCCAATTTTCCGGCCTTCTGATCCGCAACTCAAAGTCAGCCTGTGGCGGGAATGCAGTCGTTTGTGGTGTGGGCGGCAACGGCAAGGATGCGTAGAGTAGGAGTGTGGCGCGGTGGCTTTAGGCCGAGCATGTCTGTTTGCCGCCCCTTTCGTCTGGCGGTGCCTTAGTGGCTCAGCCGTAGCTCCGTTTCCACACCCCCCTCATCGAACCGGACATGCAGATTTCCCGCATCCGGCTCTCGGACAAGACGTCACGCCTTCGTCCACGGCACGTCGCGCCCAAGCCGGGACAGACGTACGAGTTCGAATTGCTCGTAGAGTTGCGAGAGTGGATAGCTCCCGCCCTTTCTTCGCCTGACATTGTGCTTGAAGCGCAACCGCCGGCGCAACCGCACCGCCGCGTAGTTGTCGAGCGCCCGATACGCCTTGCTGAAGGCGCCTACGCTGAAGTAGTTCGCCCATCCGCGCAGCGTGCGGTTCAACTTGCCCACCAGCTTTGTGGTCTCTTGCCATGTGCATGATCGGGTGGTCAGCGCGTGGACTTTCTCGACCGCGCGCTTGATGCTTTTCTTTGATGGCCGGTAGCCGATACGAGCTTGGCCGGTTCTCGTCGAATACATCCGCCCGAACGTGTATCCCAGGAAGTCGAACTCCCCTTCCGGCACTTTGCAAATGCGTGTCTTTTCCTCATTCACCGTCAGCTTCAGCTTGCTCATGACCTCGCGCATCCGTTGCAAGGCTTCTTCGGCCTTGCCCCTTCTGCACAGGATCACGAGGTCGTCGGCGTAGGTCACGAGACGAGAGCCGAGGCTTCGCTCCAGCCCGAACATCTTCCAACCCAGCACGAACCGCCGCATGTAGATATTCGCCAGCAGCGGCGAGATGGGTGAACCCTGCGGAATGCCGCGCCGTTTGTCCCGCGCCTCGGTCGTGCGCGTCTTCCGTCCTCGATCGTCGGTTTCTTCGACAGGACAATCCAGCCACATCCTGATCAGATGCAGCACGCGCCGATCAACGATCCGGCGCGATACCGACTTCAAAAGCTCGGCATGGGGAATGCTCCCGAAGTAGTCCGCGAGGTCGGCGTCCACCACTTCCGGATGGCCGCGAAACAACAGCTCCTCCACCTCGACCACCGCCTGTTGGGCGTTTCGCCCAGGACGGTAGGCGTACAATTCCGGTGGAAGGTCGGCTTCAAAAATCGGTTCCAGCACCAGCATCGCTGCTGTCATGCAGACTCGATCTCGCAGGGTTGAGATGCCCAGCGGCCGGAGTTTGCCGTTGGCCTTCGGTATGTACACGCGTCTGATAGGGGCGGCTTGGTAAGTCTCCTGCCTGAGCGCAAGCGCCAGTTCGCCCAGCCATCGCTGCACCCCATACGCCTCAACATCCGCGAAGTCCTGACCATCCACGCCCGGTGCGCCCTTGTTGGAGCGGCACCGGGCATAAGCATGCGCCAGAATGTCTTCGCGACTGATCTTGTCGTAGAGGGCGTAGAACCGATAGCCGGGTTCTGCCTTCGCTTTCGCGTGCAACGCCGTCTGTAGTTTCTGAACGCTATCCGGAGTTGATAGGTTTCCCAATCTCCAGGTCCCTCACCACGTCTTGCGTCTGTCTTGAACTGAGGCCCCTTCCCTCCCCCGGCGTTACCCGGCTTCAGCGGTACTACGGACCTCTCCGTCACCCCACAGCGCCCGGCCTGTCCCTCGCGGGCGTCCGGTTGGTCATCCCTGACCACGCCGTAGGGCTTCCCGTGTTGCGTACGCTTTCCTTGTGTGCGTGCTGCCGCCAGTACCCCGGTGCAGCGACTCGGCGTCGACTTCGCTCATCTCACCCAGTCGTATCAGCCTTCCCCGAAATGGCAGTCGGGTCGGCCTGCACATCGTCCTTTTCGAGGCTTGCTCGGCGTTCACTCACGTTGCGGCCCGCACACTCGCGCCGTCACCTATAAGTGACCGGCTATCCGGGGGCTTCAGACATTTCGTTGCCTCCATGCCTGCTCCGGTTGCTTCCGGCTGGAGCGGGTCGCCGGGTGGGGCTTGCACCCACTGGAAAGCGCCGCCTTTTCACGGCGCACGCCACATCCGGAAATTCGCGGCTAGATGGCCAAGATTCCGCTCTCGACACCCTCGGAGTCGTACCGCAGCAAGGCGCGATTGGCCGCAATAGCGCCCGAAACGGCCGAAACTCCGACGGAGCTATCCAGCCGATCATGAACGTTGCGGACGTCGCGCGCCGCTCGCCTCCTCGATTGGCGCCACAGCGGAGAGCCTCTTCCGTCTTGCGCGCAGCGCTGGAATGTGAAACCTCCCGATGTAAGCTGGGTGAAGAATGCGTGTTCTGCTCATTGAGGACGATCCGATGATCGGCCAAGGCTTGGTCACGGCGCTTTCGGCCGCCGGAATGTCGGTCGACTGGGTCCGCGACGGCGTGCAGGCCGAGGCGGCCCTGCGCGACGAAGGCTATGCGATTGTGCTGCTCGATCTGGGATTACCGCGCGCCGATGGGTTCGAGGTTCTGAAGGCGGGCCGGCGCGAAGGCATAGACACGCCCGTGCTCATCATCACGGCGCGCGATCATATCGACGACCGCGTCGCCGGGCTCGATCTCGGCGCCGACGATTATCTCGTCAAGCCGTTCGAGACGCGCGAACTGCTGGCGCGTATGCGCGCGCTAATCCGGCGCCGGGCGGGGCAGGCCACGCCATCGCTCGCCGCCGGGGCGCTAGAGCTCAACACCGATACCCATGAAATGTCGTGCGGAAAGGTCATGGGGGTGCTGCCGACGCGGGAATACGCCCTGATGTACGCGCTTCTCGAAAGGCCGGGACGAATCCTTTCCAGGGCGCAGATCGAAGAGCGCATTTACGGATGGGGCGAGGAAGTCGAGAGCAACGCCGTCGACGTCCTCATTCATTCGATCCGGCGTAAGTTCGGAAAGGGCGTCATTCTCAATGTCCGGGGCGCGGGATGGATGGTCCCGAAGTCATGACCAACTCTTTGCGCCGCGCCGCTCTGATCTGGATGACCGGACTGCTCACGATCGTCGGCATCGGCGCGATCCTCGTCGCCTATGTTTACGCGCGCGACGAGGCGGCGGAATTTCTTGACGGCCAGCTCCGGCAGATCGCACTGACCGCCGGGACGGGCCTGTCGCCGGCGGCGGGTTCGGCGGTGGCGGACCAGGATCCCGAGGATCGCTTCGCGATCACGATCTGGGACGGGGCTGGCCGCGTGGTCAATCAATCCCCGCCGGATGTCCGGATTCCGCGCCAGGCCAAGCCCGGATTCGGCTATGTCTCGGCCGGAGGCGAATCGTGGCGGGTCTATACGGTCGGCGACCAGGCCCGGACCGTCCAGGTCGCCCAGCGGGAGACGGTTCGCGCCGAAATCGCGGACAGCGCGGCGCTCGGCGCGGCTGCGCCGATCCTCATCGTCATTCCGCTTTCGTGGCTCGTGGTCGGATGGGCGATGAACCGCATGATCGGGCGGCTGAACGACCTCGCCGAAGACGTCGCGGCGCGCAGCGCGAAGGCGACCGAGCCGATCCCGATTGCCGGCGTTCCCTCCGAAGTAAAGCCGCTTGTGGAAAGCATGAACGGGCTCATCGCGCGCCTTCAGGCGGCGGCCGAAGCGCAGAGGCGATTTCTCGCCGACGCCGCGCATGAATTGCGCACACCGCTCGCCGCCATGCAGATCCAGGTCGAGAATCTCGCCGGCGGCGGCGTCGCGGGCCAGGACGAGCGCGTCGCCGCGCTCGCCGCGGGGGTGAAGCGCGCGGGCGCGCTCGTCAACCAGCTTCTCAGCCTGGAGCGGCTCGAAGGATCGGCCGCCGGGGTCGGCGGCACATTCGACGTAGGCGCGCTTCTGCTCGATTGCGTCGCCGATTGCGCGCCGTTGGCGCTGGTCAACGACGTGGACATTGGAATCGATTTCACCGCCGACGCCAAGATCCAGGGCGTCGAGCGGGACGTTCGCGCGCTGTTCGCGAGCCTGATCGACAACGCGACTCGCTACACGCCCCCCGGCGGCAAGATCGATGTCGCGCTTTCGCGTCGCGAAGGTCGTCCGGTCGTCGAGATTGTAGACACCGGGCCCGGCCTGCCCAAGGGCGCTGAAACGCGCATCTTCGATCGCTTCTATCGCGGCGCGCCCCACGACACGGAAGGGACAGGTCTTGGCCTAGCGATCGCGCGCCGGATCGCTGAGCGTCACGGATTCGAACTGACCGTTGAAAACCGGGCGGACGGCTCGAACGGCGTCATCGCGCGGGTCGTCATGCCGAGCGATGCTGACCGCCCTGGTGTGGGCGCCGCCTAATTCGCCGCTAATTCTTCCGCCGCACAATCGGTCGCGTGCGCGACATTCGCGCAGGTGCGGCCAAGCGCCGCAAATGGCCGGGGCGACTGGAGGAAGTGATGAACTTGACATCAAAAAGGCTGGGCCTGATTGGCGCGGCCGCCGTTTTGTTGGCGCTTACGCCGCCGGCGTTTGCCTTTACCGGACAGAATTTGGCTGGCGAGGCCAAGGTTAGCATCGAGGAGGCGCGCGCCATCGCGCTGAAAGCGCATCCCGGCAAGATCACGGATGAAGAGCTTGAACGTGAGCGCGGAGGCAGCGGGCTGCGCTATTCCTTCGACATCAGGCGCGGCGCCGTGACCCAGGAAGTCGGCGTGGACGCGAGGACCGGCAAGGTCCTCGAAAACGCTCCCGAAGGTCCTCATCCGGACTGAGTTCGAGCCGACATGCCCCCCTGCCTCCGTTTCCCGCGGAGGCCGGTCTTCGAAACTGTGAGGAACATTATGAACGACGCACGGCACGCAGTTCTAAGCAAAGTTCCCGAGGTCACGCTCGGCTTCTGGATCGTCAAGGTGCTTGCGACGACGCTCGGTGAGACGGGCGGCGACGCGGTCACGATGTCGATGAACCTAGGCTATGCCATAGGAACGGTGATCTTTTTCGGCATTTTCGTTGTGGCCGTGGCCGCGCAGGTTCGGGAAAACCGTTTCAATCCCTATCTTTATTGGCTCACCATTGTCGCCACCACCACAGTCGGCACGACCATGGCGGATTTCGCCGATCGGTCGCTCGGAATCGGCTATGCAGGCGGTTCGTCGCTGCTGCTCGCGCTGCTCATCGTTTCGCTCGCAATCTGGCGCTGGTCGGAAGGCAGCGTCTCGGTTGAAACGGTGACGACACCGCGGGTCGAGGCCTTCTACTGGACGACCATCCTATTTTCCCAAACGCTCGGCACGGCGCTCGGCGACTGGATGGCCGATACGAACGGCCTCGGCTTCGGCGGCGGCGCGGTGGTTTTCGGCGGCGCGATTCTCGTGACAGCCGCGCTCTATTATTTCACCAGCATCTCGCGGGTCGCCCTCTTCTGGGTCGCCTTCATCCTGACCCGGCCTCTCGGCGCTACGGTCGGCGATCTTCTCGACAAGCCGCACGCGTTGGGGGGGCTGGCCTTGAACCGCTATTATGCTTCCGCCGTGCTCGTCGTCGCCATTCTCTCCTTGATCGTCATCATTCCCCAGCGTGCAGGCACGCATCCGTCGGCGCAGACGACATCGTGACGGCCGTCCACCTCACAAATTTGCGGGTGCTGGTTCGGGCGCCGCCAGCGATCTCCGTGGATGCCTCGAACCGCTATAACGGCCGATTCCAAGCGCCATGTTTCTTGTTGGCGGCTTCCCACTTTGGCGCAATCCTGCCGTTGCCGGTATGACCGCTCGCGATCCTTGACCAGACATCCGACCTACGACCGGATTCCGCCCGCAGGCGACAACAGTCTCTCTGAACTGGAATTTCCGCCTTGGGTCAACTTGCGACGGTCCTGCGATTTTCGTTACGGCTGCTCGGGCACATGATGCGGAAGTTCGAACCTGACGCGGGGTCTTGCAATTCATCCAACCTGACCTTAATTCAAAGATGTCGGCCGAGATGCCGACACGGTGCCGACCGGACAATTTTTTTGCCCTCGCCCTTACGGGACGGGTTACGTCGCGGCCAAACCAGGGTTCCTTAGTGAGCGCCTGCATCCAGCGGATGCGGGCGCTTTGTTTTTTGTGCGCGTTCCTCTCGCTGACACGCAGGCACCGACTGCAACGAGAAAAGGAAAAAGCATATGAGTTTTCATTCGTTCAAAAACTCGCGGCCGGCCCGCGAAGTATTTACGGGCCTGCAGCTCGCAAATTATTTGGAACAGGCGGAAAGTTGGGAGTTGCTCCGGATCATGATCGTTGCATTCAACGGTTGCGACGAGGGCAATTTTGTCAAACGCGCGCGAAATTACGATAGAGTTTGCAGTTCTGGCGAGGGGATCCTCCTGCGTGCGATCCTGTACGTGACGGATTTCGCATGGCTCGCGGACGAACTGGACGAAGGCAGAACCTGGCAACGCCTGGGTGACCTGAGCGGCAGCTACCGGCAGGCGGTCGCGGCTTGCATCTCCACGGAATTAGTTTGGTAGAGGTTCGCATCCGCTGCCAGCGGCGCTTCATCGTCGCGATTTTGAGCAGCTTTTGGCGATATCCGGCCGCCGGAGGACAACACCTTCTCTGTTGCTTGGAAAATCAATTGTTGCGGTGTTTCTCGATCAAATCGTCGACGACGGCTGGGTCGGCGAGGGCGGAAGTGTCACCCAACGAGCCGAAATCGTTCTCGGCGATCTTGCGCAGGATGCGGCGCATGATCTTGCCCGAACGGGTCTTCGGCAGGCCGGGGGCGAACTGGATCACGTCGGGCGACGCTATCGGGCCGATTTCCTTGCGAACCCAGGCGACCAGGTCCTTGCGCAAGGCTTCGGTCGGCTCGATGCCTTCCATCACAGCGACATAGGCGTAGATGCCCTGGCCCTTGAGGTCGTGCGAATAGCCGACGACAGCGGCCTCAGACACGGCCGGATGGGCGACGAGCGCGCTTTCGACTTCCGCCGTGCCCATGCGATGGCCGGAGACGTTGATGACGTCGTCGACGCGGCCGGTGATCCAGTAATAGCCGTCCTCGTCGCGGCGGCAGCCGTCGCCGGTGAAATACTTGCCCGGATAGGTCGAGAAATAGGTCTGCTGGAAGCGCTCGTGATCGCCATAGACCGTGCGCATCTGCCCGGGCCAGGAATCGGCGATGACGAGATTGCCCTCGCAGGGACCCTCGATGACATTGCCGGCGGCGTCCACGACCAGCGGCTGCACGCCGAAGAAGGGACGACCAGGTAACTGCTTATCGCTCACCACATTGGGGAGGGACGATATGAGAATGCCGCCGGTTTCCGTCTGCCACCAAGTGTCGACGATCGGACAACGCTCGTCGCCGACGACGCGGTGATACCATTCCCAGGCTTCGGGATTGATCGGTTCGCCGACCGAGCCGAGCAGGCGAAGGGTTTTCCGCGACGTCTTCTTCACGGGCTCCTCGCCCGCGCCCATCAGCGAACGGATGGCGGTCGGGGCGGTGTAGAAGATGTTGACGCCGTGCTTGTCCACCACGTCCCAGAAGCGGGAAATGGTCGGATAGTTCGGAATGCCTTCGAACATCAGGGTCGTCGCGCCATTGGCGAGCGGGCCATAGACGATGTAGCTGTGGCCGGTCACCCAACCCACGTCGGCGGTGCACCAGTAGATGTCACCGTCGTGATAGTCGAAGATGTACTGGTGCGTCATCGCCGCATAGACGAGATAGCCGCCGGTGCAATGCACGACGCCCTTGGGCGCGCCGGTCGAGCCGGACGTGTAAAGGATGAACAGCGGGTCTTCGGCGTTCACTTCGGTGGGCGGGCAGTCGGGCGAGGCCTTCGCGGTCTCCTCGTGCCACCAGCAGTCGCGACCCTCTTTCCAGTCGATCTTGCCGCCGGTGCGCTTCACGACGATCTGGGTCTCGACGATGTCGCCGGTCTTGTCGATGGCGACGTCGGAATTGGCCTTGAGCGGAACCTTGCGGCCGCCGCGAAGGCCTTCATCGGCCGTGATGACGACCTTGGACTTGCAGCCCTCGATGCGGCCGGCCAGCGAATCCGGCGAGAAGCCGCCGAAAATGATCGAGTGGACGGCGCCGACGCGGGCGCAGGCCAGCATCGCATAAGCCGCCTCGGGGATCATCGGCAGATAGATCGAAACCGTGTCGCCCTTCTTGACGCCCTTGGCCTTCAGCACATTGGCGAAGCGGCTGACTTCCTCGTGCATCTGCTTGTAGGTGATCTTCTTGGATTCTTCGGGATTGTCGCCTTCCCAGATGATCGCGACCTGGTCGCCGCGCGTGGCCAGATGGCGGTCGACGCAGTTCATCGAGACATTGGTCGTGCCGTCTTCGAACCATTTGATCTGCACGTTGTGCGGATCGTAGGACGTATGCTTCACCTTGGTGAAAGGTTTGATCCAATCGATGCGCTTGCCGTGCTCGGCCCAAAACCCCTCAGGGTCGGAAACTGAGCGAGCGTACACAGTATCATAATCTACTTCAGCAATATCATGAGAGCTTAATGCAGAGCACTTATCCCTCACTGCTTGCAGTTTTTTTGCCGCTTCCAGACGAACGCTCCGTGAAGCTGCAATATTGACGCGCGGATCGCGCCTGATACGTTCGGAAATAACTGTCGCTGCGTCAATTTGAGCTTTCAACTCTTGTAGTCGCTTTATCGAAAGTTCGGACAAATTAATTCTTGCCCGCTCAACTAAACCACGAGTCGGCGGCACATTGTCTAGTATCTCAGTAATCAATTTCTCTTTATTCATCTATGTTATCGATCCCAGCAGAATCAAAAAGTCCCTTAATGGCCTTCATGAGCGTTTCCGCTTCTCCGATAGCCCTATTCAAAAGGGGTTCATCCTCATAAGCCTTCGTCGTATATTGCAATTGGCTCTTAACTTGGTCGATTTCAAGCCTTGCCGAATTTTGTCGGTCCATTGGAAGAGCTTCGCATAAAGCGTCCAGATCGTCGAGTCTCTGCCGCAGAACGGCGCAGACAACGCTGGGATTCAGCAAGAAATTAAATGTTTCTTCCAAAGCATTAGCAAATTCGCTCTCTTCTTCAGCCCCCACTAGCAACAAAAACGAAATTGAGCGCTTTAGACTTTTTATTGCATAGCGCAAATTCATATCAATTGACGCTTTATGATAGTATTTAGCCGACTCTTTATAAAGAAATAGTAAATATAAACCTATTTCACTTCGTTTAAATAACGGTCTAGGAATTCCTGTGTTTGATATCATCGCTTCCTGATGTACAAATGTATTTTTTGCCGCGTCGCCACCGTAGCGTCTATCTGTTGGAATTATTACTGATGTCGCTGCGAGCGAGCCAAGCGCTTGATCGGTAAACCAGCAATCAAGTTTAATCCATTTTGATTTAAGTGTATCATCATCAATAGCTGGAATATTAAGATCGTTATCTCGAAATATATAACTTAATGAATCGATTTTAAGCAACACAGCTATGATGTCTTCAACTGAAGATCGCTTACGATATATACAACTAGAAAATTCAGACTCGTCAGTCATAAAATATTCACAAAAATCGAGATCAGAAATTGGAACATTCTTCCCCAAAAACGTGGTGCTTCCGCTTATGCAAATTGGGTTATTTTCAGATAATTTTATTCCATTTGCAGCTCGCAAAATAGAGCTTAGTTTTTCGCGCCCAGGGAACACGGAAGCAAGATTAAATGGAACATAAATTTCATATCCATCTATATAGCGTCTTAAGTACCCATGGTTTTCTTCGTCATTTACTAATGAAGCGTCTTCGTCCGCGCGCTGGGCTGCGAGCGCCCGAGCCGAAAAAATAGACATAAGCATCTGGTCAAAGTCGGCATTCGAATGTTCATCCGACATTCCAAGTGCAGCGAAGATAATATCTACGGGATCAAAGGGCATGGCACAGTTCGGTTCGTTGCGTTGGCAACGCATTGGCATTCATAGCCAAGTTGTCAACTAGCAGAGTCCAAAAGTTTAACAAACCCAATAAAACGAGATCAATGCCTCCGAGGTTCATTGGTGGCGTTGGTAGGCAGGTCACTCAATCCGTGCAGCAAACATATTAGCTCTGTCAATGGTTGGCACATAAATTCCTTTCAACCAAGCGAACGCTAAGGTTTATCCCGTTTTCCGCTCACGGCAGATTGGAGTGATTCCAATCCCGAAATCCGCATCGGGATAAAACTGCCCGTTCAAGCATTGACTGCTTTCCGCCGGATGCTCCCGATTGGCCCGACCTGAGACAATGATGACGGCATCCGGCTCATTCGAGACGGTCGATAGTTGCCGCCATCGGCTCGTCACGGAGCGGAAGCGGTCATTCCTGTGGTGCGACCGGTGACCCAGACCCGGAGCCGCCTTTGGAAGTGCTCGTCCGGCGCATCAGCGGACGGCTTAAAACTTCCGTTCGCTAGGTCGCCGCATAATCGATGTTAACAGAATCGCATCTCGTCTAAGTCGGAGAAAGGCGGGAAGCGGAAGGCCCAGAGCGTCGGAGGCAACGACAAGGATGCGCTTAACCCACCGTCCCAAGTGGGATAAGTTAGAAAGACGTTCGTGGCGGCAATCCGTTCGCTGCCACAAGAGCATCCGTCAAGACCATGCTACGCGAGCAGGCCGCTAAATCGTAAAACTCATCGAAGAATTGACGCAAAACATCAAGAATCTGGTGCGGATGCACGTCCTCCAAAACATAGCGTTTTTCGAAAGATGGCGATCTGAATGGCCCGACAAATTCTCCGCTCGGAAATTCGACACTCGGTACGCCCGCGAGGACTCCCATCAGCCCCATTGCGCCTGCTTCAACGACGAAAGGAGTGCGGAGTTGATACTCTTCAACGGCAACCCTGATGTAGTTTTCCAAGGTTCGAACAAATAGTTTTTCAAGGCTGATCATGCCGAGATAATCGAAATTTTGTGGTTCAACTTTAGAAAAAGTGTGTGCCGCCGTACGAAATGGTTGCGAGTTCAGCCCCCACAATTCACCTGTAGGGAACCCCTGAGTCATTCCTACAATCGACGAGTTTCCCTGAGGATCAAGGATGATCGAACCATAGCCGTTTTCGGCGGCTAGCCCGCCGACGGTCAGGGACATCGCGCAAGGCTTTCGAGCGGTGAATATTGCCTTTACTTTCGCTCGCCCGATCGCGGGCTGCTCCGCGTAAGCAGGAAACAGCCGAAGGAAAATGGCCTTGTTTGAATCGAACCGATAATGCTGCCGCTCGCTTTCATTGATGCCAAACTCTGCAAGAACCTCGTTTGGTTTAAAGAAAAAAGCCGGAGGGGCGACGGCCTTGGCTTGCGCGAATGGCTTGTCATCCTTTGGCTTTGCTGGCGTCGCGGCTATCATGAGCCGCAGCACGTTTTCGAATTTATCAGCTAGGTCTTTCCATATGGCCCGACGCTCGGTCTTCTTTGCCGTAGGCTCCAAACGATATTGCATAGGATGGCGGAGATGACCCATGTCAAAGGGTAGTTTCTCCGGCGGGCCGTGTGCGGTGTTCATCACGGGCATCATGACGGGATACCCCCTAGCGCGTAGCGCATAGCCATATTCGAGCATCACGTTAGGATTCGGAACGAGTTTGCCACCTTCGGTCGTCGCCACGAAGGTAAAGTCCGGCGCGAAAACATCACAGGTTTCGATCTTCCTGAGGATTGTATCGGTGATGGGTGGCTGACCGAGAACACCTTCTGTGTCGGAATCTATCCGAACCTTCGTGCGAATCGTCACATCGCGAGAAATCCGCCTGGCGGCCTCCTCCAATGCGATACGAATCAGAAAGCGATTGTGTCGCTGCGCCGTATCGCTCTGCCATGCATAGAAGACGATGAACTCCCTCACGTGCCAGCCTCCCAACTGTTGCCGCGCTAAAATGGTCGCCCGTGAAGAACGCGGTTCACGCCGTGGCGATCTGATCGGGTTCGTGGATTTCCGGCGCGATAGCGGTCCAGATTGCAGCCAACAATAGAGCCAGCCAGGCGAGCAGCCGGCGGAAGTTGTAGCCGGCGGCGGCGAGGACAGCGTTGATCGCGTCGCCTTGGGCGTGGGCAAGGTGATTCCGGCCCATTCGGTGCTCGGCTTTCAGGTGGCCGATGACTGGTTCGACCGCCGACCTCCGCCTCAGCTCGCGCTTGATCTGCTCGGTGACGCGTCGCTTCTGGCCGGATATGAAGACCCTGAACTTGTGCTCCTGCGGCGCGTTGTGGCCGCGATAGCCGCGGTCGGCGACGATGCGCTTGAGGCTCGCACCGATCTGGCGCTCCATGTCGGGAATGACCTTTTCCAGCGTGTGGCCGTCATAGGGATTGCCCGGCAGCGCCGCGACATGGGCGACGAATTGCCCGCCTTTCGAGCGATCGAGCGTGGTGGCGACGGAGACTTTGACGCCAAATTCGTAGGGACGATGCGCCTTGCCCTTGCCGATGCATTCGACCTCGGGCGCGTGCAGGGAATAGACTTTTCTGCCACGCTGGTTCTGGCGCTGGTCGCGCACCCGTTCGGCCAGCCACAAAGGCTTGAGGAAAATGTCGCGCAAGGCCGCCTTGCCCCTGATCTTGCGGGCGACGTCGCGCATGACGCGGCCCAGCATCGTGCGGAGCCGGCGCAGCTCCCGTCGCGCGCGCTTGAACTGCTTCGCGTGGGCATAGCGCTGATAGGCGATCAGGGCGTATTTGCCGACGCGCTGATAGGACTGGCGCAGCGCGACGCCCTGCTTTTTGGCGAGCGCCACCAGCTTTTCGCGCGCGCGGTGCATCAGTTTGGCGTCGGTGGGATGGGCGACCGCTTTCGGCTGCACGGTGGTGTCGACGATCACCTTCGAGAAGTCCGCCGGCTTCGCCGCCCCGGTTTTCGTCGCCACCGACAGGCTTTCCTGGATCAAGGCCACGAGCCGTTCCTCGCCCATCCTCTGGCGCCAGCGCGTCATCGACGAGCGGTCGAACACGAGCTTGTGCTGGAAGAACTCTTCGCCGCAGAACAGCTGGAAATATGGGTTTTCCAGCCAGCGCGCGCAGAGCGCCTCGTCGGAGAGGTCGTGCATGTGTTTGAGGATGGCGACGCCCGCCATCAGCCTCGTGGGCAGCGGCGGATGGCCTGGCGCATCCGAATAAACCGCGCCCAGCCGTTGTTCGAGAAAGCCCCAATCGATCGTAGCAGCGAGTTTGCAGAGCGGATGCGCCATATCGACGATCTGGTCGAGCCGCGCCCGAAAAAGGTCTTTTTGCCCGCTGTCCCTGCGCTCTTTCGGCCGCATGGCGAATCCCTAAACCGTGTCGTTCGAGGCAGTGAATCAGTATCCCTTCGGTGGCGGCCGCCTTCCGTTGAGATCGGATTTGGCGGAGAGATCGCTCTTACGAGCGCTCATACGAGCGCGCTTAAGAGTTGCTCATGGCTCATTCCATTTTGCTGACAGGTCCAGATCGTCGCCGCT
>NZ_JAGRPM010000083.1 GCF_019449565.1 Rhodoblastus sp. | reverse complement strand
GAGTCCGATAAATCCCAGAAACGCCGCGAAAAACAGAACCGGCGCCCAAGTTTCCCTAAATGCGCGAATGAATTTCAAGGCCGCCTCCGTTCAGCTGTACCGCCATTCGAACCGTCATGCGGCGATCCGGGTCATCAGATCGTTCGCTTCCCAAAACTGTGGCTTCACGGCTGAACCGGCGATGAACGCGATCAACAAGCATAAACTTGGCTGTGGGAGCGGGTTTCACCATGCGGGGGCGGATCGCGCCTGAGATTGACTCAGCGCAATGCAATTTTGTGGCGAGCGACTATTTTGTCCATCCGTGCGCAGGGAGGACTCGAAAGAGTTTTGCGCGCGACCCCAGACATAACAAGAAGCGATAAACGCGATGCTCGAATTCAGCTGGCGGCTGATCAGCCGGACGGGTGAAACACGCCGTCAAGACAAATTGGAATTAACTGCCTTTTCGGCCGTTTGGCACAAGCTGGCCGAAATCGCCGATCATTTTGGGAAGCCCGGCGAAGTCTTGCAGATCATCGACGGGGACGGAGAAGTGATCATTCGCATGGGCGTTGCGACCGCCCTAAGCCTGATCGCGCGATCGTCCTGTGCGGCCTAGCTTTTAAGAGTCGGCCACCCTCGATGCAAGAGGTCGCGGGTCGCTCCGCATGACGCCAACCCTTTACCCGACGCCCCGCCGTGCTAAAAGGCGCCGGGCGCACGGGGCGTCATTTTTGCGGGGAGCCGCCTTGAATTGGAATTTTGCCCGCCTCGCCGCAGCCTTGCGGGACGAGGGAATCCGCGCCGCGCGCGACCTCGCCGCGCATTGGCGGCGCCGCCCGCTTGCGCCCGTCGCAATGCTTTGGCCGCTCTGGGTTGCGCTGGCGACGCTCGCTCTGTCCATGCTGCTTTTCGTCGGCGCTTATTTCGACGTTTGCGCCGCCCGCGCGGCGACGAAGCTAGATCTGGACCTCGTGGTCTTTTTCGATGGCGTCACGCAGGCCGGCAAGTCGGGCTGGCTGTTCGCTTTGTCTATCACAATGATTCTATTTGCGCTTTTCCGTCGTGCCCAGGCGGCCGGCGCGCGTCTGCGCGCGGCATGGGGGCTTGTCGCGTCGCGCGCCTTCTATATTTTCACCGTGCTGGCCTTTTCCGGCCTCGCCTCGCAGGTGGTTAAACATATCGTCGGCCGGGCGCGGCCGAAGCTGATCGACTTCGACGGGTCGTTCCATTTCGACATGTTCTCGCTCGAGTCCGTGCTGGCGAGCTTTCCCTCGGGGCACACTACGACCGTGTTCGCGGTTTTCGGCGCGCTGAGCCTATTGTCGCCGCGCCTTGGCCTCGCGTCCTTGCTGCTGGCGATTCCCGTCGCGGCCTCGCGGATCATCGTCGGCGCGCATTATCCCAGCGACGTCGCCGGCGGCCTGTTTCTTGGCCTCGCCTCGGCGCTCATCGTGGCGCGGATTTTCGCGCGACGCAGAATCGCCTTTACGCTCAAGCCCGACGCCCTGCTGCCCGAACCGCGCGGCAAGGGCTTGATCGCGAAAGCTCTGCTGGACCGTCAGGCCTGAGCGCGCAGCCGCGCAAAACCCTTGTCGAGATCCTCCTTGAGGTCCTCGATGTCTTCGAGTCCGACTGAAAAGCGCAGGGCGGGGCCTTCCGGGTTCCAGACCGTCGCGGTGCGATAGGTCCGGCAATCGAAGGGAATGACCAGGCTCTCATAGCCGCCCCAGCTATAGCCGAGGCCGAATAATTCCAGCCCGTCGAGCAAGGCTGCCATGGCAGCCTTTGAGGCTGGCTTCAGGATCACAGAGAACAGGCCGGACGAGCCGGAAAAGTCCCGTTTCCAGATTTTGTGGCCGGGGTCATGCTCCAGCGCCGGATGCAGCACGCGCGACACCTCGGGGCGCTCGCTGAGCCAGCGGGCGAGCGCAAGGCCCTGCCGCTCCGCCTCGCGCAGGCGCAGGTCCATGCTGCGCAATCCGCGCAGGCCCAGAAACACATCCTCCGGCCCGGCGCACATGGCGAAATAATTGAAGGTCTGGCGCAGGGGCTTGAGCCATTGCTCATTGGCCGAGACGAGGCCGAGCAGCAGATCGGAATGGCCGGAGAGATATTTGGTGCCGGCCTCGACCGCGAGATCGACCCCGCGCTCATGCGGCGGGAAGAACAAGGGCGTCGCCCAGGTATTATCCATCACCACGCAGGCGCCGCGCGCATGGGCGACCTCGGCTATGGCCGGAATGTCCTGCATTTCGAAGCTTTGCGAGCCGGGCGCCTCGACCAGAACCGCCGTGGTGTTGGGCCGCATCAAGGCCTCGATCCCGGCGCCAATCAGGGGATCGTAATAGGTCGTCTCCACGCCCATGCGGCGCAAGAAACCGTCGCAGAAGGTGCGCGTCGGCAGATAGGCGGAATCGGTGACGAGCAGGTGGTCGCCCGCCTTCAGCGCCGCGAGCAGAGCCACGGTCACGGCGGCGAGGCCGGAGGGCGTCAGCACCGTTCCGGCCGCGCCGGAGATTTCCGACCACGCCTTTTCCAGCGCTTCCGTCGTCGGCGTGCCATGGGTGGCGTAGGTGAAGCGCTTGGTGTGCCGCGCTTCGAGATCGGCCATCGTCGGCTGCAACACGGTCGAGCCGCGATAGATCGGGGTGTTAACGAAGCCGAATTGTTCGGACGGATCGCGCCCCGCATGTACGAGTTTGGTGCGCGCGCGCATGTCCTTGCGCGATTGCGGGGTCGATTTGGTCATTCCGGCGGCCTTTCCTTTCATGTTTTTTGGCGGGCGCCGCAGGCCGCCGTCAAGGGCGAAAGCGTGGCGGGCTGAAATTGCGGCGCTTGCCGCTTGACCCGGCCCGCCAAACAAAAAGATACTTCGCGTCGGCTTTTCGACGCGAAGGGCGCCCGGGTGAAAAGAAACTGTTTCGGCGGCTTGCCTCGGCCGCTCGCGCTTGGCTTCGCCTTTGGCCTCGTCCTCTTCGGCGCCGCCGCGCGCGGCGACACGCTTGATGACGTGCGCCGGCGCGGCTTTCTTGCCTGCGGCGTCAATACAGGCCTCGCGGGCTTCGGTCTGCCGGACGACCGCGGGACCTGGCGCGGCTTCGATATCGATTATTGCCGCGCGGTCGCAGCGACGATCTTCGACGACCCCGACAAGGTCAAATTCATCCCGCTTTCCGGCAAGGACCGCTTCACCGCCCTGCAATCGGGCGAGGTGGACATGCTCTCGCGCAACACCACCTGGACGCAGTCGCGCGAGGCGGGGCAGGGGCTGCTGTTCGCCGGGATCAATTATTTCGATGGCCAGGGCTTTCTGGTCCGCAAGAGCCTCGGCCTCGATTCGGCGCTGAAGCTCAATGGCGCCTCGATCTGCGCCCAGCAGGGCACGACCACGGAGCTCAATCTCGCCGATTATTTCCGCGCCCATGGCCTGAAGGCCGAGACGGTGGTGTTTTCAACCTCCGACGAGGCGATCAAGGCCTATGATTCGGGCCGCTGCGACGCCTACACCACCGACGGCTCCGCGCTCTATCCGCAGCGCCTGAAGCTGACCCAGCCCGACGATCATATCGTGCTGGCCGACACGATTTCGAAAGAGCCGTTCGGCCCCGTGGTGCGGCAGGGCGACGACCGCTGGTTCAATCTGGTGAAATGGACGCATTTCGCTCTGCTCGACGCCGAGGAGCTTGGCGCGAATTCGCAAAATCTCGCCGCGATGCGCCAGTCCGACAATCCCGAAATCCGCCGCCTGCTTGGCGTTGAGGGCGATTATGGCGCGGGCCTCGGCCTGACGCCGGACTGGGCGGCGCGGATCGTGAAAGCCGTGGGCAATTATGGCGAAATCTTCGAGCGCAATCTTGGTGCGGGCTCACCCCTGAAGATTCCGCGCGGCCGCAACGCGCTTTGGCGGGAGGGCGGGCTGCAATACGCCCCGCCCGTGCGGTGAGGGCGGCCATGAAGGCGAGCGCGCTGCGCCGATGGGCGATCCAGGCCGCATTGCTGCTGGCGGTCGGCGGGCTATTTGCCCTCGCCATCGCCAATGCGCGCGCCAATCTGCTCGCGCGCGGCATTCCGACCTCCTTCGCCTTCCTCAATCAGGTCGCGGGCTTCAGTCTCAACCAGAGCGTCATTCCCTTTACGCCGCTGTCGTCCTATGGCCGCGCGCTGCTGGTCGGCTTGCTCAACACCTTGATGGTCTCGGCGCTCGCGGGGGCGCTGGCGACCTTCATCGGCTTCGCGGCGGGCTTCGCGCGGCTGTCGCGCAATTGGGCGTTGGCGCGGCTGGCGGGCCTTTACGTCGAGACCATCCGCAACCTGCCGCTGCTGCTACAAATCCTGTTCTGGTATGTCGCCATTCTCTCGCCGCTGCCGGCGCCGGAGCACGCGCATCAATTCGCGGGCTTTTTCCTCAGCAATCGCGGGTTGACGATGCCGGCGCTGTCCTTCGCGCAGGGCTGGCCCGCGATCGACTGGCCCTTTTTCGACCCGTCCGTGAACCGCTTCAATGTCGAGGGCGGGTTGCGCCTGCCGCCGGAAGCCTGCGCCCTGATCCTCGCGCTGGCGCTCTATACCGGCTCCTATATTGCAGAAATCGTGCGGGCGGGCGTGCAGGCGGTGCCGCGCGGGCAGAGCGAGGCGGCGGCGGCTCTTGGCCTGAGCGCGGCGCAGGCGCGGCGGCTGGTGATCCGACCGCAGGCGATGCGCGTGATCACGCCGCCGCTGATCAGCCAATATCTGGCGCTCACGAAAAACTCATCGCTGGCGGCCTTTGTCGGCTTCGCCGACCTGATGCAGGTTTCCGGCACCATCCTCAACCAGACTGGCGCCGCCTTGCAGGTCATCGCCATCGACATGGCGCTTTATCTGAGCCTGTCGCTGGCCACGCTCGCGCTGATGCGCCTCTATGAGCGACGCCTGCGCTGGGGAGGGCGCGGATGACCGACAGCTTCATCCGCTCCCAGCCCGCGCCCAAAAGGCCGCCGCCAAACATGGCGCCGCCCTTCCTCAAGCTCGCGCGCGAAAATCTGTTCGGCGACGCCACATCGAGCCTCATCACAGTCGGGATTGTCGCTCTGATTGTCCTTGCCGCGCCGCCCTTGTGGCGTTTCCTGATCGCCGACGCCGTCTGGAGCGCGCCCGATGGCGCGCTTTGCCGCGCGCCGGGGGCGGGGGCCTGCTGGGCCTATATCGCCGCCAAGACGCCCTTCTTCATTTACGGCTCCTATCCGCCCGACCAGCGCTGGCGGGTCGATCTCGCCTTCGTTCTGGCGGCGGGGCTGATCGTCTGGCTGCTGTGGCCGCGCGCGCCGCGCAAGGGCGTTGCGGCCTTCGGCTTCTTCGTCGTGCTGCCCTTCGTCGGCTTCGCCTTGCTCAGCGGCGCGCCGTCGCTCGGCCTGCCGCGCGTCGGGACCAATCTCTGGGGCGGCGCGATGGTGTCGCTGCTGGTGGCGCTGGCGGGCATTGTCGTCGCGCTGCCGGGCGGCGTCCTGCTCGCGCTTGGCCGGCGCTCGGACCTGCCCGCGCTGCGCTGGGTCTGCGCGGGCCTGATCGAATTCGTGCGCGGCGTGCCGCTGATCGCCGTGCTGTTCATGGCCAACGCCATGCTGCCGATCTTCCTGCCGCCGGACTGGTCGCCAGACCGCCTGTTGCGGCCGATGTTCGGCATCGCCTTGTTCGCTTCGGCCTATATGGCGGAGGTGGCGCGGGCGGGGCTGAATTCCATTCCGAGCGGGCAAGCGGAGGCCGCGCAGGCGCTGGGGCTCGGCCGGGTGGCGACATTGCGCTTCGTGGTCCTGCCGCAGGCGCTGGCGGCCGTGATTCCCGCCATCGTCAATAATTTCGTGGCTTTGTTCAAGGACACGACCCTGGTGGCGATCGTCGGCATTTTCGACTTTCTGCACACGGTGGACGCCGCGCGTCTCGATCCGAAATGGGCGGGGCCGACCATAGCGGCCACCGGCTATGTCTTCGCGGGCCTGTTCTATCTCGTCTTCTGCCTCGCCATGTCGTCCTATGCGCGGGGCGTCGAGCGCCGTCTGGCGGCGGGCCGCCGTCAAGATTCCATTTAAGCAGGGGAAAACAGGCCGGAGCCAAGGGCTGCACGGTGGCGACCATGTGAAAAGTCACTAGGCTCGGACTTCACGATGGTTAAGATTACGCGGCCGTTCAGGCTTTTGGGGAGCTGACACATGAATAAATATATTGCGGAAGCAATCGGGACCGGGGCGTTGGTCTTTCTGGGCTGCGGCTCGGTGACGTTCGCCGGCATGGGCGCGGTGCTCGGCTCTGGAACGCCCTTCGCCCCGCTTGGCGTTGTCGCGATCGCGATGGCGTTCGGCTTCACTGTGACGGCCATGGCATATGGCATTGGCCCTGTCTCGGGCTGCCACGTCAATCCGGCGGTTTCCGTCGGCGCCTGGGCGGCGGGCCGTCTCTCGACTGCCGACCTCATCGGCTATGTTATTTCGCAATGCATCGGCGCCGTCATTGGCGCGGGCGTGCTTTATCTGATCCTGTCGGGTCATCAAGGCGGCTGGGATCTCGCCAAGGACGGCCTCGGCCAGAATGGCTGGTCGGAATATTCGACCACATCGGCCTTCATCGCAGAATTTGTCGGAACCTTCCTGTTCCTGGTCGTGATCCTCGGCTCTACCTCGGAAAAGGGCGCGACCACGGTCGCGGGCGTCGCCATCGGCGTGGCCTTGCTGGTCGTTCATATCAACCTCATCCGCGTCACCGGCACTTCGGTCAATCCCGCGCGTTCGCTTGGCCCGGCGCTGTTTGTCGGCGGCAAGGCGCTGTCCCAGCTCTGGCTGTTCTTTGTGGCGCCCGTGCTCGGCGCCCTTGCGGCGGGCGCCCTGTTCCGCACGAAAATCCTTGAGCCGTAAGGAATTGGAACCGTAAGAGCATTGCGGCGCGCGGCCTGGCTCTCGCGCTTGCTCTCTCTCGCGTTTGCTCGCTCTCTCTCGTGCTTGCTCTCTGGGGGGCGCTGCGTCTATAAGCGCGGCGCCCCCCTTTTTTATGGAATCCCGCTCAATGGCGATCGAACGCACATTCTCCATCATCAAGCCCGACGCGACCCGCCGCAATCTCACCGGCGCCATCAACGCCAAGATCGAGGCGGCCGGTCTGCGCATCGTCGCGCAGAAGCGGGTGCATATGACCCGCGCCCAGGCCGAGACCTTCTATGCCGTCCACAAGGAGCGCCCCTTCTTCGGCGAACTGGTCGAGCAGATGTCGGCCGAGCCGGTCGTGGTCCAGGTTCTTGAAGGCGACGACGCCATCAAGCGCTACCGCGAAGTGATGGGCGCGACCAATCCGGAAAAGGCCGACGCCGGCACGATCCGCAAGGATTTCGCGCTGAACATGGGCGAGAATTCCGTGCATGGCTCCGACGCCCCGGAGACCGCCGCGCAGGAAATCGCGCAATGGTTTGCGGGCAACGAAATCGTCGGCTGAGTTTGACGGAAAGATTTCAATTCTGTGACGCCGGGCCGCAAGCCCGGCGTTTTTGTTTGTGCGCAGGGCTTTTGCTGCAACGCAGCAAAATAAACAAACGAGTCTTTACTTAAGGAACCCCTATGTAAGTCAGCAATTAGTTACAACAATAACGTGTATTGTAACAGTTTAGATTGGAACAAATGATAATTATTACTTATGTATAGTTATCGTATAGAACAGCAAAGAAATCATATGAAGAACGTATAGCATTTAATACGTCTAATATTGCATGATTAATACGGTCATTTTTCTGCCTGATTTGTGAATGCATGTTCCTTCATCGTCAACAATATGGAGGTGGATGCATTGAAGAAGTTAGCTGTTGCGTGCGCGTTTCTCGGTGTTTCGTTCCTTTCTTCGCCTATTCAGGCTCAAACCTGGTCCGGCGCGGCGTCCTACTATTCGGGCAAGGGCCGCACCGCCAGCGGCGGCCATGTCGGCGCCTTGACGGCGGCGCATCGGTCGCTGCCCTTCGGCACCAAGGTGCGTGTCACAAATCTCAATAATGGCCGCTCGGCCACGGTCACGATCAATGATCGCGGCCCCTTCATTCGCGGCCGCATCATCGACGTTTCGTCGGGCGCGGCGAATGTGCTGGGCATGCGCCAGTCTGGCGTCGCGCGCGTTCGCGTCTCTACGCTCTGATCTCGAAAAAAATCAAAAAAACTACGAGACTCCACCAGAACTGCAAAGGGCCGCCCCAGGGGCGGCCCTTTTTTGTCGCGCTCGTTTTCGTTCAGGCGTTGGGCTGGAAATAAGCGGCCTCGATCCGCGCGGCATAGGCGGCCAGATTAGGCAGGTTTCCGATTTCGTCGCGCGCCACGCCGACGAAATGCGGGCAGAGCGCGGCAAGCGTGAAGGCGCCGAGCGTGGCGTCGGCGCCGTGCGGTCGGTCGCCGAAGAGAAAGGGCTTGTCGCCGAGCAGGATGGCGGCTGCCTGCAGGTCGCGCCGCGCCAGGTCCAGCCGCTCCTCCGGCGAATGGCGGTAAAGGCCCTGGGCGCGCAAGGCCTGGCGGATCTTGCCACGGATCATGACGCGAACCAGGGGCCGCATCGGCGCGGGGAGGGTGTCGAAGAAGCGCGCCGGACCCTTGGCGAAATTGGCGTCGTCCATCCAGCGTTCGGCCATGACCAGCCAGTAGAAATGGTCTTCGAACAATTTCTCCAGCGCCCAGCCAATCGCCTTTTGCTCGGGCGTCAGGCCTGAATCATAGTCGAACCCGTATTTTTGTTCGATATGGCGGCGGATGAAGGTCGTATCCGCGATGATGACGCCGTCGTCTTCGATGAAAGGCAGCTTGCCCTTCGGCGCCTTGAAGGGCGCGGTGGGCCGGGCCGTGAAGTCGAGACCGGCCATTTTCAGCAGCAGCATCCCCTTCATCACGAAGGGACTGCCGTCGGGCAGGCCAAAGAACGGTCCGAATGTATAGAGCGTGATCATTTCGCCTCGCTTGCTCCGGTCAGGGTCGCCCGGACGAGACGCGACGTCAAATCGCCGATCGCGCTTCGGTCAGACCGCCGGCCAGAGCAAGGCTTCGGGCGCGGGCGCGGCGCCATCGACCAGAACGCGCACGCCTTCGACCCGCGCGGCGCCGCACGCGACGAGCTTCAACGCCAGCGGATAGATGCGATGCTCCTGCGCCAGAACGCGGGCGGCCAGGGCTTCGGGCGTATCGTCCTGCAGCACCGGCACGGCGGCCTGGACGACGATGGGGCCGGCGTCCATTTCCGGCGCGACGAAATGAACCGTGGCGCCGTGGATCTTCACGCCATCGGCCAGAGCGCGCTCATGGGTATGGAGGCCGCGATAGGAAGGCAGCAGCGCCGGGTGGATATTGAGCATCCGGTTGCGCCATTGCCCGACGAACCAAGGCGTCAGCAGGCGCATGAAGCCCGCAAGGCAGATCAGGTCGATCTCTTGCGCGAGCAGGGTCTCCTGCATCGCGCGTTCGAAGATCTCGCGGTCCGAGAAGATCTTGTGGTCGACGACGGCCGTGGCGATACCCTGGGTGCGGGCGAAGTCGAGCCCGGCCGCGTCGGCGATATTGGAGACGACCAGGGCGATCTCCGCCGGGAAATCCCGCGCACGGGCGGCATCGACCAGCGATCGCATGTTGGAGCCGCGCCCGGAAATGAGAATGGCGACGCGCTTGCGTTTTGCCGTCACAGGGCCAGCTTTCCGTCAAAGGTCACGCGTTCGCCGGATTGCGTGACCACCTGACCCAGCCGTACCGGGTCTTCGCCGGACTCGCGCAGGGCTTCCTCGGCCTCGGCCGCGCGCGAAAAATCGGCGACCACGACCATGCCGATCCCGCAATTGAACGCGCGTAGCATTTCGCGCTCGGCGACGCCGCCAGCGGACGCAAGCCATTTGAACACCGGCAGCACGGGAATCGCGTCAAGATGGACATGCGCGCCGAGGCCCTTGGGCAGCACGCGCGGAATATTTTCCGGATAGCCGCCGCCAGTGATATGCGCGAAAGCCTTGATCGCCTCGGTCTTGCGCAGCGCGGAGAGCAGCGGTTTCACATAGATGCGGGTTGGCTCCAGCAGGGCCTCGGCAAGGCTCTTGCCGGGCGCGAAAGGAGCGGAATCCGTCCATTTGAGGCCAGCGCGCGCCACGATCTTGCGCACCAGCGAAAAACCGTTGGAATGGACGCCCGAGGAGCGCAGTCCGAACAGCACGTCGCCAGCGGCGATATTGTTGCGAGGCAGGAGATCGCCGCGCTCGGCGGCGCCGACGGCGAAGCCGGCGAGATCATAATCGGATTCGGCATAGACGCCGGGCATTTCGGCGGTCTCGCCGCCAATCAGCGCCGCGCCCGCTTCGAGGCAGCCGGCCGCGATGCCGCCGACGATCTCGGCCCCGATCTCGGGGTCCAGCTTGCCGGTGGCGAAATAATCGAGGAAGAACAAAGGCTCCGCGCCCTGCACGACGAGATCGTTGACGCACATGGCGACGAGATCGATGCCGACCGTGCCGTGAATGCCGCTCTCCACGGCGATTTTCACCTTGGTGCCGACGCCGTCATTGGCCGCTACGAGGATCGGATCGGAAAAGCCGGCCGCCTTGAGATCGAACAAGCCGCCGAAACCGCCGATTTCAGCGTCGGCGCCCCGGCGCCGGGTTGCGCGCACCAGCGGCTTGATGAGATCGACCATGCGGGCGCCCGCGTCGATGTCCACGCCGGCTTGCGCATAGGTCAGTCCCGCAGTCTTTTCATCTGGCTGCGCCATGCAAGATCCTTCCGTTCCGCAGGTTGCTCTAGCCGCTCGCGCTGGCGCTGGCAAGACGCGCGGCCTTGGACGGAGGGCGGTCTTGCGGCCTTTCCGGCCCGAGCCCTATAATCCTCGCCCGGCCGCGCTCCAGCGAATCTCCCTCATGCATAGAAAATGGTTCGCCTTCCTGCCCAATATGATCAGTCTCGGGCGACTGATTCTGGTTCCTGTCAGCGTGGACATGATTGCGTCGCGGCGTTGGCCCGAGGCTCTGGCCATTTTCCTGATCGCCGGCATTTCCGACGGCTTGGACGGCTGGATCGCGCGGCGCTTTGACCTGCGCTCGGAACTCGGCGCCTATCTCGACGCCATCGCCGACAAGGCGCTGTTGGTCTGCGATTACGTCACGCTGGCGATCGTGGGCGTCCTGCCGCTGTGGCTCGCCTTGCTGGTGGTGTCGCGCGACCTGATGATCGTTGGCGCGGTCATCCTGTGCTGGGTGCTCGAACGCCCGATGGAAATCAAGCCGCACTGGCTTTCCAAGGCCAATACATTCGGCCAGCTCGGCTTTGTCGCCGCTGTGCTCGCGGCTCTGGCCTTCTCTGTGCCGCTGGGAGGCTGGGCGGTGGCTGGGCAATGGCTCGTCGCGGCATTGACCTTGGCCTCGCTCGCGGCCTATTTCAGACGCTGGGTGACGCATATGAGCGTCTGAACCCGGGGAATGCCGCCGATGCGCATGGAATTGCAGATCGCTTTCTGGCTCCTGATGCTGATTCTGTTCGGCTTCGCCTGCTTTCTCTTCTCCGGCGTCCTCGCGCCCTTCGTCGCCTCCCTCGCTCTGGGCTATGTGCTCGACCCCGTGGTGACGCGGATGCAGCGGATGGGCCTGAGCCGCCTTTCGGCGACGCTGGTCATCCTGTTCGTCTTTCTGGTCCTGCTCGTGTTCCTGTTTTTCGGGCTCGGCCCGATCCTGGGCCGGCAATTGGTCGGTTTCGTCGAATCCTTGCCGGATTACGTCAACAAGCTGCAGACCCTGATCTCCGACGAACTGGCTGGCCTGTTGCAGACCTATGGTGGCGACTGGCTCAAGAAGCTCGGGTTCGACGCGCCTTCGACCGCCGACAGCCTGCAGAAATCGCTCGGCAATTTCATCGGGCAGGGCGCGCAATATATCGGGAATTTCCTGAAGTCGATCTGGTCCGGCGGCACGGCTCTGGTTGGAATCATCGCGCTGGCGGTGGTCACGCCGGTGGTGACCTTCTACCTGCTGATCTCCTGGCCGGAGATGGTCGCGACCATCCGCAGCCTGATTCCGCCGCGCTACCGGGCGACTGTTTTTGAGATTTCCGGCGAAATCGATCGCGCTTTGGCGGGTTTTCTGCGCGGGCAGTCGATCGTCTGCCTGTTCCTCGGCGTCTGGTATGGCGTCGGGCTGACGCTGATCGGCCTGAACTTCGGCTTCTTCATCGGCCTGTCGGCCGGCTTTCTCAGCTTCATCCCCTATGTCGGCTCGACCACGGCGCTGGTCTTTTCGGTGATCGTGGCGCTGGTGCAGGGCTGGCCGAATCTCGGCCTGCTCGGCCTCGCCATTCTGGTGGTGGAGAGCGGCCAGTTTCTCGAAGGCAATGTGCTATCGCCCAAACTGGTCGGCGGCTCCGTCGGCCTGCATCCGGTCTGGCTCATCTTCGCCTTGTTCGCCTTCGGCAGCCTGATGGGCTTTACCGGCATGATCCTGGCGGTGCCGCTGGCCGCGGCGATTGGCGTGCTGATCCGTTTCGCAATCAAGCGCTACAAGCAGAGCGCCCTGTTCCACGACCTGGGCCCAGACGTCGCATGATCGGGCAATTGCCGCTCGATCTTCCGCATTGGCCGAGCGACGCGGAGGAGGATTTTCTCGCGGCGCCCTCGAACGAACAGGCGCTGGCGCTGCTGCGGCTCTGGCCCGATTGGCCGCACAAGCTGCTGCTTCTGACCGGCCCGGAGGGCGCGGGCAAGAGCCATCTCGGCGCGATCTGGGTGCGGCGGGCCGGCGCGCGCGTCATCGCGGCCTCCGATCTTGCGATCGAGGCCCTGCCCGAACTGACGTCTGCGCCCGCCCTGCTGATCGAGGACGCCGACCGCGCGCCGCTGCGCGAGAAGGAGCTGTTCCATCTGATCAACCTGGCGATGGAGCGCGGCGTTTTCCTGCTGGTCACCGCGCGAAAAAACCCGGACAGCTGGGGGCTGGCGACGAAAGACCTGCTGTCGCGCCTGCGCCGGGCCCCCGCCGTGGCGATCGAACAGCCCGACGAGCCGTTCCTGCGCGTCATTCTGGGCAAATTATTCCATGATCGGCAGATCAAGGTCGAGGCGAGCCTGATAGATTATCTGGCCTTGCGGCTGGAGCGCTCCTTCGAAGCGGCGCAGCAGATCGTCGCGGCGCTCGACCGCGAGGGGCTGGCGCGGGGGCGGGCGGTCACGCGGGCGCTGGCCGCCGAATTGCTCGCCGCTTCGCCCGGTCTGGCGGCGTCGGACGACGAGGAAGCGGTTGAAGCGAAAGAGAATGACGAGGATCATTGACGGTCGGTGCTGGCCCCGCTGGGATATGTCACATAAGTTTCATACGAACTGGCCGAAATAGGCGGGCGAAGAAACATGACCGAGGCGAGGGAAGCGATGGTTGAGGTTCAGGAATTGCGGCCGGGGAGCGAGACGCCCCTGAACGGAGAAGCTTTGCGCCATTCGCCGAAGCGCTTCATCAATCGCGAATTGTCGTGGCTGGAGTTCAACCGCCGCGTCTTGCTTGAAGCCGCCAATCCCGCTCATCCGCTGCTGGAGCGCGTCCGCTTCGTCTCGATCTCGGCCAATAATCTCGATGAATTCTTCATGGTTCGCGTAGCGGGCATTCGCGGGCAGCTACGCAGCGGCGTCGAAGCGCTTTCCGAGGACGGCCTGACGCCGGCCGAGCAATTGCCGCTCATCAACGCGCGCGTCTCGGAACTCGCCGAGGAGCAGGTAAGGCTGTGGCGGCAATTGCAGGATGAGTTGAAGTCCGAGCAAATCGTCTTTGTCGACCACGCCGACTTGAGCAAATCGGAAAAGCTCTGGCTGGACGACCATTTCTTCCTGCACATCTTCCCGGTCCTGACGCCGCTTGCCGTCGACCCGGCCCATCCATTCCCCTTCATTCCCAATCTCGGCCTGACGCTCGGGCTGGACCTCCTTCACACGGTCACCGGCGCCCGCATGAAGGCGCTGGTGCGCATGCCGAGCAAGATCGACCGTTTCATCCGCCTGCCGGAAGCCCCCGCTGGCGGCGCGCGGCTGGTGCTGCTCGATTCCGTCATTTTCACCCATATCCAGAAATTATTCCCCGGCTACAGCGTCAAGGCGCAGGGCTCGTTCCGGGTGATCCGCGACAGCGATCTCGAAGTCGAGGAGGAGGCGGAAGACCTCGTGCGCCTGTTCGAGACGGCGCTGAAACGCCGCCGTCGCGGCTCGGTGATCCGGCTTGAGACCGATACCCACATGCCGGCGGATCTGCGCGCCTTCGTCGCCGAGGAGCTGGACGTTCAGTCGGAAGAGGAGATCATCGCGCTGGATGGCATGCTGGCCATGAAGGACCTGTCCGAAGTCGTCGGCCTGCCGCGCGCCGATCTCAAGTTCACGTCCTACACCGCCCGTTTCCCCGAGCGCGTGCGCGATAATGGCGGCGATTGCTTCCTCGCCATCAAGCAGAAGGACCTCGTCGTCCAGCATCCCTATGAAAGTTTCGACGTGGTCGTGCAGTTCCTGATGCAGGCGGCACGCGATCCCAATGTGCTGGCGATCAAGCAGACGCTCTATCGCACCTCGTCGGACAGCCCGATCGTCCGCGCCCTGATCGAGGCCGCCGAGGCGGGCAAGTCGGTCACGGCGCTGGTCGAGCTGAAGGCGCGTTTCGACGAAGAGGCCAATATCCGCTGGGCGCGCGATCTGGAGCGGGCTGGCGCGCAGGTGGTGTTCGGCTTCATCGAGCTGAAGACGCACGCCAAATTGTCGATGGTCGTGCGCCGCGAAGGCGGCTCGCTGGTGACCTATTGCCATGTCGGCACCGGCAATTACCACCCGATCACGGCCAAGGTTTACACCGATATCTCGCTATTCACCGCCGATCCGGCTGTCGGGCGCGACGTATCGCGCATCTTCAATTTCATTACCGGCTATGCCGAGCCGGCGGGGCTGGAGCGCATGGCGGTTTCGCCGATCTCGCTCAAGCAGAAGCTGCTCGACCATGTCGCGCAGGAGATCGCCCACGCCAAGGCAGGGCGGCCCGCGGCGATCTGGGGCAAGTGCAACGCTCTGGTCGATCCGGAAATCATCGACGCCTTCTACGAGGCGAGCCAGGCCGGGGTGTCGATCGACCTCGTCATTCGCGGAATTTGCTGCCTTCGCCCTGGCGTCCCGGGCCTGTCCGACAATATCCGCGTAAAATCGGTGATCGGGCGCTTTCTGGAACATGCGCGCATCTATGCCTTCGGCAATGGCCACGGCCTGCCGCATCCCAAGGCGGTGGTCTATATTTCTTCGGCCGATCTCATGCAGCGCAATCTCGACCGCCGGGTCGAATCGCTGTTGCCGGTGACCAATCCGACAACTCATGAACAGGTGCTGGAGCAGATTTTCGTCGCCAATCTGATCGACAACCAGCAATCCTATCGTTTCCTGCCCGATGGTTCGAGCGTGCGCATCGAATGCGGCCCGAACGAGGAGCCCTTCAACGTGCATAAATATTTCATGACCAATCCCTCGCTGTCGGGACGCGGCAAGTCGTTGAATGAATCCAGTCCGAAGAGCCTTCTCAAGCGGTCGGGCCGGAGCTGACATGAACAAGGCGCAAGGCAGGCTGCGGGGCGCGCGTCCCACGGCCATCGTGGACATCGGCTCCAATTCCGTCCGCCTCGTCGCCTATGAAGGCCTGACGCGCGCGCCGACTTCGCTGTTCAATGAAAAGGCCATGTGCGCGCTCGGCAAGGGCGTCGCCACCACCGGCGAGCTGGCGGAAGAGGGGATGAACAAGGCGCTCGAAGCCTTGCGCCGCTTCCGCAAGCTGTGCGAATTCATGCAGATCGAGGATATTCGACCGGTCGCCACGGCGGCGGCGCGCGACGCCCGCAATGGCCTGCAATTTCTCGCCGCGGCGCGCGAGGCGATCGGACGGCCGATCGAGCTGATCTCCGGCAAGCGCGAGGCGGAGCTGTCTGGCCTTGGCGTGATCTCGACCTTCCACCAGCCCGACGGCGTGGTGGGCGATCTCGGCGGCGGGTCGCTGGAGCTGATCGATGTCAAGAATGGCGCGGTTGGCGCGGGCGTGTCGCTCAAGCTCGGTTCGCTGGCGCTGATGGACGCGTCGGGCCGCTCGCCCAAGAACGCCATGCGCATCGCCAAGGAGCAATTGGCGCAGGCGGGGCCGCTGGATCATTTGCGCGGGCGCACCTTTTACGCCGTCGGAGGCACCTGGCGTTCGCTGGGCAAGCTGCATATGGCGCAGCGCAATTACCCGCTCGACGTGATGCACGGCTATGTCATTCCGGCGCGCGACGCCGCCGATTTCGCCTCGCTGGTGGAGCGTGTCGATACGGAGTCGCTCGTCGCGGTCGGCGCCATTTCCGAACAACGCCGGCCGGCGCTGGCCTATGGCGCGGTGGTGCTGGAGGAGATCATCCGGCGCGGCAGGCCGGGCAAGGTGGTAATCTCGAACGGCGGCCTGCGCGAGGGCCTGCTCTACGAAAAGCTCAGCGACGACCTGCGGGCGCGCGATCCGCTGCTCGAAGGCGCGCACGAATATAACATCCTGCGGTCGCGCGCGCCGGGCCATGGCGAAGACCTGATCCAATGGAGCGACGTCTTCATGGCGTCCAGCCATATCGACGAGACGGCTGAGGAAAAACGCCTGCGCCACGCCGCCTGCCTTTATGGCGACATCGGCTGGCGCACCTCGCCGGATTATCGCTCCGACCTCGCGCTGAATCTGCTCGCAAATTCGCCCATCGTCGGCGTCGATCACCCCGGCCGCGCCTATCTCGGCATGGCCGTGGCCTATCGCCATCTCAGCACGGGCGAGGACATCGATCCCCAGATCCGAAGCCTCGCCACGCCGCGCCTGATGGACCGCGCACGCATCCTCGGCGCCGTACAGCGCGTCGGCTATATCATATCGGCCTCGGTGCCCGGCATTCTGCCGCGAACGAAACTGCGCTGCGTGAAGGGCAAGGTCGTGCTGACGCTGCCGCGCGATCTGGCCGATCTTGCCAATGACCGCCTGAACGCAAGGCTGAAGCAATTGGGCAAGCTGATCGGCCGCGCGCACTCCATCGTGTTCGAATGAGCGCGCGGGCGCCCCGCGCCGGGGGCGGCGCCCTGCCGCCGCGCGAAATCGCCCTCGCCGTACTGATCGCCGCGCTATGGGGCACGAGCTTCGTCGCCATCAAGGCAGGAGTGGCGGAGGCGCCGCCGCTGTTTCTCACCGCCTTGCGCTTTTTCCTCGCGGCCTTTCCGGCCATCCTCTTCATCCCCCGGCCCAAGGTGAAGCTGGGTGATCTCGCCGGCTATGGGTTGTGCATCGGGGTCGGGCAGTTCGGCCTGCTTTTTCTCGCCATCCGCAATGGCATGCCAGCCGGGCTGGCGTCTCTGGTGATCCAGACCCAGGCCATCTTCACCATGGCGCTCGTCCATGTCCTGCTCGGCCAGAAGACCCGCCCGCGTCAGGTTCTGGGCGCGCTCGTCGCTTTGTCCGGCGTCGCGATCATCGGCTTTGCGCGCGGCGGCTCGACGCCGCTGACGCCCTTTCTTGCGGTCCTGGCGGCGGCGATCTTCTGGAGCGCGGGCAATCTGTTCTCGATCCGCGCCGGGCGGACGAACATGCTCGCCTTCATCGTCTGGTCCAGCGCCTTTGCTCCGCTGCCGCTGCTGGCGCTGTCCTTCCTGCTGGAGGATCGCGCGGCGATCTGGGCCGCGCTGGCGCGTCCGACTTTGGCGGTCTGGGGCGGCGCGGCCTTCCTTGCCTATGGCGCGACCATGGTCGGCTTCGGGCTGTGGAGCCATTTATTGAGCCGCTATCCGGCGGCGCAGGTCGCGCCTTTTTCGCTGCTGGTGCCGGTGTTTGGCATGGCCTTGACCGCTCTGATCTTTGGCGAAACGCTCGGCGCCGGCGTGCTCGCAGGGGCGGCGGTTGTCCTGATCGGACTGGCCCTTGCGGTCACGCAGGGGCGGCGTTCATAGCGCCCGCTCAGGCGCTGGCTTCCGCCTCGTCCTCGGCCCCATCCTGCGCGTCGTGCCATTCCAGCGTGACGACGCGGTTGTTTTCCACGGTCAGGGCGAGACGGCCATGCTTGAGCTGGACCGCCTTGGCCCCGAACAGTTCGCGCCGCCAGCCCTTCAGCGCCGGAATATCGGCCTTGTCATCGGCGGCGAGGGCTTCGAGCTCATCGGTGGTGGCGATCATTTTCGCCGCCACGCCCTGCTTTTCCGCCACCTGCCGCAGCAGAACCTTCAGCAGCTCGACGGTGGCGCCGCCATTGCCGCCGCGCCGCTCGCGCTCAAATTTGGGCAGGGTCTTGGGGTCGCGTTCGAGGCCGCGCTCGATCGCGGCGAGGATTTCCGCGCCGGCGCGCGAACGCTCCATGCCCCGGGGAAAGGCGCGCAGATCGCCAAGAGCCTCGGCGGTGCGCGGGGCGGCGAGGGCGACCTCGGTGAGAATATCGTCCTTGAGGACGCGCGAGCGCGGCACGTCGCGGCTCTGCGCCTCATGCTCGCGCCAGGCCGCCAGCTCCATCAAGACGGCGAGGTCGCGCGGCTTGCGCGCGCGGTGCGCGTAGCGCTCCCAGGCGCGGTCCGGACGCTGCTCATAGGTCTCGAAATTGCACAAAGTGCCCATCTCGTCGGCCAGCCAGCTGAGGCGGCCGGTCTTTTCGAGCTTCTGCCGCAGGGCCTTGTAGATATCGCGCAGATGGGTGACGTCGGCGATGGCGTAATCGATCTGGGCGTCGCTGAGCGGGCGGCGCGACCAGTCGGTAAAGCGCGAGCTTTTATCGAGCGTGACCTTGCAGATGCTCTGCGCCAGCTCGCCATAGGCGATCTGGTCGCCATAGCCGCAGACCATGGCCGCGACCTGGGTGTCGAACAAAGGCGCGGGGATCATCTTGGCCAGATGCCAGACGATTTCGACATCCTGCCGCGCGGCGTGGAACACCTTGACCACGTCCGGATTGGCCATCAGCTCGAAAAAGGGCGTCAGATCAAGGCCATCGGCGATGGCGTCGATGGCGACGGCCTGATCCTCGCTCGCGAGCTGGATCACGCAGACTTTTGGCCAGAAGGTCGTCTCGCGCAAAAATTCGGTGTCGACCGTGACATAGGGATATTTTGCGAAGGTCTGGCAGATGGCGGCCAGATCGCTGGAATCTGTGACAAGGCTCATGAAATCTACATAATCCAAGGCTTTCGCGGCGGCTAGAGCAGCGCGCGAAAAAGTGGACGCCGGTTTTTCGCGAGGACGCTGCGAAAACGCAATCGAATCTGGCCTTCCGTCAAAAACCCGCCCCCTTCACGCGAGGGCAAAATTCCGCTAGGCAGCGCGCAACGCTTTTTCCGTCTGGATTCCCATGCACGCCTATCGCACCCACACCTGCGGCCAGCTCCGCGAAGAAAACATCGGCCAGACCGTCCGCATTTCCGGCTGGTGCCACCGCATCCGCGACCATGGCGGCGTGCTGTTCATCGACCTGCGCGACCATTATGGCCTGACGCAATGCGTGGTCGATCCCGATTCCGCCGCGTTCAAGCTGGCCGAGACTTTCCGCTCGGAATGGGTGGTGCGGCTCGATGGCGAAGTGCGCCGCCGCCCCGAGGGCACGGGCAATGACGACATGGCCACCGGCCAGATCGAGGTCTATGTCCGCGACGCCCAGGTGCTTGGCCAGGCCGCCGAACTGCCACTCCCCGTTTTCGGCGAGCAGGATTATCCCGAGGAAACCCGCCTCAAATACCGCTTCCTGGACCTGCGCCGCGAGCGCATCCACAACAATATCATGCTGCGCGGGCAGGTGGTCGATTCGATGCGCTCGCGCATGAAAGCGGCGGGCTTCAACGAATTCCAGACGCCGATCCTGACCGCCTCGTCGCCGGAAGGCGCGCGCGACTTTCTGGTGCCGTCGCGCATCCATGCCGGCAAGTTCTACGCGCTGCCGCAGGCGCCGCAGCAATATAAGCAGCTGCTGATGATGGCCGGCTTCGACCGCTATTTCCAGATCGCGCCCTGTTTCCGCGACGAAGACCCGCGCGCCGACCGCCTGCCGGGCGAGTTCTACCAGCTCGATCTCGAAATGAGCTTCATTACGCAGGAAGACGTTTTTCAGGCGATCGAGCCGATCATCACCGGCATTTTCGAGCAATTTGGCGGCGGCAAGCCGGTTACGAAGAACTGGCCGCGCATCCCCTATGCCGAGGCCATGCGCAAATATGGTTCCGACAAGCCGGACCTGCGCAACCCGATCGTCATGCAGGAGGTGTCCGAGCATTTCCGCGGTTCTGGCTTCAAGATTTTCGCGCGTCTGCTGGAAGCGCCCAAGAACGAAGTCTGGGCGATTCCCGCGCCGGGCGGCGGCCAGCGCACCTTTGCCGACCGCATGAACAGCTGGGCGCAGAGCGAAGGTCAGCCGGGTCTCGGCTATATTCTGTTCTTCGACCGCTCCAAGGACGAAACCAGCCTGAAAGCCGATGCAAACGCGACCGGCGTCGGCGGGCGCGGGCCGCTCGCCAATAATATCGGGCCGGAGCGGGTCGAGGCGATCCGGGTCCAATTGGGCCTGAACGCCGGTGACGCCGCATTCTTCGTGGCTGGCGACCCCGACAAATTCGCCAAATTCGCAGGCACCGCGCGCATAAAGGTCGGCGAGGATCTGAACCTCGCCGATACCGAGCGGTTCGAGCTGGCCTGGGTCGTCGATTTCCCGATGTATGAATATAACGAGGACGAGAAGAAGATCGACTTCGGCCACAACCCCTTCTCCATGCCGCAGGGCGGGCTGGAGGCCTTGCAGACGCAGGATCCGCTGACGATCAAGGCCTTCCAGTACGACATCGCCTGCAATGGCTTCGAGATCGCCTCGGGCGGCATCCGCAACCATCGTCCCGAAAGCATGGTCAAGGCCTTCGAGATCGCCGGCTATGGCGAGGAGACCGTGATCGAGCGCTTCGGCGGCATGTATCGCGCCTTCCAATATGGCGCGCCGCCCCATGGCGGCATGGCGGCGGGCGTGGATCGCATCATCATGCTGCTCGCCGGCGAGCAGAACCTGCGCGAAGTTTCGCTATTCCCCATGAATCAGCGCGCGGAAGACATATTGATGGGCGCGCCGTCGTCCGCCACGCCGAAGCAGCTCCGCGAACTGCATTTGCGCGTGAACCTGCCGTCAAATTCCTGAGACGAAACCGAGGGCCGCCGGAGCAAAATCCGGCGGCCCTCGTTGCTTCATTGGCGATGTCATGAGTGGCGGGCGGGCTCGGCGCCGCGACGCATCTCTTCCGCGCCGCGGCGACCCGCTTCGGCGGTCCGGTGCGCGGCGTCGGCGACCTGATCGCTCACCTGACGGGTCGCGTCGCTGGCGCGATTCACGATCTCGCCGCCTGCATGCGTGACGGCCGAGAACATTTCGGCGCAGCTCCTGGCGACTTCCTGCGGCGTCGAGGCGGCGATTTCCGCGATTTTCCGGTAATGCTCATTCAGGGTCGCGATGGATTCCTTGATCAGATCCGTCTGAAGGGCCGTGATGTCCTGCATCGATTTCGCGTTGCGGAACCGCTCGGCCGCCTTGGCGCCGGCTCCGAAGTTTTCTTCCGAAATTTTGGCAAGTTCTACGGCAATGGCCTGAGCCTTGAGGCTCAGGGCCGAAAATCCGCCGAAGACGCTGGTCAAGTCATCGGCCCTGGCTTGCTCCATGGGTTGCGCTGACGCCATGACGTTCCCTTTCCGTTGGATTCCGTTCTGAGGCCCCCGCGCTCATGGAACGTCCGGGCGGCGCGATTGTTTCGCTAAATTGTTCCGGGCGGCGTCTCTCGCCGGAAATGGAAAGAGGCAATTGCGTCGGCGCAGATTGCCGCTCCGCTTGGCCGGCTCTACATTCGCCGGGACAACGGTCGCGTATTTCGCGCCCATCAGATTGAGGTTCCGAAATGGTCAAGGCGATCCGCGTGCATGAAACCGGCGGCCCCGAGGCGCTGCTTTATGAGGATTACGATCTTCCCGCGCCCGGCCCGGGCGAGGTGCAGATCAAACAGCATGCCGTTGGCGTGAATTTCATCGACGTCTATTTCCGCACCGGCGCCTATCCGGCGCCAACCAAGCCCTTCATTCCGGGCAATGAGGGTGCGGGCGAAATCGTCGCGCTCGGCGAGGGCGTCACCAAGTTCAAGCTTGGCGATCGCGTCGCCTATGCCGGAACGCTGGGCGCCTATGCCGCCGCGCGCAATATCGAAGCGAAATTCGTCGTGCCGCTGCCCCAAAACGTCTCCTACGAGACGGCGGCGGCGATGATGCTCAAGGGCCTCACCGCCGAATATCTACTGTTCCGCTCCTATCCGGTGAAGCCGGGCGACACCATCCTCATCCATGCGGCGGCGGGCGGCGTCGGCCTGATCATGTGCCAATGGGCGCGTCTGCTCGGTGCGACCGTGATCGGCACCGTGGGCAGCGAGGAAAAGGCCAAGCTGGCGCGCGAAGCCGGCGCGCATGAGACGATCCTCTATCGCAGCGAGGATTTCGTCGCCCGCGTCAAGGAGATCACCGGCGGCAAACTATGCGCCGCGGTCTATGACGGCGTCGGCAAGACCACTTTCCCTGGTTCGCTGGATTGCCTCAGGCCTTTCGGCTCATTCATCAGCTTCGGCGCGTCTTCCGGCCCGATCGAACCCTTCAATATCGGGCTATTGGCTCAAAAAGGCTCGCTCTATATGCAGCGGCCGAGCCTGTTCGCTTATATCGTGGACGAGGCGCGGCTGGGCGAAATGGCCGGACGGCTGATGGAGGCCGTCGGCTCCGGCAAGGTCAAGATCGCGATCAACGCCCGTTACAAGCTGGCGGAAGCTGGGGCGGCGCATATCGCGCTGGAAGGCCGCGAGACCACCGGCGCGACGGTGCTGCTGCCATAAGCGAATCCCTTCTCCCCATAGGGCGTTCGAAAGAACGCCCGTCTTTCGACGGGCTATGGCGGGAGAAGGTGGCGGCAAAAAGGGCGTCGACAGACGCCCGTCCAATTGGACGGGCTACGGCGCCGGATGAGGGGGGGGTGCGACCCCTCATCCGTCTCGCCGCTGTTGCGGCGATCCACCTTCTCCCGCAAGGGGAGAAGGAGTCAGACAACGCTGCCGTATAGATCATAAGCCTCGGCGCGGTCGATCTTCACGGTGACGATATCGCCGACGCGCAAGGGACGCCGCGAGGTCACAAAGACCTTGCCGTCGATCTCCGGCGCGTCAGCCTTGCTGCGACCTTCGCCGCCGCCCGGGAAGACCTTGTCCAGAATCACGGCCACACGCTTGCCGACTTTGGCCTTCTGGCGCGCGGAGGAAATCTTCTGCTGCTTTTCCATGAAGCGGCGCCAGCGGTTCTGCTGGACCTCGGGCGGGACCGGCTCAAGGCCGAGATCATTGGCGACGGCGCCGGCGACCGGCTCATATTTGAAGGCGCCGACGCGATCGAGCTTCGCCTCGTCGAGCCAGTCGAGCAGAATCTGGAAATCCTCTTCAGTCTCGCCGGGGAAGCCGACGATGAAGGTCGAGCGCAATGTGAGATCGGGGCAGATGGCGCGCCAGGCGTGGATGCGGTCGAGCGTCTTTTCGACATTGCCGGGGCGCTTCATCGCGCGCAGCACATTGGGCGCGGCGTGCTGGAAGGGAATGTCGAGATAGGGCAGGATCTTGCCCTCGGCCATCAAGGGCAGCACGTCATCCACATGCGGATAGGGATAGACATAGTGCAGGCGGGTCCAGACGCCGAACCGGCCCAGCTCCTCGGCCAGGTCATAGAAACGCGCGCGCACCTCGCGGCCGTCAAATTCGCTTGAGGCGTAGCGCAGATCCTGTCCATAGGCGGAAGTGTCCTGCGAGACGACAAGTAGCTCCTTGACCCCGGCCTTGACCAGTTTCTCCGCCTCGCGCAGCACGTCCGCCGCCGGGCGCGAGACGAGATCGCCGCGCAATTTGGGGATAATGCAGAAGGTGCAGTGGTTGTGGCAGCCTTCGGAAATCTTGAGATAGGCATAGTGGCGCGGGGTGAGCTTCACGCCCTGTGGCGGCAGGAGGTCCACGAAAGGATGCGGCGCGGGCGGGGCGGCGCGATGCACGGCCTGCATCACGCTTTCATAATCCTGCGGGCCGGTGATGGCGGCGATATTGGGATAAGCGTCGAGGATCGGGCCGGGCTCGGCGCCCATGCAGCCGGTGACGATGACCTTGCCGTTTTCCTTGAGCGCCTCGCCGATGGCGGCGAGCGATTCAGCCTTGGCGCTGTCGAGAAACCCGCAGGTATTGACGATGACCGCATCCGCGCCGTGATGGTTGCGGCTGATGGAATAGCCCTCGGCGCGCAGGCGGGTCAGAATGCGCTCGGAATCGACCAGCGCTTTGGGGCAGCCGAGCGAAACGAAGGAAATCGTACGGCTTTCGCCCGCGTTCGGGTCCATGGTCGTGTCGGCGCTGTCGTTCATCGTTGGGGCAATGGTCCTGGCTGGAGGCGGCATGGGGCTTTTGTTAAGCGGTTCGCGCGGAAATAGAAAGGCGATGCGGCTTTAATGAGACCGCGCGGGGCGACTTAGATCTTGCCTTTCGCGCGCGAAGAGGCCAGAAGGCGGGTCGCTGAAGGAAGGGTGGCCGAGTGGTTTAAGGCAGCGGTCTTGAAAACCGCCGTGGGTGAGAGCCCACCGTGGGTTCGAATCCCACCCCTTCCGCCAAATCCCCTTGAAAATCAGGGGCAATAGCAGATTGATCGTCGCGAAAATAGGCCGTTCCAGGGCCGGCGTGACGTTGATGCTGATCTGGCTCTCTTCATCGTCTCAGATAATTCTGCACGGCTTCAACATGTGCCGGTGGCGCGTCGGTCGCTTTATGACCCAACTTGCTGGCGATCCGGAGGCGCTCACCGGTTTTGTCGCCGGCAAAGCACACAAGATAGGGATCTACTGCGGTGTCGACGTGGCGGCTCAGGTTGTGAGGCAGCAAGGGACGCTCGACCAGCGCAACCAAGGATGCAATGCAGAGTTCGAATTTCATCTCGATATAATTCCGGAACAGAAATAGCTCCATTTAGCGAGCTTGGCCTGAACCAGCAATGAACGGGAGCATCGCTTTCACCTCGGCCCTCATCATGGCCTGGAGATCATTGCGGCGTTTCGAGGCGTAGTAACCAGACTTGGACGCCGCCAGAGAATATTCGGGAGTTTTCGTTTAAGCTCGACACTTATCGAGGCTTCAACTTTGAATTTAGGGGGTCTCCCATTGGCGACTTCGGCTGTCATTACAACCTTGTGGGGCATCTCCGACCCGCATAACTGGCCTCCGCAAAATGCGCTTGCGGTCGGGCCGTATTATGCGATCACCGCCGAAAGCTCGCAGATAGAGTGGACCAATCTGTCCACGGGAATCACCTCAAGTCCGGAAAGTTTCTATTCCCTGTTTCCTTCGGCAGGCGTCTCGTCGATTTATGACGCGCGCCTCGCCTATGACGCCTCCAACGGCAATTATGTGCTGAGCGCTATCCAGCTGAATGACGATGGCTCTTACAGCCTGGATTTCGCCATCACGCAGGATCCGAGCGCTGGTTGGTCGGTCGCCTATCTGAATATAGGGCAGCCCATATCCGGAACCACGACCGAACCGGATGTGCCCGTCATTTCGGTGGGCGGCGGCGAAATCTATGTGACGACCGCGCAGGACGCCGAGGATTTCGCAGGCACGGCTCAGTGGATCGTGCCCGAGGCCGCGGTCTCGGCCGGAGGCTCGATCGCCGGCGTCACGCCTGCGGTCGCGCCGAGCAGCGACGGAATCATGCGCCCAGTCACGGGTTTTTCCGGATCGACCTACACGACTTATTTTTTTGGCGCGACATCCGACGGCTCGGAAGTCAAGCTTTCCTATCAGACTTACGATGCCACGAATGGTTACAGCGCGATTCAGTCGCTTTCGCCCGGCAACGCCAATGTCGGTTCCGGCAGCGGCGATTTCCTGGCTTCCCAGCCCGGTGGCGCGCCGCAGCTCGACGCGCTCGACTCGCGTATCCAAGGCCTCGCTTACGAGACGCTCAATGGCAGGAATTACGTTTTCGGCGTCAGCGAAGCACAGGCTTCGCCCAGTTCGCAGCCCGTCGTGGCGTGGTTTCAATATGACGTCACGACACCCAGCTCGCCACAATTTGTTGCTGGCGGCGAAATCACTGGCGTCTCGACTGGCCTGGGCGCGAATGTGGCGATCTTCAATCCCTCGATCGCCGTCAACGCCGCCGGCGATGTGCTGATTAATTTCACCGCTTCCGGAACAACGCAGCTTCCGTCCGACTATTACGTCGTGGCCGGGCCGAACCAAAGCTTCAGCGCGCCGACGCTTTACCAATCGAGCGACTCGGCCTTGATCAATAATCCACTGCCTGGCGGCGATCCGGCAACGAGCGTGCAACGGTGGGGGCTCAATTCGACAGCGGTCGCCGATCCGAACGATCCAAACGGATTCTGGATTTCCAATGAATTTATCAGTACGGATCGTGACGTCGTCAATATTCCGAGGGGGGCGGACGCCTGGTGGGGCACAGTCACTGCGCAAGTCGAGGTAACCTGCTTCATGCCCGGCACGCAGATCCTCACACCCGACGGTGAAGCCGTTGTCGAATCCCTGAAGGCCGGCGACCTCGTGCTGACCGCCGATGGGCGCGCACGGCCTGTCCGCTGGCTCGGGCGCCAAACGGTCTCGACGGTTTTTGGCGACAAACTGCGCGTGCTGCCGATTCGCATCAAGGCCGGCGCGCTGGATGAAAACGTCCCGGCCCGCGACCTCCGGGTCTCACCCGATCATGCCATCCTGATCGATGGCGTCCTGGCGCAGGCGGCCACGCTCGTTAATGAAATCTCGATCGTGCGTGAAGTTAACGCGCCGCCGATCCTGACCTATTTTCATATTGAGCTGGACGACCATTCAGTGATTTTCGCAGAAAACACGCCTGTCGAAACATTCGTCGATAATGTTGACAGGCTCCGGTTCGACAATTGGACGGAGCATGTGGCGCTATATCCTGATGGAAAGACCATAGCCGAACTGCCCTATCCGCGCGCCAAGGGGCGACGACAGGTTCCAGTTCGCATCCGCGACAGGCTCGCCGAACGCGCCCGAAACATCGCCGTCGCGGCTGTCGCGTCGGTCGCCTGATCAATTCATGCCCGAAGGGTCGGGTCATCTTGATCGCCGTCCACTTCGTCGCGGCGTCGCGCCAAACCTGCGCGAAAAAAACTGTTCAGCTTGGCCTCGGACGCATCGCTAAAGCCAAAAAATCGTTTACAAATAAAGCGGCAAGGATGTCGGGGGGAACCGGCGCCTGCGTGAATTCCAGCGGGTAGGAAACAGCCATGGATTTTCTGATCGCCCTTGGCGCTTTATGCTTCTTGATGTTCGTCGCCTATCGCGGGTTTTCCGTGATTCTCTTCGCGCCCATCGCTGCTTTGGGCGCGGTTCTCCTTACTGATCCCGCCGCCGTTCCAGCCGCTTTCAGCGGCGTTTTCATGGAACGCATGGTCGGGTTCATCAAGGACTATTTCCCGGTCTTCCTGCTCGGCGCGGTGTTCGGCAAGATGATCGAGATTTCCGGCTTCTCGAAATCCATCGTTTCGGCGGTGATCGGCATGCTCGGCGAAAGCCGGGCGATGCTGTCGATCGTCCTCGTCGGCGCGCTCCTGACCTATGGCGGCGTGTCGCTCTTCGTCGTCGTCTTCGCGGTCTATCCTTTCGCCGCGGAAATGTTCCGCCAGAGCCACATCCCGAAGCGGCTCATTCCCGGCACCATCGCGCTGGGCGCCTTCTCTTTCACCATGGATTCGCTTCCCGGCACGCCGCAGATCCAGAACATCATCCCGACCACCTATTTCAAGACGACCGCCTTCGCCGCTCCCGCGCTGGGCATTATCGGGGCGATTTTCATCCTGATCGTCGGCATGACCTATCTCGAATGGCAGCGCCGGCGCGCGGCGGCCGCCGGCGAGGGATATGGCGAGGGCCATACCAACGAACCGCCGCCCATGGAGCATGAACAGCTCGCGCCCGCCTGGCTGGCGATGCTGCCGCTGTTCATGGTGTTCGGCCTGAACAAGCTCTTCACGGTGCTGATCAAGGACGGCTATGGCGCGGCCTATGACCTGAAGCTGCCGGCCATGGCGGCGCCGGTCCATATTTCGGTCGACAAGTTGCAGGCGGTCTGGGCGGTCGAAGGCGCTCTGCTGGCGGGCATCATCGCGGTGCTCGTTTTCGCCTGGCGACAGGTCAGCGCGCGATTCGCGGAAGGCGGCAAGGCGGCGGTCGCCGGCGCATTGCTCGCTTCGATGAACACGGCCTCCGAATATGGCTTCGGCGCCGTTATCGCGACCTTGCCGGGCTTTATCGTCATTCGCGATGCGCTTGGGGCGATTCCCAATCCGCTGGTGCGCGAGGCGGTCACGGTGACCTCGCTCGCCGGCATCACCGGCTCGGCCTCGGGCGGCATGTCGATCGCGCTCGCCGCCATGTCGAAGGACTTCATCGAAGCCGCCAACGCAAACGGCATTCCGATGGAAGTGCTGCACCGCGTCGCGTCGATGGCGTCGGGCGGCATGGACACCTTGCCGCACAACGGCGCGGTGATCACGCTGCTCATGGTCTGCGGACTGACGCACAAGCAGTCCTATAAGGACATCTTCGCCGTCACCTGCATCAAGACCCTCGCCGTCTTCGTCGTGATCGGGGTGTATTACGCGACCGGGCTCGTGTAAGGACTTCGGCGCGGCGGCCGGCATCGGCCGCCGCGTCTTCTTCCCGCGTCGCCAGTCTCACGGCGCCGTCGGCAGGGTCGCTTTCCAGGCTTGGTGGTCGATTTCGGTTTGCTGTTCGTAAGCCAGAGCGAAATCGGCGATCGCCTCGTCGAAGGCCTCGCTGTCGCCCATATAGCCCGAGATCACTGCGGCGTCGCCCGAGCGCGCGTGGGCCCGCGCCAGGGTGCGGCCGCAGAGCCGGGCATAATCGGCCAGTCCTTCCGCCTCCGAGATTTCGCTGACGCCGCCAAGGCGGCGATTCTTGAGCATCCGCACGTAATATTGCCGGCCCGATGGGTCGTTTTCCGTCCAGCCGAGGAAGAAGTCGCTGGCGGCTTGCATCATGCGCTGGCCCTCCACCACGCGCTGGCCTTGATGGCCGCTGAAGGCCGTCCGCTCGTCCAATGCCTCCAGCACGGAATGGTTGGCCTCCTTGATCTGCAGAAACATCGGCTCGTCATCGCCGCTCATGAACAGGCCAACATAGCAATAAGTGCCGACCGAGCCGACGCCGACCGCCTTGAACACGAAATCGCGCAGGGCGTAGCGGCCGAACAGCGTGCGGGTGGCTGGTGCGAGGCGGTCGCGATAGGTCTCCACGCCGGCCTTGGCGTCGAAGCCGTTGGCTGCGTCCGATCCTGCGGCGAAATGGAAAATGCGCGGCGCCTTGTCGTGGATCACCGGCGCGCCGGATTCCGCCAGAGTGGGGAAATTGTCGTCGCGGTCGAGGCCCTCGCCGCGCGCCCGCGCAATCACGGTCGCGATCTTGCGCCGCAGCGAGGCGCTGCGGAACTTCTTCGCCTCGCGCTCGAGGTCGATCTGGTTGTGCCAGATTTCCAGCGGGCTCAGATAGGAAAGGGTTTCCATGCGCTTGCGATAGGCGCGCACGGCGGCGGCGGCCAGCTTGTGCCGCTCGGACTTGTTCAGGCCCTTGTCGGCTGCGGCGACGGCGACGCTGGCGGCGAGGCGCTTGACGTCCACGGTAAAATCGACGCCGGGAAGGGTTTCGTCGAAATCGTTGATGTCGAAAAGGATATTGTCTTCGGGCGTAGCGAAGGCGCCGAAATTCATCAGGTGGCAGTCGCCGCAGGCCTGCACCGGCGCGCCCACCATAGGCTGCGAGCGCAAGTCATTGGCCATCACCGCCGCCGCGCCGCGCAGAAAGGCGAAAGGGCTCTCCGCCATCAATTGGCGGCGCACCGGAATGAGGCCGGGCAGGCGCGTGGCGTTCTGCGCCTCCAGGATGGCGTTGGCGTCGCGTTCGATCGGACCGACCAACTTGCCATGGGCGGCGCGCGGCGTGAGCTTGCGAAGCGACTTGCCTGTGGCGAAACGTTCGGCGCGTGTGGCGAGGGCGGCGGACATGGACGCTCCTGTGCAAAAATCGCTTCTGGAGCGAAATTTGCGCGAGCATAGCTTTCATGCGCGCCGATGCAAGGCTGCGCCTAGGTAAACAAGGCCGGCAGAGGCGCCAGTCGAAAGTTTTTTTGCAAATATCGATGGAGTTCGGCGGCGATGTCGACCGCGCCGGGGCCGTCCCCATGAATGCAGACGCTGTGGATCGGCGTCGGCAGGATTTTTCCGCCGCGCGTCACCAGTCCTCCGCCGTCCAGCATGGCGGAGAGATGGGCGCGGCAGGCCTCGCGCTGATGCAATACGGCGCCCGCTTCTGCGCGCGGCGTCAGCGCGCCGTCGTCCTCATAGGTCCGGTCGGCGAAAATTTCGATGGCGACCCGCAGGCCCGCCGCGACTCCGGCTTCCGCGAGACGCGAATGCGCTGGCGCGAGCAGGATGAGGCTGGGATCATAACGCTTGACCGCGCTCGCAATCGCGGTCGCGAGCGCGGGATCGCGGCTGGAATCATTGCTCAGCGCGCCATGTGGCTTGACATGCGTGACGTGCGCTCCCTCGGCGCGGGCGAAGGCGTCGAGCGCGCCGATTTGATAAAGGACGAGAGCCTCAACCTCTTCCGCCGAACAGCGCATCGAGCGGCGGCCGAAGCCCTGAAGGTCGGGATAGGAGGGATGCGCGCCGAGGCTGACGCCGGCGGCGACGGCGGCGCGCACCGTGCGGCCCATCGTGACCGGGTCGCCGGCGTGAAAGCCGCAGGCGAGACTGGCCGATTGGACCAGCGGCAGCAGGCGCGCGTCGTCGCCCATGCGCCAGGCGCCATAGCTCTCGCCGAGGTCGGCGTTGAGGTTGATTTGTCTTTGCCGGGTCATGGAGTCGCGCCGTTGAATTTCATTGGCCGGAGATGGCGCCGCTGATGAGATTTTCGCTCCACAATTTCTCCGGGTCCCATCCGTCGAGCGGCGCGATTTCCCGCCGCCATCGCGCGAAATTTTCGCGCGTCCTGCTGCGCGCCGCCGCCGCATCGGCATGATCGACCGGCGCGAAGGTCACGATGTCGCCGGGCGCGATATGGGCCAGACGGGGCAGGTCGGCCGAGATAGCGCAGCCGATCTTGGCATAGCCCCCAGAGGTCTGGCAATCGGCGCGCAGCACGATGGGCTGGCCGTCGCCGGGGACCTGGATCGCGCCGGGCGTCGCGCCGTCCGAGACGATATTCGCGCCGCGCGCGCTGTGGGTCAGGCGCGGGCCGGAAAGCCGCAGGCCCATGCGGTCGCTGTCAGCGCCCGCGCGCCATTTGGCGGTTGCGAAAAGCGCCAGAGCTTCGGCCGTAAAATGATCGGCTTGCGGGCCGGAGATGAAGCGGATCGGGCCGGGCATATGTTGCAACGGCGGGGCCGAAAAATCGCCTGCCGCCGCCACGCCGCACGAGAGTGTATCGCCGGCTTGAAGCGCGCGGCCCTCCAGTCCGCCAAATCCGGCGCGCAAAAAGGTCGCGCGGGCGCCGAGAACCTGCGGCAGGTCGAGGCCGTCCGAGAAGCCGAGATAGGCCGGGCCGCGGCCGAGGCGCAGCGCCAGCGTGTCGCCTTCGCGCAGGATCATCCCGCGCCACGAGGGAATGTTTTCGCGCGCGCCGCTCGCTCGCGTGAGAATGCCGGACAGGTCGCCGGCGAGGCCGATACGAAGAGCCTCCTGTTCGACGCGCAATTCTGGCCCGGCGAGCAGGATCTCCAGACCCGCCGAATCGTCGGGCGCGCCGGCGAGGGCGTTGGCGGCGGCGAGCAGAAGCGGATCGAGCGCCCCGGACAGCGGGACGCCAAGCGCGCGAAAGCCGCTGCGGCCGAAATCCTGCGCCGCGACCCCGGCGCCGGGGCGGATGACGGCGAGGCGCGCGCTCATGAGGGAGCCCGCAAGCTGTCGGGGTTGAAACCCTCCGCGCGCCAGCGCCGTTCGAGCGCGTCATATTCGGCGCGGGAAATCGCGCGCCAGCGCACGCGGTCGCCCGGCGCGAGCAGGGCGGGGCGGGCCGCATTGCCGATGTCGAACAATATTGCGGGCGTGCGGCCGATGAGCCGCCAACCGCCGGGGCTGGCATAGGGATAGGCGGCGCACATGCCGTCGGCGATGGCGACTGAGCCTGCGGGAACGGATTTGCGCGGCGTCGCCAGTCGCGGCGCGGACAGCGCGTCCGGCAAGCCGCCGAGATAGGCGAAGCCGGGCTGGAAGCCGAGCATATAGGCCTCGAAATCCAGCCCGGCGAAACGCGCCAGCCAGATCTCCGGCGTCAGGCCCGCAAGCGCCGCGACCTCGTCAAGGTCCGGCGCGAAATCACCTTCCGCGCAAAAGGGAATCTCGAACAGGGCGCCCGTCTCGCCGACGCGTGCGGGCTGTTCCGCCAGATCCGCGAGGCGTTTCGCCAGATCAGCGAAGGCGATCTGGTCCGGATCATACCACAAGGTCACGGAGGCGAAGGCGGGCGCCCATTCGCCGAGTCCGGGGATCGGCGCGGCCTCCGCGAGCGCCGCACAAAAGGCCTTTACCCGCGCATGGATGTCCGGCGCGATTGTATCGCCGAAGCTGATCGTCGCCGCGCAATCGCCAAGCGCGAGCACTCGGGGAGAAAGCGCGAGCACTCGGGGAGAAACAGGCGCGAGCCCGCGCACCGTCGCGCGGGGCGAAAAAAGGTCTGGCTGCGGCATGGCGCGCTCCGGTCAGACAAAATTCTTACATTCTGCCTCTTCTTTTTTGCCGCAACTTGTGGCGCATTGGCAAATGGACGCGCTCACGTTTCAGTCAGGGGCCCAACCCTGCGGTCGACGCGCCATTACCCTCTAAGGGAGGAAGTCATATGAAGAAACTTGCAATCGCGACGGCGCTTGTGGCGCTTGGCGGACTTTCCGCTCATGCGGCGGAACGTGTGAAGGTGACGGAGACGGTGAAGCTCGCCGCGCCGCCCGCCAAAGTCTGGGAGAAGATCGGTCATTTCAGCGACATGTCCTGGCATCCGGCAGTGAAGTCGACCGAAGCATCGGACGGCGACAAGGCGGATTCGCAGCGCCGGCTCGATCTCGGCGGTCCGATCCTGTGGGAGGCGATCGTGCAGAACAAGCCGAACAGCTATTCCTACCGCATCCTCGACAATGGCGCGAACCAGAAGGTTCTGCCGGTCACGGGCTATGTCTCGACCATTACGGTCAAGCCGGACGGACAAGGCAGCGAAGTCGTGTGGTCCTCGTCGTTCAAGCCCGTGGCCGGCTCGGAAGCCGAGGCCGCCCGCAAGGCGATCGCTGGCGTCTATCGCGGCGGTCTTGACGCTCTGGCCAAGGCTTTCCCCAAAAATTGACCTCCGGCGGCGCGAAAATTCCGCCGCTCTCGCGTGAAAACTGGGCGGCGACGGCCCGGCAGGCTCTGTTTTACGCCCTGCCGCTCGCCTTCGTCGCCCTTCTCGCGGCGCAATGGCTCGACGCCGATTATCTCGCCCTGCGCGAGAGCGCGCGCCGTCAGTCGCAGCGCGCGGCCGAAGCGCTCGGCTATGCGGCGGCGAATGAAGTGACGGAACTTGCGCTTTACGCCGAGATCAATGTCGCGCGCGCCACGGCGGAAGGCCTCGACCCGCCGCAGGCGCTCTGGCGGGTCATTTCCGGCTATGACATGGAATTGCTCGTGCTGATCCGCGAAGGCGACCGCACGCTGTTCCCGCCGGAAGATCCCCTCGCCGCGCCCAAAATGTGGGAAGAAAAGCTACGCACGCTGATCGACGCGGCCAATCTTCTGCGCGATGGCGATTTCGTCAATGGCTGGTTCCCTAACGCCTCCGGCGCCTATTATTTCGAATGCCGCCGCATCGGCGAAGGCGAGGCGCGGAAGGAAACCTGCCTCGCCCTCAATGGCCGTTTCGTCTTTCCCACCATGATCGCAGCGCTGAATGCGCGCAGCAGGGCCTTTCCGGGCTGGGCTTTTCGCCTGCGCGATTCCTTCGACCGGGTCATCTGGAAAAAGGGCGAGGCGCCCGAGGGCTATGAATCCTTCCTCCAGACCGGCGCCCTGCATGGCTGGGCGATCGACGCCGGCGGAGCGCCCGCGCCGAGTCACAGCGCATTCGGCCGTCTCGCGCTCGCCGCGCCTCTTGCGCTGGTCTGGCTGTTGCTGGTCTGGCAGGCCCGCCGGGCCGACAAGGCGCGGCTGGCGGAGGACGCCGCCCGCGCCGCGCTGGCCGCGCGGCTTTCGCATGATCTGCGCACGCCGCTCGCCAATCTGAAACTCTATGCCGAACTCATCGCGCGCAAGGCCGGAGGCGCGCCCGAAGTCGATCGCTATTGCGGCGTGCTGGCGGAGGAAATCGACCGGCTCGACGCGCTCGCGGGCGAAACGATCCGCAGCGATCGCGGCGCGGCCCCGGCGCCGAGAACCTCAGTCGGCGATCCATGCGCCCTGGCGCGGCGCGTCGTCGCCCGTTACGAGAAGCTGATGGCCGCCTCGGGCTGTTATTGCGAGGTGCAATGCGACGCGCAGCCACGGTTGCGTTTCGACGCCGGAGCCTTCGAGCGCATCCTCGTCAATCTCATCGACAACGCCCGCAAATACGCCCCGGGGAGGATTGACGTCGCTATCGACTGGCGCGACGGTCTGCTGGCGCTCGCCGTGCGCGATTACGGCGCGGCCGGACCGCAGGGCGGCGAGGTCAAGCCATCGCACGGGCTCGGGCTTTCGATCGTGCAAGAGCTGGCGCGCGCCAATGGCGGCGGCTTCGCGCTGAGCGGCGCCGATCCGGGTCTTTGCGCGCGGGCCACGATCGAAGCCAAACCCGACGAGGGGAAGGGATGAAAATTCTCATCGCCGAAGACGATCCCAACTTGCGCGCCGGGCTGGTCGATCTTCTGTCGCTGGAGGGCATCGATTGCGTCGTCGCGGAGGACGGCGAGGCGGCCTGGCGCGCCTTCACCGAGGAAGCGCCGGCGCTTTGCCTGTTCGATGTGATGATGCCGCATCTCGACGGGCTCGATCTCTGCCGCCGCATCCGCGCGCGCGACGCCCAGACGCCGATCCTGCTGCTTTCCGCGCGCGGCGCCGAGATCGACCGGGTGATCGGGCTGGAGATCGGCGCCGATGATTATATCGCCAAGCCCTTTTCGGCCCGCGAACTGGTGGCGCGGATCAAGGCCGCGCTGCGCCGGACGCGCGCCGCGCCGTCACCCGAAGCCGCGCCAGCGGAGCCTGCGCCGCGTCTGCGCATGGGCGATCTGGAGATCGATCCCGAGGCTTTGCGCGCGTGGCGTGGCGGCCAGAGCATCGACCTCGCGCCGCGCGAGCTGGCGATTCTTCAGGCGCTGAGCGCCCGCAAGGGCAAGGCGGTCTCGCGCGACGAATTGTTCGACGCCGCCTGGGGCCGCGATTACATGCCGAACAGCCGCGCGCTCGACCAATATGTCTCAGGGCTGCGGCGCAAGATCGAGATCGATCCCGCGCATCCTTGCATCATCAAGACGGTTCATGGCGTCGGCTACCGCTATGACGAGGATCCCTGACAAAAATCTTACAATTTTCTCGCCGGGGTCTGACGCATCCCATGAGCGCCGCGCCTATAAAAATCCATGCGTCGAAGACGCTCGACGAAACAAGTCGTTCAACGGGAGAAAGCTATGACCTGGACTGCTCCGGAAGTTTGCGAAGTTTGCTGCGGCATGGAAGTCACTTCCTATATGTCCGCTGAAATCTGACGATTTTGCCGACGCGGCGCTTCCTTCCACACCGCGTCGGCTGCCTCCCTCTTCCTCCAAACGCTCTGGTCGCTTCCGCTGCGCGGGGCGGCCATTTGTTTTGGGATGGTCGTTGAAACAGCAAAATTGGAGACCCGGATGAGACTGCTTCTTGCAGCCTGCGCGCTCGTTCTCGCCATCCGCGTCGAGGCCGCCGTCGCCGGGTCTTCGGCAGCCGAACAGCCCGAGGAGTTGAACCCGCAGGTGCTGGACATGCAATATTGGGCGGCGAAATCGACCGAAGAGCGTTTCGATCCCCACATGTGCGGCTACGGCGTCTTCCTCGACAAGACCGGCCAGCATGAGGAGGCGCGGCGCATCTTCGAGCGCTGCGCCGATAACGGCAATCTGCACGCCATGCCGTGGATGTCCTATCTGGAGGAGAACGGCTACGATCGTGCCTCCGACCCCGTCAAGGCCGCCGAATGGGACAAGCGCCTTGCCGATGCCGGCTCGCCGATCGGCCAGTTCAATTACGGCCTCGACCTGTTGCGCGGCCACGGCGCGCCGCTCGACCGTGCGTCGGGAAAGTCCCTCATCGACCTCGCGGCCGCAGGCGGCGATTCGACCGCTCGCGAGCTGATCGCGCATGATTACGACCCGGAATCGGTTACGCCCGAAGCCGACAAGGCGCGCTATCGCCATCCTCAGTTCTGACCACGCCGCTTCCGGGGGGAAGTTTGAAATGATCGGCAAAAGCTTTTTGATCGCCGCTTTGTTGACCGGGGCGTCCTTCGCGGCGCCGGCCCGCGCGGAAAGCAGTGGGGATGATGCCGGAACGCTCAATCCACCCTCCGAACTGAGCATCGAATATTGGGCCGAGCGGTCCAAGGAGGCGCGCTTCGACCCCGGCATGTGCATGTATGGCTATCCCCTCGCCAAAATGGGCTGGCACGACGCGGCGCGGCGCATTTTTGAACGCTGCGCGGAGCACAGCAATGTCTACGCCATGCCTTGGGCGGCCTGGACCGAGGAAAATGGTTATGACCGCCCCTCGGACCCTGCCAAGGCGGCGGATTGGGACAAGCGCCTGGCCGACACCGGCTCCTCGATTGGACAGCTGAATTACGGCCTCGACCTGCTGCGCGGTCATGGCGTCGCGCAGGACCGCGCGCTCGGCAAGGCTCTGGTGGATAAGTCGGCGGCGGCTGGCGACAAGACCGCGCGCGAATTGGCGCAGCATGATTACGATCCGGAATCGGTGACTCCGACCGCCGATCTCGCGCATTACCGCAAGCCGCAGTTTTAGATTTGCCGCCGCTTCCCATTGTGGAGGGGCGCAGCTGCGGCTCCTGCACGCTGTGCTGCAAGGTGATGAAAATCGCCGAGATCGACAAGCCGCCGGGCCGCTGGTGCGCCCAGTGCCGTCCGGGCGGCGGCTGCGCGATCTATCCGCGCCGGCCGGGAGAATGCCGCGATTTCACCTGCGCTTTTCTGACCAATCCTGAACTCGGCGAGGATTGGCGCCCCGACCGCGCGAAACTCGTCGTCACGCTGGAAGGCGACGGCCGCATGGTCGCGGTTCATGTCGACGCCAGCCAGCCCGACCGCTGGAGGCGGCGGCCGTTTTTCGACAAGATCAAACAATGGGCGCGCCTCGCCGAGCGCGACGACCGTCTCGTTCTCGTCCGTATCGGAAATCGCGCGCTGGTCGTCTTTCCCGACGGCGAGTCCGATCTTGGCCCGATGGAGGAAGGCGACCGCATCGGCGCGCGGCGGCGCATGACGCCGGCCGGCCCGCGCCGTGAGGCGTTTCGCATCCCGCGCGACGAGTCTATCTAGCCGCCGTAATTCGCGCGCAGAATATTCTTCTGCACCTTGCCCATGGCGTTGCGGGGCAGTTCCTCGACGAAGTAAACGGACTTGGGCCATTTGAATTTGGCGAGTCGGTTCTGAAGCGCCGCGCGGATCGCCGTTTCGTCGATGGTCGCGCCTTTTTCGCGCACCACGACGGCCGCGACGGCTTCGCCGAAATCCGGGTCCGGCAGGCCGATCACCGCGCTCTCGGCCACGCCGGGCAGGGAGTCGATCTCGCACTCGACTTCCTTGGGATAGATGTTGAGCCCGCCGCTGATGATGAGGTCCTTGCCGCGTCCGAGGATGCGCACATAGCCGTCGTCGTCGATCAGGCCGAGGTCGCCGGTGATGAAAAAGCCGTCGGGACGGAATTCGCTCGCAGTCTTTTCCGGCATCAACCAATAGCCGATGAAGACATTCGGTCCCTTCACTTCAATCATGCCGATTTCGCCTTTGGGCAGCGCCGCGCCGGTTTCGGGATCGGCCACCCGCAGCGACACGCCAGGCAGGGGGAAGCCCACCGTGCCCGCGACGCGCGCGCCGTCATAGGGGTTCGACGTGTTCATGTTGGTCTCGGTCATGCCATAGCGTTCGAGAATGGCGTGGCCGGTGCGCGCGGAAAAGGCGCGATGGGTTTCCGCAAGCAGCGGCGCCGAGCCTGAAATGAACAGCCGCATCGAAGCGCAGACTTCGGCGGTCAGGCCCGGCTCGTCGAGCAGGCGAGTGTAGAAGGTCGGCACGCCCATGAGCACGGTGCCGCGCAGTCGCCCGGGCCGCGCGCTCATGGCTTCGAGAATCTGCGGGCCTGAAAATTTCGGCATGAAGATCATCGAGCCGCCGCAGAGCAGGATGGTGTTGGTCGCCACGAACAGGCCGTGGGTGTGATAGACGGGCAGGGCGTGGATCAGCACGTCCTTCGCCGTGAAACGCCAATAGTCGACGAGCGTCAGGGCGTTGGAGGCGAGATTGTCATGCGAAAGCATCGCGCCCTTGGAGCGCCCGGTCGTGCCGGACGTGTAGAGGATGGCGGCGAGATCCCCCGCGCCGCGCGCGACATTGACGAAATCCGGCGGGCTGGCGGCCGCGAGATCATAGAGTTCGCCATCCTGCCCGTATCCATGAACCACGATCCGGACATCGGCCTTTGTAGCCGAATCCTTCAGCGAATCCGCGCTCTCCGGGTCGCAGACGATGAGCTTCGGCTGGGCGTCGGAGAGAAAATAGCCGACTTCATGCGGCGTATAGGCGGTGTTGAGCGGCAGAAAGACTGCGCCCGCCCGCAGGCAGGCGAGATAGATGAACAGGAAGGCCGGGGATTTCTCCATCTGAATCGCGACGCGGTCGCCAGGCACGACGCCGAGCGCAACCAGCGCATGAGCGTAGCGCGCGCTGGCCGACAGCATCTGGCGATAGGAAATCGATGCGCCGTCGAGCGACTGGATGAAGATTTTCTCGGGATCGGAAATTCTCGACGCGATCAGATCGAACAGATGATTGGACAAGTCTGCCTCCAATTCGGCTCAGGCGCGCAATTGCGGCGCGGCGGCTTCGAGCAGCATTTGCAGCCCGGTGAGCACCGCGTGGCGGCGGATTTCGTTGCGCGAAAGCTCTTTGGCGCGCCCGTCGGTGAAGTGTTTGCGCTGGAGCAGGGTTGGCCGCTCGCTTTGGGCGAGACCGAAATGCACGAGCCCGACGGGTTTCTCCGCCGAGCCGCCGCCCGGCCCGGCGATCCCCGTCACCGAGAGCGCGAGCTGGGCGCGCGAATGCGCCAGCGCGCCGAGCGCCATGGCCTCGGCGACCTCCGCCGAGACGGCGCCGTGTGCTGCGATTAGCCCTGCCGGCACGTCGAGCAGGTCCTGCTTGGCCTCGTTGCTATAGGTGACGAAGCCGCGCTCGAACACATCGGACGACCCGGCGATCTCCGTCAGCGCGCCGGCGATCAGGCCGCCCGTGCAGGATTCCGCGAGCGCGATCTTGAGTTTGCGCGCGAAACAGGCGTCGAGCACGCGCCGCGCCAGGATGAGGATCTCGTCGCGCATCTGACCTCCATTTTATTTGTTGCTCCCGAAAAATCGCGAGCAACGAAGTCCTCGCATCAGCTCGGCCGGTAGCCCGTCGCCCGACGGGCGTCTTTCGACGCCCTATGGCATTCGCTCCTAGCCATTGTCTCGCGAATTTGCGCGACAATGGCGTCATGCGTTCACGGCAGTCGAACCGTCGCCATCGCGAGCGCGGCGATTCCCTCCTGGCGCCCGGTAAAGCCGAGGCGTTCCGAGGTCGTCGCCTTCACCGCCACGCGGTCGAGCGGCAGGTCCATGATTTCGGCGATTCTGGCGCGGATGGCGTCGCGGTGCGGGCCGACCTTGGGGCGTTCGCAGATCAAGGTGGCGTCGATATGGGCGACGCGGCCGCCGCGTGCGGCGACGCGCTCCACGGCGTGGCGCAGGAAACGGTCAGACGCCGCGCCGCGCCATTGCGGATCGCTCGGCGGGAAATGCGCGCCGATATCGCCATCGGCGATGGCGCCGAGCACGGCGTCGGTGATGGCGTGCAACAGCACGTCGGCGTCCGAATGGCCGACCAATCCGTGGTCATGCGGCACCTGCACGCCGCCGAGCCAGACATGGTCGCCCTCGCCGAAGGCGTGGACGTCGAAACCCTGACCCGTGCGGATGTCAGGAAGATCATTGAGCATTCTGTTCTCCGCGCGCAAAAAGTCCTCGGCTGTCGTGAGCTTGAAATTTTCGGCTTCGCCGGGAAAGACGAAGACGCAATGGCCGGCCCATTCCGCGACGGCGGCGTCGTCGGTGAGTTCGCGGCAGCCGTCGGCGCGAATGGCGCGGTGGGCGGCGAGGATGAGCCCGAATTGGAAGGCCTGAGGGGTTTGAACCGCCCGAAGCGTCGCGCGCTCCGGCGTCGCTACGATGCGCTCGTCCTCCGCGACCTTCTTGATGGTGTCGATGACGGCGAGGCCAGGAACCGCGGCGCCCCGCTCACGCGCGGCGTCGAGTGCGCGCGTGATCAGCCCGGGCGCGACGAAGGGCCGGGCGGCGTCATGAATCAGCACCGGCGCGTCGTCAGCGGCGCCGAGCGCCGCAATGGCTTCCAGGCCGTTGCAGACGCTGTCCTGCCGGGTGGCCCCGCCGAAGACCGGGTCGAGCAACCGCGCCCGCAGGCTGTCCGGCAGCGGCGCGACGGCGGCCTGATAGAGGTCGAGATCGTCGGGATGAATCGTCACCAGCGCCCTGGCCTCTGGCGCGCCATTGAGCAGGGCTTCAAGCGTGCGGGTCAGGACCTGGCGCCCGGCCAGCGTGCGATATTGCTTCGGTCCGCCCGCGCCCGCGCGCGCTCCCCGTCCCGCCGCGACGACCAGGAAGATCGCGTCGCCGGCGCCGAAAGTCCCGCTGTTCCCGGCCATTTACTCCCGCCTTTTCTTCGTTGCGACATGTCGCCCGAATCCGCGCAAAGGTCAATTTGCCATCGCTTTTGCGTTGCGAAGGCAAAAAATCTGTCTAAAATGCAGGCATGAATAAGTTTGCTCAACAGCTAGGCAGCCTGCTCGCTTCAGGCGCCACGATCGAGCCTGTCCGGGTCGGCGCCCTCGTGGTCGAGCCGGCTTTTCTCGCGCCAATGGCCGGCGTGACCGATCTCGCCATGCGCCGCATCGCGAGGCGCTTCGGCGCGGGGCTGGCCTTTTCCGAAATGGTGGCGAGCGGCGATTTCGCGCAAAGCGCCAGCGGCCAAGGCGGCAAAGGCGGACGTGAAAGCGCGCTGCGCGCGCTTGGCGATGGCGTCTCGCCCCATGCGGTTCAGATCGCCGGCTGCGAGCCGGACAGCATGGCGGAGACGGCGCGTCTCGTCGAGGGCGCCGGGGCCGATCTCATCGACATCAATATGGGCTGCCCGGCGAAGCGCGTGGTTGGCGGCGCCGCGGGCTCGGCGCTGATGCGCGATCTCGACCATGCCGCGCGGCTGATCGCGGCTGTGACCGGCGCGGTCAAGGTTCCCGTCAGCGTCAAGATGCGGCTCGGCTGGGATGACGATTCGCGCAATGCGCCGGAGCTCGCGCGCCGCGCCGAGGCTGAGGGCGCCGCGATGGTGGTCGTCCATGGCCGCACACGCCAGCAATTCTATCGCGGCGAGGCCGATTGGGAGGCGATCCGCCCGGTTTGTGAGGCCGTGAACATTCCTGTGGTGGCCAATGGCGATTGCCGCTCGCCGCGCGACGCCCGCGCGATGCTGACGCAATCGGGCGCGAAGGCGGCCATGATCGGCCGCGCCGCGCTGGGCCAGCCGTGGATTGTCGGCGACACTGCCTATTTTTTGCGCAATGGCTACGAGCGGCCCGGCCCGTCCTGGCTGGAGCGCCGCGAGGCCGCGCGGGAGCATCTGGCTTGCCTGCTCGATCTGCTCGGTCCGGCTCAGGGCCTGCGTCACGCCCGCAAACATCTCGCGGCCTATGCCGATGTCGCGGCGCGGGCTGGCGGCGGGCTGGATTCGCCGTCGCGTCGGCGGCTTGTTGAAAGTGAGGATGCGGACGAGGTCTTCGACCTTCTCGCCCGTCTCTATCAATGCAAGTCCGAAGCGGAGGCGGCATGAAAACCAAACATGCTCATAAAAAAGGCAGCGAGTTGGATTTGTTGATTGATGAATTGGCAGGTTCGGATCTCGCCGACTGTCCATCGTCGCAATTGATCAACGCCCTGCCGCATCCGCTGCTGTCCGTGGCCGGGGACGGCTCGATCCGCGACGTCAATCCGGCGGCCGAGCTATTTTTTGATACGTCCCGCAACGCCTTGCGGCGCACCAAGTTTCAGGACCTGCTGCCTTTCGGTTCGCCCTTGCTTTCCTCGGTCGAAATGGTCCGACAGCGCCGCGCGCCGATCAATGAATATCGCGTCGATCTCGGCACCCCGAAGATCGGCGCCGAACGTTATGTCGATATCTATATCGCGCCCTTGCCCAATCTCGACGACGGCGTCGTCATCATGCTGCAGGAGCGCACCATCGCGGACAAGATGGACCGCCAGCTGACCCATCGCAGCGCGGCGCGCTCGCTCTCGGCCATGGGCGCCATGCTGGCACATGAGATCAAGAATCCGCTCTCAGGCATTCGCGGCGCGGCGCAACTGCTCGATACGGCGGTTGGCGACGAGGATCGCGCGCTTTGCCGCCTGATCTGCGACGAAACCGACCGCATCGTGGCCCTGGTCGATCGCATGGAGGCCTTTTCCGATGGCCGCCCGGTTGAGCGCGGCGCTGTGAATATCCATGAAGTGCTGGAGCATGTTCGCCGCATCGCGCAGGCGGGCTTCGCCCGGCGCATCCGTTTCGTCGAGAATTACGACCCTTCTCTGCCGCCCGTGCTCGCCAACCGCGACCAGCTGGTCCAGGTCTTTTTGAACCTCGTGAAGAACGCGGCCGAGGCTATCGGCGACGATGCGCTTGAAGGCGAGATCGAGCTGACGACGGCCTATCGCCCGGGCGTGCGGATTCGCGCGCCGGGCCGGGCGTCTCCGGTCAGCCTGCCGCTCGAATTCTGCGTGCGCGACAATGGTCCCGGCGTGCCGGAAGATCTGATGCCCCATCTGTTCGATCCCTTCGTCACCACCAAAGCTTCAGGTTCTGGCCTCGGACTTGCATTGGTAGCAAAGATCATTGGCGACCATGGCGGCGTCATAGAATGCGAATCCCTTCCGCGAAAAACGCTCTTCCGGATTTTGATGCCTGTATATTCCCGCCGCGACACTTGAGCAGGTTCGGCCTTTCCGCCTGCGGACGCCGGGGGCGGGTTTTGCGCGGCGGGACCAAGGAAGGTTTTGGAGGTTACTGAATGCCGAGCGGCAATATTCTCGTCGCGGACGACGACGCGGCCATTCGCACTGTCGTCGGTCAGGCCCTGACGCGTGCGGGATATGAAGTGCGCACCACCGGGGCCGCCGCCACTCTCTGGCGCTGGATTCAGGCGGGCGAGGGCGATCTGGTCATCACCGACGTAGTCATGCCGGATGAGAACGCCTTCGAGCTTCTGCCCCGCGTGAAAAAGGCGCGGCCGGACCTGCCGGTCATCGTCATGAGCGCGCAGAACACCTTCATGACCGCGATCAAGGCCTCCGAACGCGGCGCCTATGAATATCTGCCCAAGCCCTTCGACCTGAAGGAGCTTCTGGCCATTGTCGGCCGCGCGATGAGCGAGCCGAAGCACCGGCTGCGCGCGCCGGAGCCGGACGACATAGAAGGCATGCCGCTGGTCGGCCGCTCGCCCGCCATGCAGGACATCTACCGCGCGCTGGCGCGGCTGATGCAGTCCGACCTCACGGTGATGATCACCGGCGAATCGGGCACCGGCAAGGAGCTGGTCGCGCGCGCGCTGCATGACTATGGCAAGCGCAAGAAAGGCCCCTTCGTCGCGATCAATGTCGCCGCCATTCCGCGCGACCTGATCGAAAGCGAATTGTTCGGCCATGAGAAGGGCGCCTTCACCGGCGCCAACCAGCGATCGGTCGGCCGGTTCGAACAGGCCGAGGGCGGCACGCTTTTCCTTGACGAGATCGGCGATATGCCGATGGAGGCGCAGACCCGCCTGCTGCGCGTGCTGCAGCAAGGCGAATATACCACCGTCGGCGGCCGCACGCCGATCAAGGCCAATGTCCGCATCGTTGCGGCCACCAACAAGGACCTGCGCGTTCTGATCCAGCAAGGCCTGTTCCGAGAGGACCTGTTCTTCCGCCTCAATGTGGTGCCGTTGCGCCTGCCGCCCCTGCGCGAGCGCGCCGAGGACATCGGCGATCTCGCCCGACATTTCTTCGCCCAGGCGGTCAGTGAGGGGCTGCCGCTGAAATCGCTGGAGCCGGCGGCGCTGGAGCGCATGAAGCGCTATCGCTGGCCCGGCAATATCCGTGAGCTGGAAAATCTGGTCCGCCGTCTCGCCGCGCTCTATCCGCAGGAGCTGATTTCAGAGCAGATCGTCGTCAGCGAACTGGGCCTCGACGTCTCGCGCGAAAGCGGATCTTTCATGGCGCCGGCGGGTGGGGTCTCGTCGTCATCGGCCCCGGCGGCTGCGCGCGACGCCGACGAATCACTGTCCATGTCGGTCGAACGGCATCTCACGGAACTGTTCAAATCCCATGGCGACAAGCTGCCGCCGCCGGGCCTTTATCACCGCATCCTGCGCGAGATCGAATATCCTCTGATCTCGATCGCGCTCGCGGCGACGCGCGGCAACCAGATCAAGGCCGCCGAACTGCTCGGCCTCAATCGCAACACCTTGCGCAAGAAGGTGCGGGACCTCGATGTGCGGCTGATGCGCTCGTCGCGTTAAGGGGCGCTTCCGTCCGGACCGAGGCGGCCTGCGCGCGATGATGCCGCAACGCCTCCGCGACGCTCGCGTCACGGAGGCGCATCATTTTTCGCAGCTCAGATTTTTTGTGAAATGCCGATGAAAAAGCCGCGCCGGGGCCCGTATTGGGGCGCAAAGACGCCGATGCCGCTGCCGTCGCGTATCTGATAGATCGTGTCGAAAAGATTGACGACATCGAAGCGCAGCGTCAGCGGCTTCATGTTTGGCGCGAATTTCAGCTCATCCATGACGCCGGCGTTGAATTGCACATAGGGCGCCACTGTCGTGGTGTTGGCGAAGCCCGCACGCAGTCCGCTGCCGTAGATCATGTCGGCGCTGAATCGCAGGCCGTTCCAGAGATAGGACGCGCCTGCCGACGCAGTGAGCTTCTGCGAATGATCGGTGTAGACATTGTGGGTCGAGATGAAGGCGAGTTCGTCGGGATCGAAGAGATATTGGTTTGAAACGACATTGGTCGCCATTTGTTTCGCCAGTGCGAGATTGCCATAGGCGCGGAAGTCGCCTTGCTCGTAATTGAATTTGAATTCGAGGCCCTGATTGTAGCCCTTGGCGTAATTGAAGGCGGTGAGGACCAAAGCCTGGCCGAACTGGCCATCGTCGAGCAGGTCCCTCGCCCATTTGAGATAACCGTCAACGCCAAGCGTAAGGCCTGGAAGAACCTTCTGGTCTATTCCCACATCGACGTAACTCCCGCGCTCGGGCAGGACAGAACCGGACTCGGTATTGGCTGGCGCCGCGGTGGTGTTGGCGAAGAGGCCGAGATTGACCGGCGCGCTCAGGGCCTGCGATGGCGGCGTGAAATAGCGCGCGAAGCCGGCGTGGATGCTCGTCCCGTCGAGCGGCGCATAAGTCAAGCTGATGCGCGGGCTGAACTGATTGGCGTCGACATATTGATACATCTGGTCAAAGCGGATGCCGGCGTTGAGCGTCAGTTGCCGGCTGATTTTCCACTCGTCCTGGATATAGGCCCCAAGCAGCCAGCCGAATTTCGCGCTTTTGTCGACTGGCGCGGCGAAAGGCGATCCATAGGGATTGCCGTCGGCGTCGGTCGCGAAGACGAGCGACGCATTGCGGGAATAAGTCTCCTCGCCGCTGGCGGAAATGCCGCCACGGATCGTATGCGCTTCGTTATAGCGATATGCGGCGTCGGCGTTGACGCCATTCAGGAAGCTTTCGCGCAGGACGTCTGAGGCGACGCCATTGTACAGCAGATCGCCGTAAGCATCCGGCGAGAATTGCAAGGCGCTGTAGCGCGAGAAATAGGCCACCTGGAAATCCAGCGCGCCCATGGATTTCTGCCAGGCCAGAACATTGTACAGGCTGGCCTCATACTGGTTTTCCGCCACGGCCGAGGATGGATAAGAGGCGGAGAACGGCATCAGCGTGGCGACGCCCGGAAAGGTCGTCTGACCGGGCGTCGCCGGGATCTGATAGGTCCCTACGGCGCTGCCCGTCAGGAAGCTCAGCCGCGAGCCATCGTCGAGAATGGTCGAGACATAGCCGAAGAACTTGCTCAACTGATTGCGGTCGTGAATGGCGTTGAGGGCAGGCGTCGTGTTTTCGATGCCGAGATTGCTCTGCAAGAAACTGCCTGTGACGAAATACTGCGTCTGCCCCGAAGTCCCGCCATATTCAAAACTGGGCGTGATCGTTCCGTGGCTGCCGCCATAGACGCCGATCGAGCCGCCGCCGTCGAAGGCGCCGTTCTTGCTGACGACATCAATGATTCCCGAGGTATGGAGTCCAAATTGCGCCGGCAGGGCTCCGGTCAGGAGCGAGACGCCGCCTACGAACTGGGTGTCGAGGAGGACGCCGAATCCCGACACGCCTTCGGGCAGCATGACGCCGTTGACGCGATATTGCGCATTGGCGTGTTCATTGCGGACGTGAAACAGGCCGCTTGCCGCCGAATCCTGCGATACGCCCGGCGCCTGAAGCAGAACCTGGTTGAGCGGCGCGTTGTCGCCCTGCGGCGATTGGGCGATCGCGGCGGCGCCAATGCTATAGGCGCTCACGCCCAATGGCGGCAGGATATTGGCGCGCGCATCATCGAGCGCTTGCGTCTTCTCGGCGAGAGGGCGCGACTCCGCTGCCGGAGTCTGCTCGGGCCGCGAGGCGGTGACGTCAATGTCGGGAAGGGCGGTCGCCTGTTCGGCTCGGGCGACGCCGCCGGCGGGGAGCGCCGCCACGCAGCCCAATATGAACACATGATACGGACGCATCGTCATTCCCCACGCTCGATCCCAGGATTGTATGTTATGTTATAATATAACATCAAGCGGCCACGAAGGGTCAAGCGGCGGGGCATGCGAGGGTAATGCTCAATTTTGTGCGGGGGCCTCTGCCTCCGGCTCCGCGAAAGTTGCGCGAATCCACGGCTTTCTGTAGCAATGCTTCATGCAACGCGTCGCGCTCTATACGGGCTCCTTCGATCCCGTCACCAATGGCCATGTCGATGTGATCCGCGCAGCCTCGGGGCTTTGCGACCGATTGGTCGTGGCCATCGGGGTTCATCCCGGCAAGGCGCCGCTTTTCTCGGCGCAGGAGCGGGCGGAGATGATCGAGCAGGTCTGCTCGGCCGATGCGGCGGCGCGGAATTGCGAATTGTCGGTCGTCACCTTTTCAGGGCTCGCGGTGGATGCGGCGCGCGAGGCGGGCGCCGGGATGATCGTGCGCGGCCTGCGCGACGGCTCCGATCTCGATTATGAAATGTCCATGGCCGGCATGAACGGGGTCATGGCCCCGGAGGTGCAGACGGTTTTTCTTCCCGCCGGGCTCAATGTGCGGCATATAACGGCCACTTTGGTGCGTCAGATCGCCCTGATGGGCGGCGACGTAACGGCTTTCGCGCCGCCCCTCGTCGTGGAAGCGCTGCGGCGCAAGACGGCGGCGAAAAACTGATGGAGCAAGCATGACCGATATTTCCGCGCGGCGTCTCAACCGTCGCCAATTTGGCGCCATCCTCTCGCTTGGCGCGGTCGTCGCGAGCGGAGCCGCGTTCGGCGCCGAAGACCCGTCCAACCTGCTCACCATGCAGCTCAAGGACGGCCCGGTCGTCATCCGCATGCGTCCCGATCTCGCGCCGAAACATGTCGAGCAGATCAAGACCCTGGTGAAGCGCGGCTTCTATGACGGCATCGTCTTCCATCGCGTCATCGAAGGCTTCATGGCCCAGACCGGCGACCCGACGGGCACCGGCACGGGCGGCTCCGACCTGCCGAACATTCCCGCCGAATTCTCCAAGGCGCCCTTCGGGCGCGGCACGCTCGGCATGGCGCGGTCGTCCTCGCCCAATTCCGCCAATTCGCAATTCTTCATCTGTTTTGCGCCTTCGCCCTTCCTTGATGGCCAATATACCGTCTGGGGCGAGGTGATTTCCGGCATGGACCATGTCGACAAGATCAAACGCGGCGAACCGCCGGTCAATCCGGACAAGATCATCAGCATGAAGCTCGGCGCGGACGCGAAATAACTTAATTCTCCACAGAGGCAGGAAAATCCCATGTCCGATGAAGGCAATCTACTGACGCTGGAAACCACCAAGGGCGAGGTGGTGATCCGCATGCGCCCCGATCTCGCGCCCGGTCACGTCGCCCATATCAAGAAGCTGGTCGGCGAAGGCTTCTATGACGGCGTCGTCTTTCACCGCGTGATCGAAGGCTTCATGGCCCAGACCGGCTGCCCCCACGGGACCGGCACAGGCGGCTCGAAATATCCGAACCTGAAGGCCGAATTCAACGCCGCGCCGCATGTGCGCGGCACGGCGTCGATGGCCCGCGCGGCCAGTCCCGATTCGGCAAATTCGCAGTTCTTCATCTGCTTCGACGACGCCCGCTTCCTCGACAAGCAATATACGGTTTGGGGCGAGGTGATTTCGGGCATGGAAAATGTCGACAAGATCAAGCGCGGCGAGCCGGTGCGCGATCCCGACAAGATCGTCTCCGCCAAAATTAGCTGAGCCAAAATCAGCTAAGCAAAGGACTTCACCGGGGCTTCGAGCCCCGGTTTTCGTTTGAAGCGCCGTTCAGCGCCCGTTCAGCCGCGCTTCGCTATCAAAGGCAAGCTTTCGCAGGTTTTCCAGACCCGCGTCTTCACGGCGTTTTGTGAATGCGCCGCATTGACGGGAACAAAAAAATCCGAAAGCTTGGCCTTAATCCGGCGCCGTTTTTTTTGCGGGGGCCGGTTTTCTGGGGAGCCCTCCATGTCCATCCGTTCCGCCCTCATGCTCGCCGGCGCCGTGGCGCTTATCGGTTTAGGGACCGCCCACGCCGAAGAATCCGCGATGAAGCAATGCGCCGACAAGTGGCAGGCGGCCAAGACCGCCAACACCACCGGCGGCCTGACCTATCTGCAATTTTCCTCGAAATGCCGCGCCGAGTTGAAGGCTGAGCCCGCCGCCGCTCCCGCCGCGCCTGCGGCCCCGGCCACGACCGCCGCTCCAGCCAAACCAGCGCCGGCCGCTCCGGCCAAGCCCGCCGCCGCGGCCAAGCCTGCCGCTCCGTCCGATACCGGCCCCGCTGTCTTCCCGACCGCGGTCAGCCCGACCTACAAGAGCGAAACGGCCGGCAAGGCGATCATGCACACCTGCCTCGACCAGTATAAGGCCAACAAGGCCACGGGCGGCAATGGCGGCCTGAAATGGATCCAGAAGGGCGGCGGCTATTACAGCCAGTGCAACGCCAAGCTGAAGAGCTGAGCGAAATACAAAAGCCCCGGTTTTCGCCGGGGCTTTTTCATTGGAAAGAGGCGTCGCCTATTCGGCGGCGACGTGATGCTTGGCGGCGTTCGCCTTGGCCTTGTCGCCGGCGGCGCGCGACGAGTCGCTGTTGTTGAACATTTCCAGATCGTCGAGATCCGCGTCGGTCGGCGTCGTCAGCGCCAGATCCGTGTAATTGCGCGCATTGGGATCATGGCGCAGCTCGCGCCGCAGCTTCCACAATCTCAGCGCCAGCCCGCCGACCCGGATGTGGTTGACGATATGGGTCGCGACGACGCGCGGATAGAACAGCAGCGGATTTTCGAGCGGCAGGCCGGGGCGGCGGTCGCGGCGGACGCGGCGGCGCAGATAGCCGCCCTGCAGCGGATGGACCTTTTCCACTTGCACGGCGGCCCAGAACCAGATCAGCAGGAACAAAGCCTTGCCGGGCGAGGTGCCCACGGCGGCCGCGCGCCGCATGATCGTTTCCATATGGGCCGGCGAGTAATATAGCTCCCAGGCTTCATGATAGATCGCTTCCCACTCGGCCTTGCTCATCTTCGGATGTGCGGTGACGGCGTGTTCGAGATCGTATTTATTCATGTCCGGGTCCATCCAGACCCCGGCCTTGTCGAGGCGCTGGTGGTCTTCCGAGCCGGGCAGGGGCGTCAGGAAGAAGAATTCCAGCATGTCGAGCGGCAGTTCGCGCTGGATGATCGCAATGTCGCGGCGGATCGATTCTGGCGTGTCGGCGGGGAAGCCGAGAATATAGCCGGCATAGGTGAAACAGCCCGCGCGCTTCCACGCGAGCAGCATCACGCGATATTCGGCGATGCGGTTCTGCTTCTTCTTGGCGCTGACGAGATTGGCCGGATTGATGTTCTCAAGGCCGATGAACACGCGCTTGACGCCCGCGCGCGCCGCCTTGGGAATGAAATTGGGAATGCGGTGGCAGAGCGTGTCCACCTGGATGATGAAGCTGAAGTTCAGCCCGGAATCCCGCAGCTCGATCAGCCGGTCGAAGATCGGCTCCCAATTCTTGTTGCGGGCGAAATTATCGTCCGTGATGAAGAAGCTGTGAATGCCCTGGGCGAGGTTCTCGCGGATGATCCGCTCCACATCGTCGGCGCTGCGATGGCGCGACTTGCGGCCCTGCACATTGATGATGGTGCAGAACGAGCACTGGAATGGGCAGCCGCGACCGGCGTCGAAACTGGTGACCGCGCCGGTCGTGCGGCTGACGACCTCGGCCGGGAGCAACGGCGTCGGCGTATCTTCCACGCTCGGCAGGTCGTTCATGAAATTATAGAGCGGCTTCAGCGTCCCGTTCATCGCGTCGCGTAGAACGTCGTCGAGCCGGCCTTCCGCCTCGCCGGCGAACAGGCTGACGCCGAGGGCCTGCATTTCGCGGATGTCCGCCGGAAGTTCCGGCAGCATGGCGAGGCAGCCGGAAACATGGAAGCCGCCGACGGCGGTCGGCGCGCCCGCCGCGCGCAGGCGCCGCCCGAGGTCAAGGGCGCGGGGAAACTGGTTCGACTGCACGCCGACCAGACAGGCAAGGCCCTGGCCCGCCTTGGCGATGGAGCGCGCGATCTTCTCGGGGTCGATCCGGACATTGGTCTCGTCATACGCGAAGATCTGGATTCGCACGTCGGGGCCAAGCGCGTGGCGGCGCGAGCAATCCGCCGCGAGGCCATTGAGCGCCGCAAGGCTGTTGGACGGAATGGCGGAGCGATACCACTGGATGACGTAACCATCGTCATCGTAATGCGAGGGCTTGATCAGATGGAGCTCGAAAATTTTTTCGGCCATGAACGCTCTTTTCGTCACGCGGACATTGTCGGCCGCGACCATCAGGGGTGGGGGCGACCATAAACAAGAGCGGCGGGCGATTCCAGTCGCCCGCCGCCATTTTCAATATGAAGTTCCCGGCTACAATGGATGGCAATAGTGACTTTTTTGGGGGCCGCGCCCCATTTTCAACTCAAATAGGCGAAAGCGGCGGCGATTGCGCCCGCGGCGCCGAGCCCGACCGCCGCGCGCCAGGGCCACATCATGCCGCGCAAGATGATGGCGATGGTCGCCACAGCGATGGCGATGTGGAGCAAGGTGACGGCGACGTCAGGATATGATGGCGCCTTTCATGGACCTCGCTGCCCTCGAAGGCCGCCTCCGCCTTGTGCTCCAAATCCTTGGCCTGGCCCTCGATTTCCTTCTGCTCCTCGGCATAGCGCTGCGCCTTGTCCAGGAATTCCTGGCGTTTCGGGCCGGCGGTCTCCGCGAGGGCGGCATAGAGATTCTGCTTCATGCTCTTGGCCTGGTAGAAGGCCCAGGCGTCGCTCGCCTTGGTTTGCAGCAGCACGGAATGGTTCTTGGCGCCGATCGTCGCGGCGGTCTCGATGGTTTCGAGGCTTCCCACCGTCGCCGCCAGCACCGCCAGCACGGCGATGGTGATCGAAATCATGGCCAGGCTGCGGTCGCCGGAATGGGCGACATGCTGGGCATGTTCAGCATGTTCGAAATGTTCGGTGGGCGAGTCGTCCACATTGGCCTCCCTGTTTCGAATCGCATTCCAATACGTGGCGTTAACGATAGGCGCCCGGCGCGACGTCGGCAAACCCGTCCGACTTTCTGCGGCGCCGCCGGAAGTGGACAGAAGCCGGGGCGGCGCTTATAAAGCCCGGACGGCTTGGCAGGGCCGAGGCCCTTGCCGGCCATGACTATTTTTGACGGGCGAGCGATGCAAAATCAGCAATTTGCGGCTTCCGCCGCGCTGCGGGAAACCATGGTCGAGCGGCAGATTCGTACATTCGATGTGCCGGATCTCGGCGTTCAGGCGCGCATGAAGGCCGTTCCCCGCGAGATTTTCGTCGATCCGGCCCAGGCCGGCCTCGCTTATTCCGACGCCCGCCTGCCGCTCGCCAGCCAGACGCCGCGCGAAATGACCGCGCCGCTGATTCTCGCGCGCCTGCTCAAGGACGCGCAATTGCGCGAGGGCGAGCGCGTTCTCGTCGTCGCGGGCGCCACCGGTTATGCCGCCGCCCTGATCGCTGGGCTGGTCGCCTCCGTCGTGAGCCTCGATGTGGACGAAAGCTTCGCCGCGCGCGCCAAGGCCAATTTTGAAACGCTCGGCCTGACCAACGCCAAGTCCGTCGTCGGGCCGCTGGCGCTCGGCGCGCCGGGCGAGGGGCCGTTCGACGTCATCATCGTCGACGGCGAGACTCAGGGCGAGTTTGGCGCCCTGTTCGATCAATTGACCGAAAACGGCCGGCTGCTCGCAATCATCTCGGAACGCCCGGGCGCGCGAGTCGGCAAGGCGACCTTGTTCAAGCGCGGCGGCGGCGCGTTCAGTCCGCGCGCGCTGTTCGACGCCTCCGCGGGCGCAATTCCCGCCTTTTCAAAGCCGCCGGAATTCGTGTTTTGAGCGGCGCGCGCTGGCGCGCGCCTGTTCTCGGCGGGCGAGCCGCGCCTGTGGCTTTTGGGGCTCACTGTCCAACTATTTGTGCCGATTCCTTCACCAAGCCCATGGAATCAGGAAGTTTCGGCGGGCGCGCAGTTGACGCGGAAGCCCACATCGCTAACTTTCGTAAGAATATCTTGGCCGAATTGTCTGGCCAGACGTCTCGCCTGCGGTCGGGTCTTGCCTTCCGCGCCGGACGTGAAACAGGGATTAGAAAATTGCGGCGCTCCTCGATTGTCGGTTTGACGCTAGCGACCTATGCGCTCTGCCTCGGCCCGGCTGCGGCGGAATCCATGTCCGGCGCGCTGTCGCGCGCCTATTCGAACAACCCCGACGTCAATCAGGCGCGGGCGGGCGTTCGCGCGCAGGATGAAACAGTGCCAGGCGCCAAGGCCGGCTGGCTGCCCAAGGTGAACGCGCAAGGCTCGATCGGACATCAGTTTACGCGCAACACTAATCCGCCCGGCGCGGCTGCCCGCGAACAGAAATACCTCACCGATCCGACGACCGGCTCCGTCACGCTGACCCAGACGCTGTTCGACGGTATGCGTACGGCGAATTCGGTGGATCAGGCCGAGTCCGGCGTGCTGGCCGCCCGCGAAAACTTGCGCGGCTCCGAAATCTCGACGCTCGGGGACGCCGCGACCTTTTACATGGACGTGCTGCGCGACACCGCCGTGCTGGGCCTGCGCCGCAATAACGTCAAGGTTCTCCAGGTTCAGCTCCAGCAGACCCGGGACCGCTTCCATGTCGGCGAAGTGACCCGCACCGACGTGGCCCAGGCCGAATCGTCGCTGGCGAACGGCACTGCCGACGTTGCGGTCGCCGAAGCCAGGCTTCAGGCCAGCATGGCCAATTATCGGCGCGTCATCGGCGTCGAGCCGAGACAATTGCAGCCCGCGCAGCCGATCGAGAAATTGCTGCCGCCGAGCCTCGATCTCGCGGTGGCGACCGGCCTGTCGGAAAATCCAGCGGTCATCGGCGCCTTGCACCAGGTCGACGTCGCCGAAGATCAGGTCAAGATCAACGAGGGCGCGCTGCTTCCTCAGATCGGCGTTCAGGCGCAGGTGCAGAACCAGACCGATGCGCAGGGCGTTCCAGGCTACGGCATTTACACGGCTTCCGTGGTCGGTGTGCTCAACGTCCCGATTTATCAGGGCGGCTCCGAATATGCCCAGGTGCGTCAGTCCAAGGAAAAATTGAGCCAGGCCCGCCTCGCGGTGGAGACCCAGCGCTACAAGGTCCGCTCGGACGTTGTGACGGCCTGGGGCAACCTGCAGTCATCGCGCGCCGCGATCACGTCCTTCCAGGCTGCGGTCAAGGCCGCTGAAATAGCGCTGACCGGCGTGCGCGAAGAGGCCAAGGTCGGCCAGCGCACCACGCTCGATGTCCTCAATGCCGAGCAGACCTTGCTCAACACGCGCGTGCAGCTCGTTCAGGCGCAGCATGACCGCGTGGTCGCCTCCTATTCGGTCATGGCTGCGATTGGCCGCCTGACGGCGCGCAATCTCGGCCTCGGCGTGGTCGCCTATGATCCGAACCACCATTACGACCAGACCAAGAATCGCTTCTTCGGGCTGAATACGCCGGACGGCCGTTAAGGCCGTCGGCAAACCTCACATGAACAGGGACGCGCAAGCGTCGAAAAAAGCGGTGCGCTCTTCTGCGGAAGCGGCGCTCTTGCCTTGCGCGCCCGCGCCTGCGGGCGCAATTTAAAGTTCTTCTGATTCGCATGCGAGCTTCCAAGGCCATGAGCGCACCGAACGGCCCGTCTCTTTCCAGTTCTCCGAACCCCGAGCCCGCCGCACAGGAGCCGTCGATGGACGACATTCTGGCGTCGATTCGCCGGATCATCGCCGACGATGATGCGCTGCCGTTGAGCCGTTCGGCGCGCGCCGCCGCCGCGCCGCGTCTCGCGGAGGCGCCGGCCCCGGCAGCGCCTGCGCCGGCGAAACCCGCCAGTTCAGTCGCGGACGCCTTTCTGGGCCTTGGGGAACGCCTGTTTCGTGGCGGAGAAGCGGCCTCGACGCAGGAGCGTCCGAAGGTTTCCGTTTTCCAGCCGCCTGCGCCGAGGATCGCGTCGGGACCTAGTTCCCCTTCATCCGAACCGCAGAAGGCGCCGACGCTGAAATTGCGCGATTTCGCGCCTTCAGAGCCGCAGGCGCGTCCTGTGGTCGCGAAGGCCAGAATTGAAGAAGCTGTCCAAGCGCCGCAGGCAGTTCAAGCGCCGCAGGCAGTTCAAGCGCCGCAGGCTGTCGAGTCGCCGCAGGCCATCAAGAGCGCCGAAACAGCAATGGCGGCCGAGCCTGTGAAAAATTCGGCTGCCGTGATCGCGCCAGAGCCCGCCGTCGAAACGCCGGAAGCCCCTGTCGCCGCGGTATCGACCGTTTCCAATCTCGCCGAAGCCCGCCTCAAGGTCGCTCCGGCGCTTCGCGCGCCCACGCCGCCGCAGGCGGAAGCCGTTTCGGAACCCGCGCCGCCGCCTGAGCCCGCCCCTTCGCCCGTTGCGGCGCAGGCGTCCGAATCGCACGCGCCGCGGCTGGCGGCGAGGCGTATTCCGGCGCCGCCGCCGGCTGCTCCCCAAGCGGCGCCGCCACCCGCCGTTCCCCAAATGGCGCCGCAGGCCGCTCCCGAAGCTGAGCCGCCGCTGCTCTCGCCCGCCATCGGCGCCCGGATCGGCGCTTCGTTCGAGGCGCTGACCGAAAGCCTCCTGCTGCGCGATCCCGAGATGATCGAGCGCGTCGCGCGCGAAATGCTGCGCCCGATGCTCAAGTCCTGGCTGGACGACAATCTCCCCGTCGTCGTCGAGCGGCTTGTGCGCGCCGAAATCGAGCGGATCGCGCGCGGACGCGGCTGATCGCGCCGGCTTCCGGTTTGCTGTCGGCGCCCTCCGAGTCCCAAACTCATTGACTTGCCGGCTGCGCTCGGTTTTTGTGCGCGGAATTCGCTTCCCGCCCTGAATCCGGTTCGCAGCTCATGATGGACAAGACTTTCGACCCCGCCGCCGTGGAAAGCCGCATCGCGGCCGAATGGGAGGCCGCAGGCGCCTTTCGCGCCGATCGTCCGGAGCGCGCCGGGGCGACGCCCTTCACGGTCGTCATCCCGCCGCCGAACGTCACCGGCTCGCTCCACATGGGCCATGCGCTCAACAACACCCTTCAGGACATTCTCTGCCGCTTCGAACGCCTGCGCGGCAAGAACGTGCTGTGGCAGCCGGGCACCGACCATGCGGGCATAGCGACGCAGATGGTGGTGGAGCGCCAATTGGCGCAGAACGGCGACAATAAGGGCCGCCGCGATCTTGGCCGCGAGGCCTTTCTGGAAAAGGTCTGGGCCTGGAAGGCGGAATCGGGCGGCGCCATCGTCAACCAGTTGAAACGGCTCGGCGCCTCCTGCGACTGGTCGCGCGAGCGTTTCACCATGGACCCCGGCTCGTCCAAGGCCGTGCTGAAGGCTTTCGTCGAGCTTTATCGTGCGGGCCTGATCTACAAGGACAAGCGCCTCGTCAACTGGGACCCGAAAATGTTGACCGCGGTGTCCGACATCGAGGTGGTTTCGCAAAACGTCAAAGGCTCGCTCTGGCATTTCAAATATCCGCTGGCCGATGAAAACGGCGCGGCGACCGACGAATTCATCGTTGTGGCCACGACACGACCGGAGACCATGCTCGGCGATACGGCGGTCGCGGTTCACCCCGAGGATGAGCGCTATCTCGATTTGCATGGCCGCTTTGTGCGCCTGCCTTTGGTCGGCCGCCTGATACCCATCGTCGCGGACAGCTATTCCGACCCGGAAAAGGGCTCCGGCGCGGTGAAGATCACGCCCGCCCATGATTTCAACGATTTCGAGGTCGGCGCCCGTCACAAGCTGCCGCTCATCAATATTCTCGACGCAGAGGCGCGCGTCATCCTGCGCGAGAATGAAGCCTTCCTCGAAGGCGTGATTGAGAACGACGATTTGTCCGAGACGCTGGAAAGCCTACATGGGCTTACCCGCGAGGATGCGCGCAAGGCGGTGATCGCCGCCATGGAGGCGCAGGGCCTGATCGAGACCATCGAAGCCCATGAGCATCAGGTCCCGCATGGCGACCGCTCGGGCGTGGTGATCGAGCCCTGGCTTACCGACCAATGGTATGTGGACGCCAAGACCCTCGCCGGTCCCGCGCTCGCGGCGGTGCGTTCGGGCGAAACGAGTTTCGTTCCGAAGAACTGGGAAAAGACCTATTTCGACTGGCTGGAGAACATCCAGCCCTGGTGCATCTCGCGGCAGCTGTGGTGGGGGCATCAAATCCCCGCCTGGTATTCGCCCTGGGGCGCGGTCTATGTCGCCGAGACCGAGGAAGAGGCTCTGGCCGACGCCCTGGCTGACGCCGTCACCCGCGAAATCTACAGCGACGCCGAAGCCGAGGCGATCGCCTCCGACCCGGACAAGGCCGAAGGCCTGCTGACGCGCGATGAGGATGTGCTCGACACCTGGTTCTCCTCGGGCCTTTGGCCGATGTCCACGCTCGGTTGGCCCGATGAACCCAATGACCTTGCCGCGCGCTATCCCACCGACGTGCTGGTCACGGGCTTCGACATCATCTTCTTCTGGGTCGCCCGCATGATGATGTTCGGGCTGCAGTTTCAGAACAAGGTTCCATTCCGCCACGTCTATCTCCACGCGCTGGTGCGCGACGAGAAGGGCGCGAAAATGTCGAAGTCCAAGGGGAATGTCATCGATCCCCTGCAGCTTATCGACACCTATGGCGCGGACGCCCTGCGTTTCACGCTCGCGGCCATGGCGGCGCAGGGGCGCGACATCAAGCTCGCTCCGGCGCGGGTCGAGGGCTATCGCAATTTCGCGACCAAGCTATGGAACGCCACGCGCTTCGCGGAAATGAACGAGTGTAAGGGCCGTGCGGGCTTCGACCCGACCAAGGTCAGGGAAGTTCTGAACCGCTGGATCATCGGCGAAACGGCCCGCGCGGTCTCGGAGGTTGAGACGGCTCTGGTCGCCTATAAGTTCAACGAAGCGGCTCAGGCGGCCTATCGCTTCGTCTGGAACATTTTCTGCGATTGGCATCTGGAGCTGGCCAAACCGTTGCTCCAAGGGCCGGATGGCGCGGCCAAGGACGAGGCGCGCGATACGGTCGCCTTCGTGCTCGACCAAATCTGCAAATTACTGCATCCCTTCATGCCCTTCCTCACCGAGGAAATCTGGACCATTCGCGGTCAGGATCTGAAGCGCGACTCCCTGCTGGTTTTGGCTCTATGGCCGGATCTGCGCGGGCTTGAGGACGCCGAGGCCGAGGCGGAAGCCGGCTGGGTGGTGGACGTCGTTTCGCAGGTCCGCTCCGTGCGCGCGGAAATGAACGTGCCGGCGGGCGCGCAGATTCCGCTGGCGCTGGTCGGCGCGAGCGCGGAAGACGCGAAGCGGGCCGAGCGCTGGGCCGAGACGATCAAGCGGCTGGCGCGGCTCTCGCAGATCGAAATGGTCTCCAAGGCGCCGCCGCAATCGGTGCAGGTGGTCGCGCGCGGCACGGCGCTGGCGCTGCCGCTGGCGGGGGTGATCGACTTCGCCGCCGAAAGGGCGCGGCTCGAAAAGGGCGTCGCGGCCGAGCAGAAGGAAATCGGCAAGATCGACGCCAAGCTCGGCAATGCGGATTTCCTGCGCCGCGCGCCGGAAGAGGTGGTCGAAGAACAGCAGGAGCGCCGCGAAACGGCCCTGGCGCGGCTGGAGAAGATGACCGCCGCGCTGAAAATGCTGAGCTAGCCGGTCACGGCGTCATAAATCAGCTTGAGATTGAGCAGGCTCAGGCCAATCGCCAAAGCGGCGGCGGCATAGGTCGCCGCCCGGCTGGCCACCAGCGGTCCCATGACCTGGCGCGAGCCGGTGAACCAGACCAAAGGCGCCAGCGCGAAGGGCAAGGCGAAGCTCAGCGCGACCTGCGACAGCACCAGCAGCTGTCCGGTCGCGGCGTCGCCCGCCAGAGCCGTGACGGTGACCGCGGGAATGATGGTCAGGGCGCGGGTGATGAGCCGCCGCGCGACAGGGCGCAGCCGCAGCCGCAGGAACCCGTCCATGATGAGCTGGCCGGCCAGCGTCGCCGTGAGCGAGGAATTGAGGCCGCAGGCGACCAGCGCCACGCCGAACAGCTTGGCGGCGATGGGCGCGCCCAGGATCGGCGCGATGAGCCGATAGGCCTGCGAAAGGTCGGTCACCTCGCCCTGGCCGTGAGCGAAGAAGGCGGAGGCGGCGAGGATCAGGATCGCGCCATTGATGGTCATCGCGAAGAGCAGCGCGATGGCGGAATCGGTCATGGCGAAGCGGATCGCTTCGCGCCGAGCCGGCAGGCCCGGTCCGGTCGCCCGGGTCTGGACGACGCCGGAGTGCAGGAACAGATTATGCGGCATGATGGTCGCGCCAATGATTCCGGCGGCGAGATAGAGCATGGTTGGATTGCTCAGCAGGTCCGCCGGCGGCAGCAGGCCGCGCGCCGCCGCGCCCCAATCGGGCCGGGCGAGCGCGACCTGGAGCGCGAAACAGCAGGCGATGACGATCAGCAGGGCGATCACGAAGGCTTCGAGCTTGCGGAAGCCGAAACGCTCGAAGGCGAGAATCAGCGTGACATCAAGCGCGGTGACGATGGCGCCGAGCCAGAGCGGAAGGCCGAACAGCAGGCCAAGCCCGATGGCGGTGCCGATCACTTCTGCGAGATCGGTCGCGAGAATGGCCAGCTCCTGCGTCGCCCAGAGGAAAATCGCGACGGGGCGGGGCAGGTGGCGGCGGCAGGCCTGGGCGAGATCGAGATCGGCCGCGAAGGCGAGGCGCGCCGAAAGGGCCTGGAACAGGATGGCCACGAGGCTCGAAAGGACGGCCACGAACAGCAGCTTCATGCCGAATTGCGAGCCGGCGGCGAGCGATGTCGCCCAGTTGCCCGGATCCATATATCCCGTTGCGACCAGATAGCCGGGGCCGACGAAAACCATGAAGCGGGCGAAGACGCCGCCGCCGGGCGCTGCGCGCACGGAACCGCGCACGGCGGAAAAACCGTCGCGCTCGACCGGCAGCAGGGGCGTCGGGTTCAGCATTGCGTCTCCGCGCGAAGTCGCCTCAGTCTAGATCGCCAGGGCCGTCCCGGAAAGCCTGTCGGCAAGGCGCCCTGGGACGGCGCGTTGGGGAGGGCTTCCGGGACGGGAGGCGGCGTGTTTTTCAACCCTCTTTTCATCATGTATGAGCGCCGGCGAGGCGTTCAATTTTTTGCGAGCGAAATGCTTGGTTCTTTTGCAACTTTTTTTCGCAATCCTGCGCTAGGGCAAGCGAATCAAGCGATTGCCGGGGATTGGCGAATGTTGGCCGAAATCAATTTTTGTGGCTCGGGCGCCACAGCCGGAATTCAACTTCAGAAAGCCCAAAGTTTGAAAAGACGCCGCCGCGATTCAGCCATAAACGAGACGCTAGTTCGTATGGCGTGAGGACGGCTGAAAGGTCGTTCCGTCTGGAGAATTTATTGGCATGGCGGCGTTCGGGCGATTTTTTCTTGCGTGCTATCTCGCCGCTTCCGCTGGAGCGCCGGCCTACGCTTTCGACGGTCCCGCCAAGGGCGTCCCGTCCGATCAGACGCTCGATATTTTCAAGGATCCGCATCAGGCCTTGCAGGCGGCGCTCGAGAGCTATCGCGCAGGAAATCCCGCTTCTTCGGTCGAGGCGCTGAAATATGCCGCCGCCGGCGGCGAGCCGCTCGCGCAATGGAAACTTGGCAAGATGTATGCCGATGGCGACGGCGTTCCGCGTGACGATTACAAGGCCTATCAATATTTCCAGCAAATCGTCGACAAATATGACGAAGACAACGCCAACTGGCGGGAAAAGTCGGTGGTGGCCAGCGCCTTCGTCGCGGTCGGCGTGTTCCAGCTGAATGGCATCTCGGGCTCTCGCCTGCGGCCTGACCCGGAACAGGCGATGCGCATGTTCCTTTATGCAGCGACCAATTTCAGCGATTCCAACGCGCAGTATAATCTGGCCCGGCTCTATATGGATGGCGCGGCCGGCCTCGCCAAGGATAGCCGCCAGGCGGCGCGCTGGCTCAATCTCGCGGCCGAGAAGGGCCATGTCGAATCCCAAGCCTTGCTAGGCCATCTGCTTTTCGCCGGCGACGGGGTGCCGCGCCAGCGCGCGCGCGGCTTGATGTGGCTGACGCTGGCGCGCGAGGGCGCCAATGGCAAGAATCAGGATTGGGTCAAGTCGCTCTATGACCAGGATCTGAAGACCGCCAATGACAATGACCGTCAGGTCGCGCTGGTCTATCTCGAAGAACATCTCAAGAAGCGCAACTGAGCCGCCGGCAAGCAGGCAAAAGAAAACGCGGCCCGGAAACTCCGGGCCGCGTGCTTGTTCAGGGATTGAGCGCCGAAAGGATCAGAACTTCGGCACCCAGTACAGATCCTTGGTCAGGAAGCTGTAGCGGAGCTCGATGCCAGCGGCGTATTGGTTGGTGGAGCCGGCGCGCGTTGCGACAGGGCTATTGGACACGCTGCCGGTCAGCGCCTGATAGGTTCCGTAGGCGCTGACGCGCCAGGTGTCGGAGAGTTCGTAGCGCGCCGCAGCCGTGACGCCAGCGTCGACGAGGCCGCCGGTCGCCCTATAGGCCGTCAAGCGGCCGCCAGACCATTGGTTCAGGGCCGCCTGCCAGGGGTCGACCGAGAAGAAGGCCGAGGCGTATTGATCATTGCCGAAATCGAGGCGGGGGCCGATCGAAAGCGTCAGCCGACCCCATTTCTGCCAGATGTCGCCGCCGAGATAGGCCGCCCAGCCATCATAGCCGGACACAGCCTTGCGGATTTCGCCGCGGACGCGCGCCCATGGAACCGGGGTGAATTCGACAAAGCCGCCGACTTCGATCGAGGCGTTGACGTCAGAGAGGCCGAAAAGCTCGTGATAGTTCTTGATGCTACGATTATTGACCCAGCGACCGGCGGGACCGACGGCGAACAAATTGTTCTTCAGAATGGCCAGGCTCAGGCTGTCGTCCGGGGCGCTGAAACGCTCCGGCTCGCCGGCCCGGCGGATCGCGATCCCGGGCAGACCGAAAAAGGAATAGGTCTTGGCGCCAGGGAAGCTCGGAGCGATGCCACCCATCCCGGACACGTCGACGATCCATTCCGCCGTCGTTCCCGGCGGCGGCGTGATGAGTCCCGGCAGATTATACTCGTCCGCCTGGGCGGCGGCGCCCGAGACGAGAGTGGCGGCTATAGCCAGCGCGCGCAGCGAGATTTTCAATATATCGTCCCCCAAATTCTGCCGGAAAGCTTACCAGCGGGGGAGAATGCGGAACAGGCGCTTTTGGCCGTAAAATCAATATTGTCGGGCGCGTCGTTTTCTTGCAACAGTCGGTTGCGAAAATTTACCGGTGATTAAGCAATTGCCCAACCCGCTCGAACTCGCGACGCGCACGCCCGCTCTGCTGGCGCGCGGGCTGATTCAAGTCTATCGGGTCAGTCTTTCCGCCTTTGTGGGGCGAAATTGCCGTTATTTGCCGACTTGTTCCGCCTTTACGGACGAGGCGATCGCGCGCCATGGCCTGTGGGCGGGCGGCTGGATGGGCCTGTCGCGCATCTGCCGCTGCCAGCCCTGGGGCGATTCAGGCTTCGACCCCGTTCCTAAAAACGCGCCGCCGGGGGCTGATCCCCTCCACCCCTGGCGCTATGGCGCGTGGCGGCGCAGGCCGGTCTGCGAGGCAGTCGAACCGGAAGACGACGCCAAAGCCTGAGAGGCGAGCGACGGCCATTCCTCGAGCAATTCATCGCGCGCGCGCAGGCCGCCGGCGATCGCCTCCTTGCGCTCGTCCTGATTGAGCCGGGCGAAGACGAGGGCGTTGCCATCCCTCAGCGCCCAGCCGACATACCAGCCATATCCATGTTCCATATCCTGGCCGCCATCGGCGGTCCGTGGGAAGGCCGAGCCGGTCTTGCCATGAAGCTCCCAGCCTTCGCGCGCGGGGTGGATTTCGAGGATCCCGATGGTTTCTGCTGCCGCTTTTTCAGAAACCGGAAGTTCGCGGGCGAGCAGCTTGCGCAGGAAAACCGTCTGCTCCACCGGGGATATTTTCAGGGAGGAGCCGATCCAGGCGCGATCGAGCCCATTTTGCTTGCCGGGGTCGCCGGACATGTCGGCGTTGCCGTAATCGAATTTGCGGAGATTAATTTCCAGACGCGCGGCGCCCAGCGCATGGGCGAGAATCTGCGAATACCATACCACCGAATATTTCATCCAGCGCGCCGGATCGGTGGGCTGTTTCCAATTATCGCCGCCCCAATCGACATAGCCCTCCTTAAAGGCATATTCGGGCGAATGCGCGTTCGTCAGCAGCCCGGAGTCGAAACCGATGACGGCGAGCGCGATTTTGAAGGTCGAGGCTGGCGTCACGCGGGCGCGGCATTCGCCCTGTTCCAGCAGCGCGGCGCCGTCCCTGGCGTCGGCAATGACGGTGCAAAGCGTCCGCGCGGAGGCCGCCGCGGGCAAGGCGCACATTGCCGACGCGAGAACAGCCCTCGCAATCCGCATTCTATTCATGCGCCAATCATTCATGCGCCAATCACTCATGCGCCATGACTTCCAAAGCCAGGGCGTAGAGCCGCAGGCGCTGGAGGTCCGGCATGGCCTTCATGGCGTCGAAATAGACCAGCCCGTTCTGGCATTGCTGGGCGTCGGACAAAGGCGGGCTGGGCGCCTTGCCGTCGAGCAACTGGGCCACGGCCGCCTTGTCCATGCCCTTGGCCAACATTGCTTTTTCCAGCTCATCGAAATCTTCGGTCGTCGGCGCCTCGCGGTCGATCTTCTTGTGCGCGCCGTCGTCGATGGCCGCGAGCCCGGCCTGGGCCTCGGCGGCCATCAGGGCGCGATGGGCGCCGGCGAAGGCGACGAAGCGCTCGGCCGGCGCGCCGGTGAGGAAATCGACGCAGAGCGCGGGGTCGGTCGCCGCCAGTTGCGCCAGGACCTTCTGATGCTGGTCGAACAGGCTGTCGAGCGCCTCGGCGCCGGCTCGGGCGCCCATCAGGCCGCGCTTCTGCCGCAAGACCTGCACGGCCTGGGTCAGGAACAGGTCGGCCGCGTTATCGTGGGTCTCGATCCCCTGGGCGAGGGCGCTCTTGACCGCCGCGTCGTAATCGGACGGGTACAGGCTGCGGAGCTGGACGAAAAACACTTCATATTCCGGCGCCTGCTTCAGCTTGTCTTGCAGGGCGGCAAGCCTTTGCGGGTCGATCGGCGTCTCAGCCTCGCCTTTGGCCGCCTCCTCGACGGGCTCGGGCGCAACCGGCGTCGTGGTGACGGGCTTGGCCGCGAGCGGCGGCGCGGGTGGCGCGGATTTTTGCTCTCCGGTCGCAAGAAACCAGCTGCCGAAAGCGGTTGCGAGCGCGGCCGTCATCGCTAGCAAGGCGATTTTGATCTGTCTTTTCCAGTTACCCACTTTACCACCGAAGGGCCATTCTCAGGGCGCGCAATTTGGCGCGACCTTGCCACACGCGTCAATCCAAAGTCACGTACAAGCACGCGCGCATTGCGCTGACGACGCAAATCGCGATAGGAAAGCGCTCCGAAAAACAGCTTACGCCGGCCCGTCTCGGCGAGTGAGCAAGGAGAAACGGATGATTGCGATTACTTTCCCCGACGGCGCCCAGCGCAGCTTTGAAGCGGGCGCGACCGGCCTCGATATCGCCAAGAGCATTTCGCCCTCGCTGGCCAAGCGCACCGTCGCCATGATGCTCAATGGCGAAATGGTCGATATCGCCAAGCCGATCGACGCCGACGCCAAAGTCGAATTCCTCAACCGCGACGACCCACGCGCGCTCGAGCTGATCCGCCATGACGCCGCCCATGTGCTGGCCGACGCGGTGCAGGCGCTCTATCCCGGCACGCAGGTGACCATTGGCCCGGTGATCGAGAACGGCTTCTATTACGACTTTTTCCGCGCCGAGCCCTTCACGCCGGAGGATTTCGCCGCCATCGAACGGAAGATGCGGGAGATTATCGCCGCCGACAAGCCGATCGTGCGCGAGGAATGGACCCGCGACGAGGCGGTCGCCTGGTTTGAAAAGCATGGCGAGGCCTTCAAGGTCGAACTGGTCGAGACCATTCCGGCCGACCAGAAGATCTCGGTCTACAAGCAGGGCGACTGGCTTGACCTGTGCCGTGGCCCGCATATGCCCTCAACCGGCAAGATCGGTCAGGCCTTCAAGCTGATGAAGGTCGCGGGCGCCTATTGGCGCGGCGATTCGAACAAGCCGATGCTCCAGCGCATCTACGCCACCGCCTTCGCCAAGCAGGAAGACCTCGACGCCTATCTCAAGCAGATCGAGGAGGCCGAGCGCCGCGACCATCGTCGTCTCGGCCGCGAGATGGACCTGTTCCATTTCCAGGAGGAGGGGCCGGGCACGATCTTCTGGCACCCCAAGGGCTGGACCCTGTTCCAGACCCTCATCTCCTTCATGCGCCGCCGCCAGCAGGAGGCCGGCTATATCGAGGTCAACACGCCGCAGGTGCTCGACCGCGCCCTGTGGGAGACCTCGGGCCATTGGCAGACCTATCGCGAGAACATGTTCATCACCAAGACGGAGGATGAGCGCGTCTTCGCCTTGAAGCCGATGAACTGCCCGGGCCATGTGCAGATTTTCAAGAACGGGTTGAAGTCCTATCGCGACCTGCCAATGAAGATCGCGGAATTCGGCATCGTCCACCGCTACGAGCCGTCGGGCGCGATCCACGGCATGATGCGCGTGCGCGCCTTCACGCAGGACGACGCCCATATCTTCTGCACCGAAGACCAGATCATGGCGGAAGCCATGAAGATCAATGACATGGTCATGTCGATCTACAAGGACTTCGGCTTCGAGGACATTGTGGTGAAGCTGTCCCTGCGCCCTGACAAGCGCGTCGGCAATGACGAGAGCTGGGACAAGGCGGAGGCCGCCTTGCAAAAGGTGCTCGACCTGCTCGCGGCGTCGGGCGTCAAGACCGGGATCAATCCGGGCGAGGGCGCTTTCTATGGGCCAAAGCTCGAATATACCCTGCGCGACGCCATCGGCCGCGAATGGCAATGCGGCACGACGCAGGTGGACTTCAACCTGCCGGGCCGGTTCGGCGCTTTCTATATCGGGCCGGATTCGGAAAAGCAGACTCCGGTCATGATCCATCGCGCCATTTTCGGCTCGCTGGAGCGGTTCACCGGCATATTGATCGAGCATTTCGCCGGGCACCTGCCGCTGTGGCTGTCGCCGGTCCAGGCGGTCGTCTGCACCATCACATCGGACGCCGACGATTACGCGTTGGAAATCGCCGCCCTGGCCCGCAAGGCTGGCCTGCGCGTCGACACCGATCTTCGCAACGAGAAGATCAATTACAAGGTGCGCGAATTGTCGCTGGCGAAAATCCCGGCGCTGCTGGTCGTCGGCCGCAAGGAGGCGGCGGACCGCACCGTCTCGATCCGCCGGCTCGGCTCGCAGGCGCAAACCTTTGCGACTCTCGACGAGGCGCTTGCTTCGTTGGCGAAGGAGGCGGCGCCGCCGGATTTGCGCGGGGCGTGACCGCCTTGCTCCGTCGTTGCGACGAGCGACGCGTTCCATTCCGCGCTATATGCGGGGTGGATCGCTCCGCTCGCAATGACGCGCTTTGAATCCCGGGGCCGTTCCATCCATGTCCAATCCAAAGATCTATCTCGCCGGTCCCGAGGTTTTTTTGCCTGACGCCGTCGAGATCGGCGCGCGCAAAAAGATCCTGTGTGAGGAGTTCGGCTTCGTCGGCCTTTATCCGCTCGATCACGATCTTGCGGTGGCGCCGGGCGAGACGCTGGACGAAAAAATCTTCGCCGCCAATGTCGCCTTTTTACGCGAGGCCGACGCGGCGATTTTCAACCTCTCGCCCTTTCGCGGCGTCAACGCCGATCCGGGAACGGCCTTCGAGCTTGGCTTTTTCGCCGCGCTCGGCAAGCCCGTCTTCGCCTATACCAATGAGGCGTCGCCGCTATTCGATCGTGTCGCGGGCGAGTTCGGCGTCCACGTCACGCCCGAGGGCGAGCATTGCGACGCCCGCGCCTTGCTGATCGAGAATTTCGGCAATGCCGACAATCTGATGCTCGATTGCGCGCTGAAAGGGCAGGGGCGCAAGGTGATCCGTCCAGAGGTCTCTCTCCCCGGCCTTGGCGATCTGGCCGGCTTCATGGCGTGCCTGCGTCAGGCGCGTCTGCATTTCGGCTTCTGAGACCGGCCAGCATGTGCTCGACTGCAAGCGCCGCCTTGCCGCTTCGCCCAATTCGCAGCGCGGAAATTGCTTATGCTTGGCCGCGCTGAAGGAGTCTTGAAATGCAGAAACGCCCGCTTGGCCGCACGGATTTGATGGTCTCGGAAATTTGCCTCGGCACCATGACCTATGGCCAGCAGACCGGCGAGGCCGACGCCTTCGCGCAGATGGATTACGCCCTTGCGCATGGCGTCAATTTCTTCGACACGGCGGAGCTTTATTCCATCCCCCCTCGTGCGGAAACCTATGGCGCGACGGAAACGATCATCGGCAAATGGTTTTCGGCGCGAGGAACGCGCGAGAAAGTCATTCTGGCGAGCAAGATCGTCGGCCGCACCGCCTCGCCCTGGTTTCGCAATGGCGAAACGGCGCGGCTGGACCGCAAGAATATTTTCTATGCCATCGAGAATTCCCTGAAGCGGCTGCAGACCGATTATATCGACCTTTATCAGTTGCACTGGCCCGACCGGCCGATGGACCTGTTCGAGGGCCTCTCCAACGCCTATCAGGATCGCGGCGGGCCGGACGGCGTTTCTTTCGAGGAGACGCTGTCGGCGCTGGGCGAATTGGTCCAGCAGGGCAAGATCCGCCATTTCGGCGTCTCCAACGAAACGCCCTGGGGCGTCGCCGGGTTCTTGCGCGGCGCCGAGACGGCGGCGGGGCCGCGTCTGGTCTCAATCCAGAACGCCTATCACTTATTGAACCGCCAGTACGAGATCGGCCTCGCCGAATTCGCTTTCCGCGAGCAGGTCGGGCTGCTGGCCTATTCGCCGCTCGCGCAGGGCTATCTCACCGGCAAATATCTGCATGGCGCGCTGCCGGCCAATTCGCGCGGCGCCTTGTTCAATCGCGGCCAGCGTTACCAGAAGCCGGGCGTGGACGAGGCCATCGAGGATTATCTCGCGCTGGCGCGCGAGTCGGGGCTTCATCCGGTCCATCTTGCGCTGGCCTTCGTCACGTCGCGGCCCTTCGTGACGGCGAATATCATCGGCGCGACCAATCTCGATCAACTCAAGCTGATTCTCGACGCGCCGCATGGTCTCGATGCGGAAATCCTGCGGCGCATCGACGGGATTCACCAAATACGCGGCAATCCCTCGCCGTGACAGGAGCTTGCTAAGTGGTGGGCGCATGGACCCGGTAATCCTGATCGACGCCGACGCCTGTCCGGTCAAGGACGAGTGCTACAAGGTCGCCGCGCGTCACGGCCTGAAAGTCTTCCTGGTCGCCAATCGGCTCATTCAGGCGCCACGCCATCCGATGGTCGAGCGGGTGCTTGTGCCGCAAGGGCCGGATGTGGCGGATGACTGGATCGCCGAGCGCGCCGACGCGGGCAAGATCGTCGTCACCGCCGACATTCCGTTGGCCGCGCGCTGCGTCAAGGCGGGGGCCTTCGTGCTGGCGCCCAATGGCAAGATTTTCGACGACGCCTCGATTGGCATGGCGCTGGCGATGCGAAATCTGATGGAGGATCTGCGCTCCGGCGGCGCGACCACCGGTGGGCCGAAGGGATTTTCACCGCGCGACCGCTCGGCCTTCCTGTCTGCTCTGGAGCGCGGCGTTCAGCTGGCGCGCAAGCGGATGAAGCCCGAGGCTTAACGCGCGGTTTCGCCTTTCGGCGGCGCGAGCGAGCGGATATAGGCCGTGATATCCGCGATCTCCTGCCGCGAGAGATTCATGTCCGGCATTTTGGGATGCGGGTCGGTGAGGAAGGACGTCAGGTCGCCATTTGTCTTGCGCTTGGCGATATCGAAAAAGCTCGGGACGTCGGCGCTGGCCCGTTTCTGATTCTCCGCGACCACATGGCACGCCGCGCACCAGCGCTGCGCGATTCTTTCGCCCTGATCGGGATCGGAAGCGGCCGCCGCCGGCCCGGCGGACAGGAAAGCAAAAGCCGAAAGAGCGAGCAGGGAACGAATCGCGAGAAGGCGCATGGGAATGGCTCCAGATGGAGAGATTGGACTATCCGCCGGTCGCGGCGCAAGCGCCTTGTCCGGGGTCAAGATGCGAAAGGCGCGCGAACGGAGAGGTCGTCCGGTCACTGCACGGGCTGTCCCGCCAGAACCTCGACATCGCGGTCCTGATTGGACGTGACCTTGAAGGTCGCCTGATAGGTCTTGTTCTCATGGCGGGCGATGGCGACATATTCGCCCTCCGACAGCACCAGCGAAGGAAAGGCGCCGATCATTTCGCGGATGACGTCGCCGCCGGGCGTGAGGATCGAGAAGCTGGTGTTGGCCAGCGCCTCGCCGCCCGCGTTATTGACCAGTTTCAGCGTCATGGTCGCCGCGCGATGGCGCAGGACGCCCGCGGTCAGCTTGCCCGCCTGAACGCGAAGGTCGGCATAAACGGTCGAATTGGTCGGGGTCGTGGCGCCGGCCGCGACGTCCATCAACTTCGACACAATGTGATAGGCGCCCTCGGGCAGGCATTCCGCCTCATCGGCCTTGAGATTTGGAATGATCAACTTGGCTTCGGGGTCATCGCGGTCGGGCAGATAGACCATGACGTTGAGCCGCGATGGCGCGATCGGGAGGTCGCCGAGAGCGCCGCTGATCTTCAGCGCCCCCGCGTTCATGACGACACGCTCGCTGACCGACGCGCCCGCGACTGTAATGGATTTGGCGGCCCCCGCGAGCCCGCAGGCAACGTGGACGATGTAATCGCCGTCGGCGAGCGGGAAGGTCGGCGTCGCCTGGTTGGACTCGGCGATCAGGGCGTGGCTGCCGTCGGCGCTGGCCCGGGCGTCGAATACGCGCCAGTTCAGGCCGGAGCGGATGGCCTGGATGTCGCCGGGGGCGAAGACGGCGTTGAGCGAGACCGGAGAGCGCGCGGCCTCGGGCGCCGGCGCCGGCTGCTGCGGGGCGGTTGTCGCGGCGGGCGGCTCCGCGCCGATGAACGGCGGCACATTGAGGGCGGGAGGGAGATCAGGCGCCTGCGCGAGCGCTGGCGGGGCAAGCCAGCACAAGGCCGCCGCCGCCAATCCCGCCAGAGGAGCCCTCGCGCCAGAAAATCCCGAAACCATTCGCCGCAAACCCGTTCTCCGCCCGCTTGGCCTATTCCGGCATCGGTTTACAAAGTGACCTTTTTAGGGCTTCTAGCGCGAAAAGTCCGGATGAAGCCATGACAGACAGCCCGAAGAACGAAACCATCCAGTTATTGGCGACCCGCCGCTCCGCGCCGCCCATGCAAATGCGCGGTCCCGGCCCCGACGAGGCCGAATTGCGCGAGCTGCTCACGCTGGCCTCGCGCGTGCCGGACCATGGCAAGCTCACGCCCTGGCGCTTCATCATTTTCGAAGGCGAGGGCCGCCAGCGCGCCGGTGAAATCCTCGCGGATGTTTTCGCCAAGCGCGAGCCGGCCGCCGAGGCCCAGCGCGTCGAGACGGAGCGAGCCCGCTTCGCCCAGGCGCCGCTCGTCGTCGCCGTTGTGTCGCGCGCCGCGCCCCATGTCAAAATTCCGGAATGGGAGCAGCATCTGACGGCGGGCGCGGTCTGCATGGCCCTCACGGTCGCCGCGACGGCGATGGGCTTTCGCACCGTCTGGATCACGGGATGGGCCGCCTATGACCGCGAAGTCCTGACCCGCTTTGGCCTCGCGGAACATGAGCGGATCGCAGGCTATATCCATATCGGCCGGGTCGAAAAAGGCCCCGAGGACCGCGCGCGGCCCGATCTCGACGCGCTGGTCACGCGGTTCTGATCTGGGAGGCGAAAGCGGCGTTAATCGCTTTCGCTTGTTCCGGCGTCGTGGCGAATTTTCCTGCGAAGCCGTCGCGCGCCGCCAGCGCGCAAAGGCGCGCGAAGACCTCGCCCTCGCCGGGCTCCGCGCAATCAATGGCGGGGGCCTGAGCGGCGGCGGCGGCGAACAGGCACAGGCTGCGCGCGATTCGCAAAGGCTCTGGCTTGTCCTCGCCATCCAGCTGCGCCAGCCCGAGCCTTTGCGCCAGCAGCCGCTCGTCACGGCCGATCCCGATCAGGCGCCGCGTCGCGCGCGAAAGCGAACCGAGTTCGAAGATTGCGGCGGGGGAGTCTCCCGCCAGTACGAGAATGCGGGCCGAGCCGTCGGGCAGTCCGTTCTCCGCCTCGCGCACGGCGAGCTTGGCGCCGAGATGCTGGATGTCGCGCCCGCCGACGGCGTCGGGCAGGATGATCCCGTCCGGGGCGGCGGCCATGACCGCGTCGAGATCGGCGTCGGCAAGGCCCGAGGCGAGCGGATGGATCAGCGCCAGCGCCGTCTTGCCCGCCTGACGCGCCGCCGCGATCATCGTCACGGCGCCCGCGCGGGCTTCCGCGTCATCGGATCCAGCGAAATCAATCGCCAGGGCGTCGGCCTCGCTCGCCAGCGCCGCCTCAAGGGCGGGGCGCGACAGGGCAGGTACGACTAGCAGGGACCGCATGGCGAATGTCTCCGGGGCGACGCGTCGTTTCGTCGCGAATCACTGTGACCATTAAGTGAAATTTTACCTTGTTTACTCATCCTGCGTTAACCGGGCCGCAAGGGCGGCGGCGCTGAGCTTTGCGGGTTTCGCATGATCGTTCGCAAATTCATCCAATGGTCTGAAAACGCTCCGGCCAGCGCCCGCGCGGAGGGCGTCGGCGCCCTCGCCCGAGCCTATCTTTACGGCGATCTGGAAGCGCGGGAGCGCGCGGACGCCGAGCAAATTCTTTACGCCATGCTCGACGACCCGTCGCCGCTGGTGCGCCGTTCGCTCGCCGAAAGCATCGCCAGCGCGGTCGAGGCGCCGCCCGCCATCATCCTCGGGCTGGCGCTCGACCAGTCCGATATTTCCGCCGTCGTCCTCGCCCGCTCGCCGCAGCTGACCGATGCGCAATTGATCGACTGCGCCTCCGTGGGGGATAGGGTCGCCCAGGCGGCGATCGCGCTCCGTCCGGAATTGTCGCCCGCCGTCGCCTCCGCCCTGGCCGAGATCGCCGGGCGCGAGGCGCTGATCGCCCTCGCGGTCAATGAAGGCGCCAACCTGCCCGAATTCGCGATGCGACGCATGATCGAACGCTTCGGCGGCGACTCCGAATTGCGCGAGGCGCTGCTGGGGCGCCCCTGGATTCCCGCCACCGTCCGCGCCGCCCTGGCCGCCTCCGCGGCCCGCCAGCTCGCGGATTACGCCGTGGAGCGCAACTGGCTCTCGCCCGCGCGCTCCGAGCGCATCGCCAATGATTCGCGCGAGCGCGCGGCCATGATTATTGCCGCCGGATGCGCCGCCTTTTCCGAGGAAACGGCGGCGCTGGCGGCTTATCTTCGCGTTTCCGGCCAATTGACCGCCGGTCTCGCCCTGCGCGGCCTGCTTTGCGGCCAGACCGGCCTATTCGCAGCTACACTGGTCGAGTTGACAGGCATGGGGCCGCGCCGCGTCGCCGGCCTGATCCGCGAGCCGGCCTCCACCGCCTTCGCCGCGGTCTACGCCAAGGCTGGCTTGCCCGCGCCTTTGATGGTCGCCTTCCGCGCCGCTCTGGTCGCGCTTGGCAATAATTTAGGCAAGACGTCGGAAGGCCCCGACGCCGGCGCGGCGGATGGCGGCGCTCTGCGCTTGCCGGTGATTCAATTTGTCTTGAGCCAGTGCGAAGCCATGCAGGACGAGTCCCTCGGCCGGCTGATCGCGCTGCTGCGCCGGTTCGAGGCCGACGCCGCGCGCGAGCAGGGTCGCAAGGGCCTGTCGCGTCTGCGCGAGGCGCAGGCGGAAGCCGCCGCGCCGCCGGTCGCGGCCGCCACGCACGAGACGCCGGAATATCTCCCGATTCCCGTGGTGGCCGAAGCGCCCGAGTCGAAGGTCGAGACGATGACCGAGCCTCTGGCCGAAACCGACATCGTGGTCGATCTCGTCGCGCTGGAAAAAGAACTGCTGGCCGCCTAAAGCGCGCCTAACCCATCAATCCGGAAGTCTTGAGCCAATAGAGCAGGGTGAGCGTCTTGCTGTCGCGGATCGCGCCGGCTTCCGCCTCGCGCAGGGTATCTGCGAAGACTGTCTCGACGATCTCGATTTCCTCGCCTTCCTCCTCCATGCCTCCGCCGTCGGCGACGCGCGCTTCGGGGCCATAGGGCGCGACGTAGAAATAAAGCTTTTCCGTCGACGCGGCGGGGCTGACGAAAGCCTCGAACAGAAAGCGCAGCTCGCCGACCTTCAGCCCCATTTCCTCCATGGCCTCGCGCCGGATGCAGGCGTCGGGCGCTTCGCCGGGATCGAGCGTGCCGGCGCAGGCTTCGAGCAATCCGGGCGTGGAATCGTTCATATAGGCGCCGAGCCGGAATTGCCGAGTCAGCAGCAACCGACCGCGCCCGGGATCGTAAGGAAGGATGACGCAGGCGTCAGGGCGCCGGAAAAGGTTGCGCTCATGCTTGTCCCAGCGGCCATCGGCGCGGCGCAATTCATAGTTGAGCCGCGAGAACGTGTATTTTTCTTTCGCCAGTATCTGCTCATGCAGTCCGCGCGGAGCGGCTTCGTCGTCGGAATGATCGTTGGGCATGGTCAGGGCCTGAATTGCTCGCGCAGGATGCGCTCTTCCATGGAATGGCCGGGATCGTGCAACAGTTCCAGCCCGACCGAATGATCCGTCGCCACACGGACCCGCGCAACGTCGCGGAATTCGTAATGATCGGCCACGGCGGCGACGGGACGCTTGTCCGCCTCCAATACCTCGATCGTCACTTCCGCATTATTGGACAGCAAGGCGCCGCGCCAGCGCCGGGGCCGGAAGGCGGAAATCGGAGTCAGCGCCATCAGCGGCGCATCGAGCGGCAGGATCGGGCCATTGGCGGAAAGATTATACGCGGTCGAACCGGCGGGCGTGGCGACGAGCACGCCGTCGGACACGAGTTCCTCCAGCCGGACATGGCCATCGATATAGACGCGCAGCTTCGCCGCCTGCGCGCTCTGGCGCAGCAGCGACACTTCGTTGATCGCATGGGCCGTGGCGGTTTCGCCGGCGCGGTTTTCAGCGTCCATGCGCAGCGGGTGGACGGTCGAACTATGCGCCGCCTGCAGCCGCTTGCGCAGGCCGGTTTCGCGGAACTCGTTCATCAGGAAGCCGACCGAGCCACGGTTCATGCCATAGATCGGAATGTTCCGGCCCATGAACTTGTGCAGCGTCTGCAGCATCAGGCCGTCGCCACCCAGCGCGACCACGACGTCGGCCTCGTCGGAATGGACATCACCATAGCGGCCGACCAGGCGCGCCCGGGCGTGCTCCGCCTCGGGCGTGGTCGCCGCCAGAAAATTGATCCGTTCGAAACGGCGCCCGTGGTCAGAGGATTCGCTCATGTTCCCTTCCGACATTCCGCCTTTTTGCAGCGCCAGTTAAGACGAAGGAATAGGCGAAGCGAGGCGCCGGGGCAAGGCGGAGTCCAGCAATGGGCGACGCCATGCGAATCGTGCTTTCCCAATCGGTTAGGGGGAGCCGGCATAATAGGGGACGGGGTGTTTTGCGCCTGTCCTTGATGCGGATCAAAACATTTGTCCTGTTCGGCGAGCGTGCTATTGTCCGGGATAAAATTCGGCATGATTGCGGCGGCCAAGCGGGCCGGAAGGATATATATTTTGGATAGCCTGGCCGAGAAGGCCCTGTTCGACACTGTTTTCGGACGTCTCGAGGCCAGCCCGCGGACGATGGCCTGTGCGCAAAAGGCGCCCGGCCTGGCGCTCGAATGCCATGATTGCGAGATCAAGGGCTTGAGCATCTGCGACGCGCTCGAACCGGACGAGTTCGATCAGCTCGAACGTATCGGCCGCACGGCGTCTTACCCGGCCAAGGCGACGCTGTTCGAACAGGGTCGCGACGCGCCTTTCGTGTCCAACCTGACCTCGGGCGCCCTGCGCCTCTCCAAGCTGCTTCCGGACGGGCGGCGCCAGGTGGTCGGCTTCACGCTGCCGGGCGATTTCCTCGGTCTGGCGATGCAACCGACCCACATGTACACGGCCGACGCGCTGACGCCGGTCAAGATCTGCCAGTTTTCGCGTCACGGCTTTTCGGACCTGATCGACAGGAAGCCGCGCCTGATGCGCGCTGTCATGAACATGGCCTCGCGCGAATTGACCCTCGCCCAGGACCAGATGGTGGTGCTTGGCCGCCGCACGGCCGAGGAGAAGATCGCGTCCTTCCTGATCGGCATGCGCAACCGCTATGCGCGCATTCATGGCTCTTCGGTCCATGTGCCCTTGCCCATGACGCGCCTCGACATCGGCGATTTCCTCGGCCTCACCGTCGAAACCGTCAGCCGCATGATGACCCGCCTGGCGCGCGAAAAAGCCATCGTCATCGTGCCGGACGGCGTCCGCCTGCTCGACGTGCCGCGGCTGGAGCTGCTGGCGGAAATGTGAGACTCGCCTTGTGAGCGATGCGGACATGGCAGAGGCGCCCGGCTTTGATTGGTCGTGGCGCTGGTTTCTTGAGGGCGTCCGCCAGGCGCTGACGGGGCCGGCCTTTTATGTCTCGATCTCGTTGATGGGCGTCGGTTCGCTGGCGCGGGCGGCCGGCTTTCCCGTCGGCGCGGCGGTGCTTTCCACCATTCTGGTCTGGGCCGGGCCTGGCCAATTGCTGTTTTTCGGGGCGGTCATCGCCAAGACGGCGCCGCCCGCCATCGCGCTCGCGGTCAGCCTGTCCTCCGTGCGCCTGTTGCCGATGTGCCTCTCCGTCCTGCCCATGCTGCGGGAAAAGCGAACGCCGCTTTCCGTGCTGCTCGCCGCCTCTCATTTCATCGCGGTCACGGTCTGGGCGGAGTCCCTGCGCCGCCTGCCGGACATCGAGCGACCGGCGCGGCTGCCGTTCTTTTTCGGCCTCGCCGCGACTTGTATGGCGCTGACGGCGCTTTCGACGGCGCTGGGCTATTGGCTGATGGGCTCGCTGCCGGCGCCGCTCGGGGCGGGAATGATGATGCTCTCGCCGATCTATTTCCTCGCCACCACCGCGCGCTCGGCGCGTTCCGGCGCCGATTGGCTGGCCATGCTTTTCGGCGCTGTCCTGGCGCCCGTCATGGTGACCTTCGTTGGCGGCGGCTTCGACCTGCCGGCGCTGGCCTTGGTCGGCGGCGGCGGAGCCTGGTTCGCCGGCTATCTGGCGCGGCGGGAGTCATGAGCCTTTTCTCCGCCGATCCGACCCTTGCGCCCTATCTCGCGCTGATCCTGTTCGGCTTCCTGCCGAGCGAGATATGGCGCGCGCTGGCGGTGGTGGTCGCACGGCGAATCGATGAGGATTCCGAGCTTTTTCTGTTCGTGCGCAGCGTGGCGACCGTCCTGCTGGTTGGCGTCGTGGTGAAGATCGTTCTGCTGCCTTCGCGCGAACTCTCCGTTGCGCCCGTCTGGGCGCGCGGCGGCGCGCTTGCCGTCGCCGCGGCGGCTTTTTTCGCGACGCGACGCTCGGTTTTCGCGGCGATCGTCGCAGGCGAGGCGGTCGTCATTTTTTCCGTGTGGTGGTGGGCGCGATAGGCTCAGGTCTCGGATGCGTCGGCCGCGAGGGCCGCACGAATCTTGTCGGCATGGGCCTTTAGCACGGCGGGATCGGCCATCTTGCCGCCATGCGGGCGCAGCGCGACGCCTTCCCAACGCGGCATCACATGGAAATGGATGTGGAACACGCTCTGGCCGCCGGCCGGCTCGTTGAATTGGTGCAGCGTGATTCCCTCCGCGCCCGTGGCCGCCTTCACGGCGCGGGCGATCTTCTGCACGCGCAGGATGAGAGCGGAGAGCACTTCGGGCGGAACATCGAAAATATTGCGGGCGCCGAGCTTGGGAATCACCAGCACATGGCCGTCCGAGCGGGGCATGACGTCCATGAAGGCCAGGGCGTCCTCGTCCTCATAGACTTTCTCGCAGGGAATTTCGCCGCGCAGGATTTTCGCGAAAATATTATTGGGGTCATAGGCGGCGGACATGGGCGGCTCCGGCGAGAGGAAGTCGCCGGAGCCTGCCCAAGCCTTCGTTTCACGTCAAGACAAGCCTTGGTTTCAGGTCAAGGTCCGGCCTCATTCCTTTTTGAAAGGCGCGTTCTCGGCGTAATCGGCGAGGATCGCGTCCACCGCCTGCGCCTCTCGGGCGAAAAACTCTTTCGCCGCACTGGCGAGGCGTGGGTCGGCGAATTCATGCGCCGACCAGGTCGCCACGGCTTCATAGCCGCGTGAAAACTTGTGCTCGCCCTGCGCCCCGGCCTCGACGCGCTTGAGCCCGCGCGCGATGGCGAATTCGATCGCCTGATAGTAGCAAAGCTCGAAATGCAGGCAGGGGAGATGCTCCAGCGCGCCCCAATTGCGGCCATAGAGCGCGTCGTCGCCGATGAGATTGAGCGCGCCGGCGATCATTCGCCCCTCGCGCCGGGCGACCACCAGCAGCACGCGGTCGGCAAGCGTCGCGCCGAGCGCCGAGAAAAAGGCGCGCTTCAGATAGGGCCGCCCCCATTTGCGCGCGCCGGTGTCCATGTAAAAGGCGTAAAAGGCGTCCCAATGCGCCTCGGTCAGGTCGCTGCCCGTGACCCATTCGATGGTCAGGCCGGCGGCCTGGACCTCGGCGCGCTCCTTGCGGATCGCCTTGCGCTTGCGCGACGACAGCGCGGCCAGGAAATCGTCGAAGCTCTGGTAGCCGCGATTGAAAAAATGGAACTGGTGGCCCTTGCGCGGGATGAAACCCGAATGTTCGAGAAAGGCCTGATCGGCGGAATCGGGAAAGGTGATGTGGAGCGACGATAGCTCCATCGTCTCACGCAAGGCGCGCAGGCCCAGCGCCAACGCCTCGCGCGCGCCTGGCGGCGCGTCCGCTGCGACCAGCAGCCGATGGCCCTGAACGGGGGTGAAGGGCACGGCGACCTGCGCCTTGGGATAATAGCGCCCGCCGACACGCTCGAAAGCCTCGGCGAGGCCGTGGTCGAACACATATTCGCCCATCGAATGGGTCTTGAGATAGACCGGGGCGCAAGCGGCGAGGCGACCTTCCGGCGTCTCGACCACCACATGGGCCGGATGCCAGCCTGTGCCCTTGCCGACGCTGCCGGTTGTTTCCAGCGCGGCGAGAAAGGCGTGGGACAGGAAGGGGTTGAACCGCTCGCCCGCCTCGGCGTCGGAAGCGGGCGGGTTGGCGCAGGCGTCCCAGTCCGAAGCGGGAATGGACTCGATGCGCTCGACCTGACGAATGCGAAAGGGAACGGATTTCATTGCGGCGCGATCATCGCCCGGATTGGTCGCGCAATCCAGCGTTAAACGCCGGGAGACGCCGATGCGCCGCTCAGGTCGCGCGCAACCGGCATTCGACCGAACGTGGCTCTTCGCGCAAGGAAATCGTCACGGCTGCGCGAGGCTGGGAGCTTTAGAGAAAACGCGAGGCGAGAAGGCTCGGCGGATCGCGTTTTGCGTGGGCATTTCGAGAAAGCGATGGCTCGCGGCCGCGAGCGCGAAAGTCAGGCCGATCCAGATCACGAGCGGCAATGGCGACAAGAATATTTCGCGGCCCCAACCGATTCGATCGATGATGACGACAACGGCGAGTTGGAGCGGGAAATGCCAGAGGTAGGAACCATAGGTCAGATCGCCGAGCCGCGCCAAACGAGTCAAATTGATCGGGAAGACATCTTCGATCAAAGCAAAGGAAACAACTAGAGAGGATGACAGAAGCATCATCAAATATGGCGGGACGTCAAAATCGCTGAACCCCTGGGGGAACATTGCCGCTGCGATCGCCACGCTGCTCGCCGCCGCGAACCAGAATGTCATAGCGCGATGGGCGGTGGGGACATGTTTGACGCCCAAATATGTCAGCCCGCCGCCGAAAAAATAGATCGCGCAGATCGACAGATTAAGGAGTGGGGTCCGGAGGGGGCTTGCGACAACGACAAAGGCCGCCATGACCATCATCAGACATAAGACGGCGCCGGGGCGAAAGAGTCGGACCGTCAGGAAGAACAGACCATAGATCAGCACTTCAGCCGATACGCTCCAGATCGGTCCATTAAAGCTGTTCTCACAAGTGGCGTTCCAATTCGACGCCATGACGAGTTGCAGCAAAAATGCGCGCGTATCATTCGCGTGATAAATGAAGTTCTCGCTGTGGTCGCGCAAATACAGCGCCTGCAGGCCGATAACGATGACAAGGGTCAGGAAGTGCAGTGGATATAGCCGGGAGAACCGCAATACAAAAAAATGTCTTGTGGCGACGACTCTGTCGTGAATCGCGTCGGCATATTTCCAGAAAAAAATAAAACCGGAGATCGCCCAGAACAGTTGAACGGCGGCCAGGCCCTTCCAATAGAACGGCGCCAGCGCCGGATAGAATGGAAAAGCTTCGATTGGCGCGTGAGATTGCGGCGTCCAAACCCCGGAGACGAAAAAAAATCGGTAATGGTGGATGATGACCGCGACAGCGCACAGGAACCGGAGGACCTCGATGCCGCCGAGTTTTTTCTCAGATTGCGCAGCGCATTCTGTCATCGTTCCATCTCAAACAAACGCCTGCGACGATAGGACGCAAGAGGCGTGGAGCGTCCCGCGTATGGCGTTCTGCGGCTCGGCTCAGGCTGCCGCCGCGGTGACGCGGTTGCGGCCGCTGTTCTTCGAGAGATAGAGCGCCTGATCCGCGCGCTTGAGGAAGGCGGCGGGAATTTCCACGCCCGGCGATTCGGCGATCCCGATCGAAACGGTGATCGGAATCGATTGCGCGCTGCCTTCGATGGGGAAGGGCGTTCCCGCGACCGACGAGCGGATGCGCTCGGCCACAAGTTCCGCCGTCGCCAGATTGGTGTCGGGCATCACGACGACGAATTCCTCGCCGCCGAGCCGGCACATCAGGTCGGAGCCGCGCACCGAGCGCTTTACGCGCGCGGCGAAGCCTTTAAGCACTTGGTCGCCGACGTCATGGCCGTGACCGTCATTGACAAGCTTGAAATGGTCGACGTCGAGGATCATCACCGAGACCGAGCGCCCGCGCAGGGCTGCCTGATCCAGCAGCGCGGCAAGATGGGATTCGAGATAGCGCCGGTTGTTGAGGCCGGTGAGGGGATCGACCACCGCCAGCTCCATCACCGCCTGCAGGCTGGAGCGCAGGCTGTCGGCATAGCGCTTGTGGCGCACCTGGGTCCGCACGCGGGCGAGGATTTCGTTCTTGTCGACGGGACGGATGAGATAATCGTTCACGCCGAGATCGAGGCCGCGCAGGATGCGCTGGCGGTCTTCGAGATCGGCCAGCATCAGCAGCGGCGTGTGACGGGTGCGGTCGACCGAGCGCAGCTGGCTGCACAGGCGCAGGCCGTCGAACCGGGCGAGGCCGAGGCTGACGATCACGACCTGATAATCCTGCTCGGTGGCGCGAAACAGCGATTCATGGGCGTCGATATTGACATCGACCTCATAGGGGCCGCGCAGGGCGGCGCAGATCCGCTGCGCGGAATTGGGCCGGTCGTCCACCAGCAGGATTCGCCCGCCCAGACCGTCGTCGAGCGTGTGGCGTGTGGCGTCCGTGACGCCGAGATTGGCGGAGGTCGCCGCGCGCGTCCGCAATTCGTCGACCACGAATTTCAGCCGCGACAGCGAGCGGACGCGGGCGATCAGGGCGATTTCGTCGATCGGCTTGGTCAGGAAGTCATCGGCGCCGGCTTCGAGGCCGCGCACGCGGTCCGCCGTCTGGTCGAGCGCCGTGACCATCACGACCGGCAGATGCAGCGTCGCCGGATTAGCCTTGAGCTTGCGGCAGACTTCAAAGCCGTCCATGCCCGGCATCATCACGTCGAGCAGGACGATGTCGCATTCGCCGCGCTCGCAGATCTTCAGCGCGTCAGGCCCGTTGGTAGCGGTGACGACGTCGAAATATTCCGCTGTCAGCCGCGCTTCCAGCAGCTTGAGATTGGGCAGGAGATCGTCAACCACCAATACGCGGGCCGTCATGGGCCGGTCCTTTCACTGCGCTTCGTCAAGCGCCGCGGTCAATTGTCGCCAATATAATTCCGAACCGTTTCCAAAAATTTCACGACCGAGATCGGTTTCGACAAATAGGCCTCGCAGCCGCCCTGCCGAATTTTTTCCTCGTCGCCCTTCATGGCGAAGGCGGTGATGGCCACCACCGGGATATGGGCCAGGTCCGGGTCGTCCTTGAGCCATTGCGTGACCTGAAGGCCGGATACCTCCGGCAGCTGGATATCCATGAGGATCAGGTTCGGGCGATGGCTGCGCGCGAGGCCGACCGCCTCGACGCCGCTCTTGGTCTGCACCGTCGTATAGCCATGCGCCTCCAACAGGTCGTTGAAGAGCTTCATGTTCAGCTCATTGTCTTCGACGATGAGGACCGTTTTTTTCATTTCACCTCGCCAGGCCTCGGACGCGATTTTCTCGGCCGATTCTTACATGTTTAAGCGACATAAATTGACGAATGGAAAATTTACGCCGAACGTATTGAGGGTATCGAACGAATGAAAGGTCTCGTTTGGTTTTGCGTCCTCCTGTCCCCCGAAAAATTGACCGCGACGAGGCGGAAAAGATCGCCATCGCCGGTCTGAGCCATATTGCCGGCGACCCGGAGCGGCTATCGCGCTTTCTCGCCCTGTCCGGGCTTGATCTTGGCCATTTGCGCGCGGCGGCGGGCGAGCCCGGCTTTCTGGGCGGCGTCCTGACCTTTCTCGCCGGCGACGAGCGAAGCCTGCTGGATTTTGCGGCGGCCAGCGGCTATGCCCCGGAGACGGTCGGCGCCGCTTTTCTGACCCTCAACCCGCCGAACTCGGGGGAGTTCGAGTGAACCGTCGGCGCAAGAGGCGCGTAAAACCGGCGAATTAATGGCCGGCGGCGCGGAATTTTGTCGTCCTCAAAGGTGGCAAAGCAGGGCGATCCTCATTAGAAGGGCGCAGCACGCGGCGCGCGAGCGCCAGATTCGGGAATTGTTCTATGGTCAAGGTCGTCTATGTCAGCTCCACCGGCGAGAGGCGCGAGGCTGAGGCGGAACCGGGCATGACGGTGATGGAAACAGCCGTCAAGATCGGCATCGATGAAATCCTCGGCGAATGTGGCGGAGCCTGCGCCTGCGCCACCTGCCATGTCTATGTCGCGCCGGAATGGTTCGACAAATTGCCGGCGGCCAGCCCGATGGAAACCGACATGCTGGACTTTGCGGTGGACCCGCTCCCCAACTCCCGCCTGTCCTGCCAGATCACGATCACAGAGGCGCTGGACGGCCTCGTCGTCCAGACGCCCGACCGTCAGGGCTGACGTTCGGAAACGGCGGACCCGCTTTTTCCGGCGTCGCTGAACAGGAAGGGCGCGACGTCGCGCAGGCCGGGCTGTTTTTCCGACAGGAAGGGCATGGGGCGGCAGACCGACATGGCCGAGAGGCCGATGCGGGCCGTCAACGTGCCATTCAGCACGCCTTCGCCGAGACGCGCCGAGATTTTCGCCGCCAATCCGTGGCCGATGATCTGCTGCGCGAGCCCGTCGCCCAAAGCCATGCCGCCTGTGATGGCGAGATGCGAGCCCACGGCGCGCGCCAGCCGCCACGCTCCCAGCATTCCAGGGCGTCCGCCGTAGATTTCGGAGATGCGCCGGATCAGGCGCAGCGCCATGGCGGCGACGAAAATCATGTCGATCGCGGCGCGCGGACTGATCGCGGCGACCAGCGAGACGCGTTTGGCGGTCGAGGCGATCTCGCGCTGTGCGGCCGAATCGAGCGCCGGCATCAGTCGCCGTTCGGCGATGTCGATCAGGTCGCGGGCGTCCACGATGTCCTTGCGCAGCTCTCCGAGATGCAGGCGGGCGCCTGACGTTTCCGGCCGGCTCTCATAAAGCGCCGCGAGTTCGCCAATCTTTTCCCTCGCCAATTCGCGGTCGTCTGTTTCATGGGCCAGCGCCAGCGCCTTGTGAAGCAGCGCGATCTTGCGCTGGCGGAAGATGGCGAGCATTTCGCGGCTGATCAGCGCGAGAATGGCCAGAATGGCGAGACCGGCAAGGCCGAGGCCAAGCGCGCCAAGCGTTGCCGACCGCGCGAACAGGGATTCGACCAGCTGGTCCAGCCATAGCCCGAAGGAAAAGGCCGCAAGCCCGCCGAGCGAGGATAGCAGCAGCCCGCCCCAGCTAAAGGCCGCGCGGCGCAGGAAGCCGCGCGCCTGCGCCTCTTCCGCCGCCCGTTCGGCGGCGTCGCCGACCAGCAGCGCCGCTTCCGCCTCAAACGCATCGGGCCTTTCCTCCAGCAGGAAATCGCGCTTCTGGCCGGGGGCAAGCTCGTCGAGGCGGAAGGCGCGGGGACGCGATTTGGGCTCGTCACTCATGACAGCCGGTCTCCAAACAGGAACTGGCAGGCGCGATCCAGCCTGATATGGGGCGCCGGCAGGGGTTCGCCATCCGGCCCGAAGGAGGGAACGGGCGGGCGGAAACGCAGGAAGCGGTAATCGGCGTCGCCCTCTGCCAGCGCCAGGGCGTCGCCGCGAAAGGCCTCGCGCGGATCGACCGGCAGCTGGCCGGGAAAGATCGCCGCCTCGGCGACGCCGTCGAAGGTCTGGCCGTCGAGGGTTTCCCCGGCGAGCGGCACGCCGACGATGGCGTCGATGGTCTCGCGCCCCCGCCGCACGGCGGCCTCCCGGGTCGCCCGGACGGCGGCGAGCGCGATGACGTCCACCTTTGCGCCGGAAAATTCCGAGCGGGAAATGGCGCGCGCCGTCAATTGCCGCAAGATGGCCTCCAGCCGGTCGTGGCTGAGGTGGTGCAGATGATCGGCCTTGGTCGCAGCGACCAGAATTTTGTCGATCTTGGGCCGGAACAGCCGCGTCAGCGAATTGCCGCGCCCGACGCGGAAGGCGGCGAGCACGTCATTGAGCGCATGTTGCAGGTCGCGCAGGGCGGCTGGCCCGGAATTGAGCGCGGCGAGGGCGTCCACCAGCACGATCTGGCGGTCCAGCCGCGAGAAATGATCGCGGAAGAACGGCTTCACGACATGGCTCTTATAGGCCTCGTAACGCCGCTGCATCATCGCCGCCAGCGTGCCCGAGGCGATTTCGGCTCCTTCAACCAGCGGCAGCGGCGCGAAGGTCAGCGCCGGGGAGCCTTCGAGGTCGCCCGGCATCAGGAAGCGCCCCGGCGGGAGCGTGGACAAGGCATAGGCGTCGGAGCGCGCGGCGCGAAGATAGTCGGTGAATAATTCGGACGCGCGCCGGGCGGAAAATTCGTCCTCCGGTCCGGCCGGGTCGAGGCTGGCGGAAAAGCCGCGCCATTCGGCGGCGAGCGGCGCGCGCGCGGCGGCCGCGCTGGTCTCGAATGTCTCGCGCGACCAATCGCGATAGGATTTTTCCAGCAGCGGCAGGTCGAGCAGCCATTCACCCGGATAATCGACAATGTCGATGGTGAATTGCGACGGGCCGGTCCGAAAGCCCTCGCGGCGTTCGAAATCCAGCGTCAGCCGCAGTTCCGAGATCTGCCGGGTCGATTGAGGCCATTGCCGGTCGGCGCCGGAAGGCTCCGAGCCGGTCAGGGCCGCGACATGATCCTCGAAAGCGAAGCGCGCGATATGATCGTCGGGCTGGGGCTCCAGCCGCCCGGAAAACAACCGCCCCTCGGCGGCGAGGCGGAACACGGGCAGCGGGTTCTTGCGGCCCTCGGCGGCGGCGTGGGCGAGAGTGGTGAGTTGTTGAGCGAGGGCGGTGATGAACACGGTTTTGCCGGCCCGCGACAGCCCGGTGACTCCCAGCCGCATCCCGCGCCCGCGGGAAAAGACATCCGCGAGACTGGCGGCGGTGTTGCGCGCTTCGCTGAAAAGATCGGTCAGGGCGGACAAGGCAAGCTCCGGCGCGGATTCGAGCTGAACCCTTGCCGATTATTTAATCACGAAAGGGCGGGGCGGTAGCCGGGGCGCGTCGATTTCTTGGCGCAGCGATGCGTCAGGTCCGAAAATAACGTCAGAACAATGGATTGCATGGTTTGGCTCAAGTCGCGCGCGATAGCGCTCGCGCGAACGTTGAAAAAAACATGGTAACTAAATATTTTAAAATAATAATTCATAAAAAGTTTACGGTGAAGTGGAGGCTTTTCGACGCCGTCAGGTCAGGAAATGGGTCAGGCTTCCGTCGCCCCAGCGTAGTTTCCGCCATTCCGCATCTTCGATGTCGAAAATGGCGATGCCGCTGGGCGGGAAGCCCTTGGCGAGACGCTTGAGAGCCTCGCGTTCGCCGCTTCCGGCAAAATGCGCGGCAAATTCCGCGATGGAGGGATTATGCCCGACAAGGATTAAGCATTTGACCGAGTCCGGTTGCGCGCGCGCCAGATCCATCAGGTCGCGGCGCTCGGCTTCATAGAGGCGCTTTTCGAGGCGGTTCTCCGTCGCGTCCTCCAAATGCGTTCCGGCGATTTCCCAGGTTTCCTGCGTGCGCTGGGAATCAGACAGCAGGACGAGGTCGACCGGCAGATTTAGCTCCGCCAGACGCGCGCCTGCATGGGCGGCGTCCTTGCGGCCAGCATCGGTCAGCGGCCTTTCATGGTCGCGAAATCTGGAGGAATGGACGGCTTCGGAATGGCGGAAGAGGATGAGGCGGCGCATAAGGCCAAGTTAGCACGGCTATTTGACAGACTGGAAATACCGGCTGCGCGGCCGCCTGTTATGGGCCAAAAGGGGATCGTCCCAAGGGAGGGGAGCGCTCACGCTTCCGCAACGCATTTTCGGCTTTTTCGCCGTTGGGCTATAAGCTAACGCTTCTGCGCGGGGCGCCTCGAATCGGCGTCGCGCCGGGCTTTGCGGGAGGGAAAAATGAAATTTGCGGATTTGCTTCTGGCCGCGGCAGGCGCTCTGGCCCTTGCCGGGCCGGCATTCGCGCAGCAAAGCGAGGCTCCGGAGAGCGGCGGCCCTAATTTTCAGTCGGATCCCCTCCATCAATTCGTAACGCCGCGCGTGCTGCCGTCGCTCAAGGCGGCGCCGAAATCGCCGGAAGCAGACGCCTGCGCCAATTCCGACGGCAGAGTCGACGCCAAGGCGCGGGTCGAGGCCTGCGGCAAGCTGATCGATTCGGGCAAATGGAAGGGACAGGAAATCGCCTGGGCCTATTCCAACCGCTGTTTCGCGCTGAAAAAACTCGGCGAGCAGGACAAGGCGCTCGCGGATTGCGACAAGGCGATTCAACTCGACGCCAAGAACGCCGTCGCGTTTCAGGCCCGTGGCATGATCCATCAGGACAAGGGAGACGGTGACCGGGCGCTGGCCGATTACGACAAGGCGGTCGAACTCGGCGGGAACAATGCGGCGCTCTTTTCCGATCGCGGCAATGTCTTGCTGGCCAGGGGCGAGGCGGACAAGGCTCTCGCGGATTACGACAAGGCGATCAAACTGAGCGGCAATGGCGCCTCGGTCTTTATCGCACGTGGCGGCGCCTATCTCGCCAAGGGCCAATTTGACGCAGCGCTTGCCGATTATGCGCGCGCGATCGAACTCTCGCCAAATAACGCCTTCGCCCATTTCAATCGCGGCGTCGCTTTTTACGTTAAGGGCGACAAGGCCAGGGCGGTCGAGGAATTCAGGCAGGCCCTGAAGATCGATCCGAAGAACGCCTATCCGGGTCTCTGGCTGTTTCTGGCCAAGGGCGGAGCGGAAGGCAAAGCGGAATTGCAGCGCTATTCGGCGAAATTCACGCAGGGCGCCTGGCCCTGGCCCGTTGCGCAATATGATCTTGGCGCTCTCGACCTCCAGAGCACGCTCGCGGCGGCGAAAACGCCCGGCGATCAATGCGAGGCGCAGTTTTATATCGGCGCCGAGCGTCTCGCCAAAAACGTCAAGGACGAAGGCCTGGCCTTCGTGCGCAAAGCCGTCGAAATCTGCCCGAAGAATTTCATCGAATATATCCAGGCCGCCGCCGTGTTGAAGGCGTCGGGCGTCGAAATGCCGAAGCCCGCAGCGCCGCCGCCGAAGGCCGAGCCCGCCTCCGCGCCCGAGTCTGCGCCGGCGTCCCCGCCCTCTCCCGTGATCAGGCTAGATGGCGGCGAGCCCGCTGGCGCGACGCCGAAAGTCGAGCCTGCGCCCGCTGCCGAGCCGGCTCCAGCGAAAGTCGATGCGCCTGCGATCCAGCCTGCGGCGCCTTCGGTCCCGCCTGCTGTCGAGCCGGCGGCGTCTCCGAGTCAGCCTGCAGCGCCTGCAGTCCAGCCTGCGGCACCCCAGGCCCCTGAGCCCGCGAAGCCCGAATCCGCCACGCCGGACGACGCGTCGCAGCCCAAGCCGGAGACGGGGACGGATTCCGCGCCGAAACCGGCGTCAGCAAACGACGGCAAGCAGTGACCGGAACGCGCTGATATCCTATGCGGCGCGGGATTACCGCGCCGTTCTACCGCGTCAATTCCTTCATCGCGCCCTCGATTCCTTCGAGGGTGAGGGGGAACATGCGGTTTTCCATGATGCGCTCGATCATCCCGATCGATTGGGTATAGCGCCAATGCTCGTGGGGCGTGGGGTTGAGCCAGACCGTATGAGGCCAGCATTGCAGCGCGCGTTCGAGCCAGACCTTGCCGGCTTCCGCGTTATAATGCTCGACCGATCCGCCTTCCGTCATGATCTCATAGGGGCTCATCGCGGCGTCGCCCACCAGGATCAGCTTGTAATCATGCGGAAAAGTGTGGAGCAGGTCCCAGGTCGCCATTCTTTCCGAATGGCGGCGCTGGTTGTTCTTCCAGACTCCTTCGTAAAGGCAGTTGTGGAAGTAGAAATGTTCGAGATGCTTGAATTCGCTGCGGGCGGCGGCGAAAAGGCCTTCGACCTGCTGGATATGCCAATCCATTGAGCCGCCGATATCGAGCAGCAGCAGCACCTTGACCGCATTGCGTCGCTCGGGCCGCAATTTCACGTCGAGAAAGCCTTGCCGCGCCGTCGCGCCGATCGTGCCTTCGAGGTCCAGTTCCTCGGCGGCGCCGGTGCGGGCCAGTTTCCTCAGTCGGCGCAGGGCGATCTTGATATTGCGTGGCCCCAGTTCCTCATCGCCGTCGAGATCCTTGAATTCGCGCTTGTCCCAGACCTTGACTGCGCGAAAATTGCGATTGCCGTCCTGGCCGATGCGCACGCCTTCGGGATTATAGCCATAGGCGCCGAAGGGCGAGGTTCCGGCCGTGCCGATCCATTTGCCGCCGCCCTGATGACGCTCTTTCTGTTCTTCGAGACGCTTTTTCAGCGTCTCCATCAGCTTGTCCCAGCCGAGCGCCTCGATCTGCTTCTTCTCCTCGTCGGTGAGGAATTTCTCCGCTAGCTTCTTCAGCCATTCTTCCGGAATTGCAGCCTTTTCGGCAAGATCGACGCCGGACTCAAGACCCTTGAAGGTCTGGCCGAACACCCGGTCGAACTTGTCCAGATTGCGCTCGTCCTTCACGAGGCAGGCGCGCGCGAGGAAATAAAATTCCTCGACCGATTTGTCGGCCAGATCGACGGAGAGCGCCTCGCACAAGGTCAGATATTCGCGCAGCGACACGGGGATCTGCGCTTCACGCAGGGCGGCGAAAAAATTGATCAGCATGAGCCCCGGGCCTTCCGGAAATCCAGAATTTTTCATAGGCCCGTTCGCCGCGTTTGCGGGCGTCGAACCGGAGCCTGCGAATGGAAGCTACAGGATGAACGGGGCAGGGGAAAGCTGCGCGCCCGGAAAAGGAATTATGCGCGCGGGCGCTGCATAAAAAAAGCCGACGATGGCGAACCATCGTCGGCGATTGTCGTTCCGTTCCGAAGATCGGCCAGACTGATCAGGAGATCAGTACTTGGCGACGACGGCCTTCGGGGCTTCCGGGTTCCACAGCGGGACGATGACGTGAGCCAGGAACTGGGTCTGCTTGTTGTTGTAGTTCTGGGTGTAAACGTCGGTCGAGACGATGAACTGGGTGATCACCGGGCCGAAGTTGTAGCCGATCAGGCCGCCGAGAGCGAACTGGGACTGGTTGGCATAGGCCTGGTGGTAGATGCCGGAGTTATTGAAGCCAGCGCCATAGCCGCCGAAGTCGAACGAGCCGTAGCCCACCATACCGACTTCCCACTTGCCGAAGGTGTGGGTCAGGCCGAGGTCATAGTTGAAATAGTTGTTGTTCTGGCAGCTCGCGACAATGCCGAAAGCGGAGCAAGAACCCTGGTCGGTCAGGAAGCCGAGCATCAGGTTGGCGGTCGCATTCCAGCCGCCGCCATGATAGGCCAAGGCCAACTGCTCGTGGAAGGTGGTGTGATTGAAGGCGTTGTCGAAGGTGCCGGCGTTGGAAATGCCGATATAGGCGCCCGACAACAGCGAAGCGCTAAACCCGTTGCCGAAGTTCCAGGCGATCTGGCCGGCGATGAAGGGGTTGTAGATGGTCTGGGCGTAGAAGGTGCTGCGGCCGCCGATGGCGAGCGGATCGCGAAAGTTTTCGCCGGCGAGGATTTCCGGAGCGGCGACGAGCAGCTGGATGTGGCCGCCGAGGATGTTCCAGGGGGTCGACCAGGCGACGATCGGAACGTTATAGGAGAAGTTCGAATCCGAACCCGCCACCGCGTCGCGCCAGTTGCCAACGCCGGTGATGTTGACGAAATAGATGCCTTCCGGCAGCGGGGTCGCCAGATCGAGACCGGCGCGCTCGCCGGGCGGGTTGGTCGAGCCGGCGAGGGCGGCGGAGCTCAGGCCGCAGAGGCCGAGAGCGCCCATCGCGGCGCCGAGAAGTTTAGCCTTAATGTTCATTTGAATACCCCTCCCGAGGGCTTCAGTTCAAGTGTTAACAAACTCTTTACTTCGGTCCCGTGGCGCCTATTCAGCCTTGGCCGCAATAATTCAACACGGGACATCCGAGGCTTTTACTATAGTCGATGGTGAAAAAAGAAAGAAAGGTCCGCGCCGCCACACCGGCCACGTTTCCGCCTTTTTGGCGCAATCGGATTCCGTGAGTTGTAGAAATGTCACATTTTGGGATGCTTCCGGGCGCTCCCTAACCAACAGAAAACAAACGACTTCCGACTAAGGTAGGATTTTGCGGCGCAATATGGCTTTACACAGCGCTGCGAAGACGTTCCGCCTCCCCTCGCAAAGCCGCCATATTCGATTCGCGAGATCCGTCGTCCGACGCTTGCCCCTTGCCTGTTGCGGCGCCACATTGCGAGAAATACGCCGTTTTGCGCGCTCGCCAAAGAAAGGCCCGGAACAAGCATGCGTTTCACTGGTTCGAAAACCTATGTCGCGACCAAGGATCTCCAGGTCGCGGTGAACGCCGCCGTGACCCTCGAGCGCCCGCTGCTTGTGAAGGGCGAGCCGGGGACGGGAAAGACCGTCCTCGCCGAAGAGGTTGCGAGGGCTTCGTTCGCGCGTTTGCTGCCTTGGCACATCAAATCGACCACCAAAGCGCAGCAAGGTCTTTATGAATATGACGCCGTATCGCGCCTGCGCGATTCACAGCTGGGTGACCCCCGCGTCAGCGAGATCGGTAACTACATCAAGCGCGGCAAGCTCTGGGAGGCATTCGTCGCGGATGAACCTCTGGTGCTGCTGATCGACGAAATCGACAAGGCCGATATCGAATTTCCCAATGATCTGCTGCTGGAGCTCGATCGGATGGAGTTCCACGTTTACGAGACAGGCGAGACTATCCGGGCAAAAAAGCGGCCGCTCGTCATCATCACATCGAACAACGAAAAGGAATTGCCCGACGCTTTCCTGCGCCGCTGTTTTTTCCACTACATCAAGTTTCCGGACAAGCCGACGATGGAGGCGATCATCGCAGCCCATTTCCCGGACTTGAAGAAAAGCCTGATCGAAGAGGCGCTGAGGCTGTTCTTCCAGATGCGCGAGGTTCCCGGCCTCAAGAAAAAGCCCTCGACCTCGGAATTGCTGGACTGGCTGAAGCTGCTGCTCAGCGAGGACATCACGCCGGAACAATTGCGCGAAAGCGACGCGTCGAAATTGATCCCGCCGCTCCATGGCGCCCTGCTCAAGAACGAGCAGGACATCCACATGTTCGAACGGCTGGCGTTCCTTCATCGCCGCGAACATCGCTGAGCCAGGCAGGCTGGCCGGAGCTGGCGCTGTTCAGGACGCGGCGCGCTGTTCCAGCAGATCGGCGATAGCCGCGAGCGCCTGATCCGCAGCGGCGCCGTCGGGGCCGCCCGCCTGCGCCATGTCGGGGCGGCCGCCGCCGCCCTTGCCGCCAAGTTTTTCCGACGCGAGGCGCACGAAGTCGACCGCGTTGAATTTCGCCGTCAGATCCGGCGTCACTGCGACGACGACGCCTGCGCGGCCGTCTTCGGCGACGCCGACGATGGCCACGATGCCGGAGCCGATCGACTGCTTCGCTTCGTCCGCGAGCGATTTCAGATCTTTCATCTCGACGCCGGAAATGGCGCGGGCGAAGAGCTTGACGCCGGCGACCTGACGCACCGGCTCTTCAGCGTTTCCTCCGCCCCCGCCCATGGCGAGCTTTTTGCGCGCCTCGGTCAGTTCCCGCTCGAGTTTCTTGCGTTCTTCAAGCAGCGCGGCGAGGCGGTCGGCCGCGTCTTCGACCGGTGCGCGCAACAAACCGGACAAGTCGCGAAGGACCCGCGCTTCGGTGTTCAGGTGACGGCGCGCGGAGGCCGCAGTCTTGGCCTCGATGCGCTGGACGCCAGCGGCGACCGCGCTGCGGCCGACGATCGACACCAGGCCGATATCGCCCGTGCGGGAGACATGGACACCGCCACAAAGCTCGACCGAGAAGGCGCGGCGCGCGCCGCCGCCCATGGCGACGACCCGGACCTCGTCGCCATATTTTTCGCCAAAAAGGGCTTTCGCGCCGGATTCGATCGCTTGATCGACCTCCATCAGGCGCGTCGAGACGGCGGCATTCTCCAAAATAACGCGATTGGCGATATCCTCGACTTCCGCCAGCTCCTGATCGGTCACAGGCTTCGGATGGGCGAAATCGAAGCGCAGGCGGTCGGCTGCGACGAGGGAGCCCTTTTGCGCGACATGGTCGCCAAGCACTTCGCGCAGCGCCTCATGCAAGAGATGGGTTGCGGAATGATTGGCGCGAATCGCGCTCCGGCGCTCATGATCGACATCAAGCTGGAGCGCCATGTCGCGCTTGACCTCGCCACGCTCCACGACGACTTCGTGAATGAAAAGATCGCCGACCTTCTTGATGGTGTTTTCGACCCGAAGCCGGGTCTCGCCGGCGTGAAGGACGCCTGTATCGCCGACCTGGCCGCCGGACTCCGCGTAGAACGGCGTCTGGTTGAGGATGACGAGGCCTTTTTCGCCGGTCTTAAGCACTTCCTGTTCGACGCCGTCGCGCACCAGGGCGACGACGACGCCCTCGGCGGATTCGGTCTCATAGCCGAGGAAGTCGGTGGCTCCGACCTTGTCCTTGATCCCGAACCAGACGGTTTCAGTCGCAGCGTCGCCGGAGCCTGTCCAGGCCTTGCGCGCTTCGGCGCGCTGGCGCTCCATGGCGGCGTCGAAAGCGGTCTTGTCCACGCCGATCTTGCGGGCGCGCAGGGCCTCCTGCGTCAGATCGAGCGGGAAGCCATAGGTGTCATAAAGCTTGAAGGCGACATCGCCGGACAGGCTCTGGCCCTCGATGAGGTCGCGCGTTTCCTCGTCGAGTATCGCGAGGCCGCGCGCCAGCGTGGTGCGAAAACGAGTTTCCTCAAGCTTGAGGGTCTCCTCGATAAGCGCTTGGGCGCGGGTCAATTCCGGATAGGCGGCGCCCATTTCCCGCACCAGGGCGGGAACGAGACGCCACATCAGCGGGTCGCGCGCGCCGAGCATCTGGGCGTGGCGCATGGCGCGGCGCATGATGCGGCGCAGGACATAGCCTCGGCCTTCGTTGGCGGGCAGCACGCCGTCCGCGACCAGGAAAGCCGACGCGCGCAAATGATCGGCGATGATGCGGTGACTGGCCTGCATCGGACCGTCCGGTTCGACGCCGGTGGCGTCCGCAACGGCGCGGATGAGGGCGCGGAACAGGTCGATCTCGAAATTGGAATGGACGCCCTGCATCAGGGCGGCGATGCGCTCAAGGCCCATGCCGGTGTCGATCGACGGCCGTGGCAACGGAATCCGCTGGCCCGGCGCGACCTGCTCGAATTGCATGAAAACGAGGTTCCAGAACTCCAGGAAGCGGTCGCCGTCCTCATCCGGGCTGCCGGGCGGGCCTCCGCGAAGAGATTCGCCCTGATCGTAGAAGATCTCGGAGCAAGGGCCGCAGGGGCCGGTTTCGCCCATCGACCAGAAGTTGTCGCTCGATGCGATGCGGATGATGCGGTCGTCGGAGAAGCCGGCAATTTTTTTCCAGAGGCCGAAAGCTTCGTCGTCGTCGTGATAGACAGTCACGAGCAACCGATCCTTCGGAAGGCCGAATTCCTTGATGATCAGGTTCCAGGCCAGGACGATCGCCTGCTCCTTGAAATAATCGCCGAAGGAAAAATTTCCGAGCATTTCGAAAAAAGTGTGGTGTCGCGCGGTATAGCCGACGTTGTCGAGATCATTGTGCTTGCCGCCGGCGCGGACGCATTTCTGTGCGGAGGCGGCGCGGGTGTAATCCCGCTTTTCGGCGCCCGTGAAGAGATTTTTGAACGGTACCATTCCGGCATTGGTAAACATCAATGTCGGATCGTTGCGCGGGACCAAGGAAGAAGATTCGACGGCGGTATGACCGTTCTTGGCGAAATAATCGAGAAAAGTGGACCGGATTTCGTTGACGCCGCTCATGGATGCTCTCGACTCTCCGCTTGGCCTCGCTCGCGCCCCCGAAATCACGCGCAGTCCTGCTGTGGGGCGGGCGGCCTTATCTATAGATAGGTCAAGGGCCTGTCGAGTGTAGTCGGCATATAATCCTTAAACCGGCGAGCGCGCGGACATGAGCGGAGGACGGCGGCGAGGCGGTCCGTCCGCGATATTTTGCCGCTCACCACTTGTTGGGGACGAAGCGGACGTGAGGCCGGCGTCAGGAGTCGCTGTCTTCAGTGGTGGGGTCGATATTTTCGAGAATGCGCTCGGCGATCAGGCCGGCGTTTTCCCGGATGGTCTGTTCGATACGCGCCGCGGTTTCGGGATTGGCTTTCAGGAAGCTCTTGGCGTTTTCGCGGCCCTGGCCGAGGCGCTGGCTGTCGAAGGAGAACCATGCGCCGGATTTCTCGACCACGCCGGCTTTCACGCCGAGATCGACCAATTCGCCGAATTTCGAGACGCCTTCGCCATACATGATGTCGAACTCGACCTGTTTGAAAGGCGGCGCCACCTTGTTCTTGACGACCTTGACGCGGGTTTGGTTGCCGGTGACTTCCTCACGGTCCTTGATCGCGCCGATGCGGCGGATGTCGAGCCGCACCGAGGCGTAGAATTTCAGCGCATTGCCGCCTGTGGTGGTTTCCGGCGAGCCGTACATCACGCCGATTTTCATGCGGATCTGGTTGATGAAGATCACCATGGTCTTCGATTTGGAGATCGAGGCCGTGAGCTTGCGCAGGGCCTGGCTCATCAAGCGAGCCTGCAAGCCAGGCTGGACTTCGCCCATTTCGCCTTCGATTTCGGCGCGCGGCACCAGAGCCGCGACGGAATCAATGACAAGAACATCAACGGAGCCGGAGCGGACCAGCGTGTCCGTGATCTCCAGCGCCTGTTCGCCGGTATCGGGCTGGGAAATCAGCAGATCGTCGAGATGGACGCCAAGCTTGCGGGCATAAACCGGATCGAGCGCATGTTCCGCGTCGACGAAGGCGCAGACGCCGCCGCTTTTCTGCGCCTCGGCGATTGTGTGCAGCGCGAGTGTCGTTTTTCCCGAGGATTCCGGCCCGTAGATTTCGACGATGCGGCCCCTCGGCAAGCCGCCGACTCCGAGGGCGATATCGAGGCCAAGAGAACCGGTGGAAATGGTTTCGATTTCGGTCGCGGGCTGGTTTTTGCCAAGCCGCATGATCGAACCCTTGCCAAAGGCGCGTTCAATCTGGGCCAGGGCGGCGTCGAGAGCCTTGGTCTTGTCCACGGAGGTTCCTTCCACGAGGCGGAGATTCGCTTGCGACATGGGCTCTATCCTTTTGGCACGCCTGGCGGCGAAGATGCAATGAACTTGTATGGCTTAAATGTACGCGATTTGTTCCGTCTCGCAAGTTCTTTTTTTGTTCCGCATGGGGTATAGGGATTGCGGAATTTGAGCACACCTTTGACCAAAATTTTGGTTGGGTAAAATTCCGTGTTGAAAGATTACGTCCGAGCTGCTCGCATTTTCGGGTTCGTGATGGGCATGGCGTTCGCCCTATCAACCAACGCCTGAGCTTCCTTCGAGAGGACCGTCTCCGCAAAATTATCGAACCGATCTCCGCGATTCGGTGCGCCTGACCATCGGTGTCTTTTTACGGTGCAGTTGAAGCCTCGCATATCACGCTGTTACGCTGATGTTAGGTGACTTCCGTGATTCGAAATTGCAGTAAAATTTCTGACGCTATTTTTAGGGTGTGCCCGCGTGGACAAGAAAGACAAGCTTAAGCTAAGCGAGTCCGACATCTGTGACCTTTTTATTACGCCTGCCATAAAGGCAGCGAAATGGGACCCCGTCACGCAAATCCGGCGAGAAGTGACGTTGACGCCTGGGCCGGTCATCGTCCGTGGAAACATGTCCTCTAGGAACAAAAAGAAGAAGAAATTCGCTGATTACGTTCTCTCCTGGAAACCATCGTTGCCTGTGGCGGTAGTCGAGGCCAAGGACAACAATTTTTCAATCGCACACGGTCTGCAGCAAGCCCTCGGGTATGCGGAGATTCTGCAGGTGCCATGCGCTTTCAGCTCAAACGGTGACGGCTTCGCGTCACACAACAAGGCCGCAGCGCCTGGTCAGGACATTGAAACTGAGCACCCCCTCGATCAGTTTCCGTCGCCTGCGGAGCTGTGGGGTCGATACAAAACATTCTATAAGATTGAGGATCAGGAGACCGCACTCGTCGAACAGCCATACCACATTGATTCCGATGGCAAAGAGCCTCGCTATTATCAAGTAGAGGCTATCAATCGAACTGTCGAAGCCATTGCGAAAGGCCGGAAACGGGTCCTGCTCGTGATGGCGACCGGCACGGGCAAAACCTACACGACATTTCAGATTATATGGCGGCTCTGGAAAGCGGGAGAAGCCAAGCGCATCCTCTTCCTGGCTGATCGAAACATCCTTGTGGACCAGACGCTTGTCAATGACTTCAAGCCATTCGGCACGGTCATGACCAAAGTGAAAAACCGTAGGATTGATCCCGCCTATGAGGTTCACCTTGCCCTCTATCAGGCTTTGACGGGGCCGGATGAGTCGGAAAAGATTTTCCGATCGGTTTCGCGAGACTTTTTTGATTTGATCGTCGTTGATGAATGCCATCGTGGAAGTGCTGCCGAGGATTCCGCTTGGCGCGAAATCCTTGAGTACTTCAGCAGCGCGGTGTTGATTTCCGTTTGGAACTGACCCGGGATTTTCACTGAGAAGTGACCCGCCTTTTTATGTTCCTGCGGTCAGGTTTTGGTCAAGGCATTGGCTTTCTCCTTTCGTCCTTTTGCGGTTGCGGCGCTG
>NZ_JAGRPM010000082.1 GCF_019449565.1 Rhodoblastus sp. | reverse complement strand
GGTGGCGGCGGCGACGCTCTTTTCGAATTGCTCGGTATGAGCGGCGAGGGCCTCGACCGTGTGCTGGGCGGTTTCGCCGAAGCGCTGTTCGAACGCCTCGGTGTGGCTGAGCAGGGCGGCCAGCGGTGTTTCGGTAGCGGCGACGACGCTCCTTTCGAGCTGCTCGGTATGAGCGGCGAGGGCCTCGACGGCGTTCTGCGCGGCTTCGCCGAAGCGCTGTTCGAACGCCTCGGTATGGCTGAGCAGCGTGGCGAGCGGCGTTTCGGTGGCGGCTGCGACGCTTTGTTCCAGCCGCTCGGTATGAGCCGCAAGGGCTTCGACGGTTTGCAGCGCGGCTTCTCCGAAGCGTTGTTCGAACGCCTCGGTGTGGCTGACAAGCGCGGCGAGGGGCGCTTCTGTCGCATTGGCCATGCTGTGGTCGAGACGTTCGACCTGCGACGCGATGGCGTCGAGCGCGTGCTGGGTCGAGCCGGCCAGACGCTGTTCGAGATCGTCGGTATGGCCGAGCAGGGCCGCGAGATGGGTCTCGGTCGCGGCGATGACTCCGCGTTCAAGCCGCTCGCTATGCAAGATGATGGCTTCCCGCGCTTCGCGGGCGGTTGCGCCGAAGCGGGCCTCGAAGCCTTCGGTATGGCCCACCAGCCCGGCGAGCTGGTCCTGCGTCGCGGCGGCGACGGAGTGTTCGAGCCGTTCGCCTTGAGCGGCGATGGCTTCGATGGTGGTCTGCGCCGTCTGGGCGAATTGCTCGTGGAAGGCGTCCGTATGGCCGTTCAGGGCCGCGAGCGTTTCCTGCGTCGTCATGCCGACGGTCTTTTGCAGCCGGTCGACATTCTGGTTGAGCGCCGACTCGATCCGGATCGACTGCGATTCCAGCCGCTCGACGGCCGTGCCCGCGAGGGTTTCGAACTGCTGTTGCAGATTGTCGGTCTTCTCGCCGATCGCGGCGAGCGTGCCGCGCGTCGCCTGGTCCACCGTGTCGCGCAGATCGACCGTATGGCCGCTGATGGATTCGATGGCCTCGCTCGCGACGCGGGCGAATTGCTCGTTGAAGGCCTCGGTATGGCCGGCGAAGGCGACGAGCGTCTCGTTGGCGGCCTGGCCGAAGCTTTCGCGAAGGGTTTCCGCCTGGCCCGCGACGTCTTCCGCGGTCCTGGCGCTGACATGGGCATAGGCCTCACCAATGGCCGAGACATTGGCGCCGAAGTCTTCGATGGTCCGCTGCGCGGTCTCGCCGACATGGAGGCTGAACGCTTCCGCACGCGCGGTCAGCTCCTCGATTGCGGCCGCGGCCGCGGCGGAGAATTCCTCCGCCGAACGATGACGGTGGGTCTGGAGCGTGTGCGAGAAGGTCTCGCCCAGCGAGCCGAACAGGGCTTCGGCCTCGGCGGTCTGTTCGCTGAGTTTTTCGCGCAGCTGCGCGCCGGTCGCGGTGAGGGACTGCTGGAAGGCCGGTCCCTGGACGGCGACGAGATCGTGCAGACGCTCGGCGTGTTCCGCAAGCCGAGCGGCGAGCTCGTCGGAGCGCTGGCCGATGGTTTCGCCAAGCCGGACGCCGGCCTCGCCGAGGGTCTGCGACAGCAGGTCCGAACGCGATTGGGTCTGGTCGAGGAACGAGGCGGCGAAGCCGCGCAGATCGCCGTCGAATTTTTCCGCCCGCTCATCGATGGCGCGTGAGGTCTGCTCGCTCGACTGGTTGAAACGCTCAAGCAGGTTCTGCGCGCGCTCTTCGAGTTGGCGCAGCAAGGCGTCGCCGGAATTGGAAAAGGACTGCTCGACGCCGCCGCCCTTGTCCTCGATCGACCTTGCGATGCGGTCGCCGGTTTGCTCCAGCAATTCCGTGAGCTGTTTCGTCGCGGTTTCAAGCTCGCGCGAGACGGCCATATGGGCGCCGGTGAGGGCGGTGGAGATCTGGTCCGCGTTGGAGACGATCGATTCGCGCTCGCTCGACAGTTCGTTGAGCAGCATGCGGATGCGGCGCTCGTTGTCGCCATAGGTGCGCTCGAGCGAGGAGACCTCGGCGCGGACCATGGTTTCGAGTTCGCTGGCGCGGGCCAGCGCTCGCTCGATTCCGTCGCCCATGGAGGCGACCTCGCGGCGAATCGCCTGGCTTAATGTCACCACCTGCTCGGTGGCGATGGTTTCCGGCTCCGCGAGGCGAATCGCGACTTGCGCCATCGATCGGGCGGTGTGGCGCATCTCCTGCGCGCGACGCATCACCGAGCCCATTGAAAGGAAGAAGATGACGGGGCCGATGAGGGCGAATGCGGAAAGCGCCGCCGTCGGGCTGAACAGCGAGCCGGCGAAAGCAGCGCCATGGCTGAAGACGAAATAGCCGATCCACAGCCCGATCCAGGCCGCGGAGGCGATGATCGCAGCCGTGAAGGAACCGGATTCAGGGCGGGTTTGCAGGCTTTGCAGGATCTGGCCGACCGAGGGACGGTCGTCATTGGCGGGGCGGGGGCCTGACGGCGGCCGCTGTGGCTCGGCTTCCTTGGCGAACTGGGCGAGCTCGTCGGACGCCACTTCGGGCAGGCGCGGCTGTGGCGTCTCGGAGGCTTCCGGGCGCTGTGCGGGCAGGTGGAAATCGATCTTTCCCGCCTCCTGCGCGTCCTCGGCGGGTTTCGAGACTTCCTGCTCTACCGGGAGCCGAAGAGCATCCTCGATCGCCGACAACGCGGCAGCCGCGGGATCCTGAGCCTTGCTCGGTGTGGACATGTCCAATAGCCCTTAAAACTAACCAGAACGGACGCGACGCAGGGCGCCGACGCACAGTCAAAGCCCGCATTGAGCGGAAGTTAACCAAGTCTCACTCTACGCTCGCGCGATTGCGATGGAAACGGGCGCCCCCGAGGCTTTTGACAACGTCGTTAACGGACCTTTAGCCATATTTCCAGAAACAAACCAAACCGCCTGCAAAATAAGGGTTTGGTGAATTTTCTCAATGCAGGCTGGCGTTCAATGGATTTTGCGTTTTCGTCCCGTGTGACCGCGATTTCGCGGTCCGGCGGAAGCGGCGAGCGGCGGTTACGCGCCCAACGCACAAGAGTTTGGGAGAATCACATGGGTTTCACGGCTTACGAGGTCAATGGCCAGCATTCCGCAATGGAGTTGGGCGCCCGTGTGCAAAAGGCTTCGCCGATAGATCTCGTGCATTTGGCGCGCCAAACCATGGGCGACCGCGAGCTGGAAAAGGAATTGCTCGCCTTGTTCGACTGCCAGGCCGCCCAGATCGCGGATCGCCTGCGGCATGCCGAAAACGGGACGGCGAGCGCCGATCTCGCGCATAAGCTCAAGGGCTCGGCCCGCGCGGTCGGCGCAGGCGCTGTCGCCGCCGCCGCAGAAAATTACGAACATGGCGCGCGCGCCGGACTGCTACGCCAGGCCGACGCCGACCGCCTCGTTTCAGCCGTCGCCGAAGCGCGGGATTTCTTGCAGGAACTCGCCGCTTAAGCGAGAAATTCGACCACCGCCGCTCGAAACTCGTCCCGCGCCTCGACGCAGGAGAGATGCGCCGCGCGCAGGCGCAGGAGATGCGCGCCGGGCAGGGACCGCGCCAGCGCCTCGCCGAGTTGCGGCGGAGTCGAAGCGTCGCTCTCGCCGACGATCACCAGAACCGGACGCTGCGGAGCGGCCCGAATGGCGTCGCGCAAATCCGTATCCCGCAAAGCGGAGCAGCAGGCCGCATAGCCCACAGGCGGCGAGGCGCGGAGAAGATTTTCAATCGCGTCGAATTTCTTCGGCTGCGCGGCGCGGAAGGCCGGGGTCAGCCAGCGCTGAACCACAACCGGCGCAAGGGCCGCCATACCGCCGCCGCGCGCTACGCGGATGCGGCCGTTCCATCCTTCAGGATTGGGAAAAACAAAGGCCGTATTGGCGAGCACAACTTTTTCCAGACGCTCGGGGGCGTGGATCATCAGCCATTGGCCAATGGCGCCGCTCATCGACAGGCCGATGAAATGGGCTTTCGCGATTTCGAGCCTGTCCAGCAAGGCAAGGACATCGCCGCCGAGATCGCCAAGGCTGTAGGGACCGGGCGGAACATCCGATCCGCCATGCCCGCGCGCATCAAAGCGAACGACGAAGAATTTTTGCGCGAGAACGGGCGCGATATCGTCCCAGACGGTCAGGTCGCCGCCGAGCGGATGGGCGAGCACAACCACGGGTGCGCCGCGCGCGCCTTCGGTCACGACATTGAGCGACAGCGTCCCGACGTTCACTTTGGTCATCGGCCAAATCCTCAGAACAGCGGTTCAAATCAACTTCATGGCGCGCATGGAGCAATGGCCGTTGCGCCCCACGATCAAATGGTCGTGCAGCTTGACGCCGAGCGGCTTGGCAAGCGAGGCGATGGTTTCTGTCATGGTCACGTCGGCGGTTGAGGGAGTCGGATCGCCGGAGGGGTGATTATGGACGAGAATGAGCGCGCTGGCGTTCAGCTCCAGGGCGCGGCGGATCACTTCGCGGGGATAGACCGGCGTATGATCGACCGTGCCGCGCCCCTGGACCTCGTCGGCGACCAGACCGTTCTTCTTGTCGAGGAACAGGACGCGGAATTCCTCCGTCTCCCGAAAAGCCATCGCGCCACGGCAATAATCCAGCACCTGCGCGAAAGAGCCGAGTTCGAGTCTCTTGCGCATGGATTGTTTGGCGAGCAGCAGCGCAGCCGCCTCGACGATCTTCAGCTCCGCCACCACGGCATCGCCGACATATTCGACTTCCTTCAACCGCGCCGGCGCCGCCGCGATCACTTCGGCGAAGGAGCCGAATCGCTGTAGCAGCATTTTCGCGATGGGCTTGACGTCGCGGCGCGGGATCGCGCGAAAGAGCAGCAGCTCAAGCATTTCATAATCGTGCAGGCCGTCGGCGCCGCCCTTCATGAAGCGCTCGCGCAGCCGTTCGCGATGTCCGGCGTTGAACGAGTCCTTCGTCGGCGACTGGTTCAAAGGCGACTCCGGATCAGGCCGAAGTGGGCGTATAGGGCGGGCAATGCAGGCCGCGCGGCGAAGCCGTGAAGATCTCGCAGCCCTCCGCCGTCACCCCGATCGCATGTTCGAACTGGGCGGAGAGGGAACGGTCGCGCGTCACGGCGGTCCAGCCGTCGGCCAGAATTTTCACCTGCGGCTTGCCGAGATTGATCATCGGCTCGATGGTGAAGAACATGCCTTCGCGCAGGGTCACGCCCTGGCCGCGATGGCCGTAATGGAGGATGTTGGGCTCGTCGTGGAACAGCCGCCCGAGGCCGTGACCGCAGAATTCGCGCACGACGGAACAGCGTTCGGCTTCGGCGAAGGTCTGGATCGCATGGCCGATGTCGCCGGTGGTGGCGCCGGGCTTGACCACCGCGATGCCGCGCATCAGGGATTCATAGGTCACTTCGCACAGGCGCTGCGCTTTGCGCGGGACGTCGCCGATGTAATACATCCGGCTGGAATCGCCGTGCCAGCCGTCGAGAATATAGGTCACGTCGATATTGACGATGTCGCCGTCGCGCAAAGCCTTCGAATCGGGAATGCCGTGGCAGACAACGTGGTTGATCGAGGTGCAGATCGACTTGCGATAGCCGCGATAATCGAGCGGCGCCGGATAGGCGCCGTTGTCCATGCCAAATTCATAGGCGAGCTTGTCGAGCTCGTCGGTGGTGACGCCCGGCTGGGCGGCCTCGATCATCAGGTCGAGCGCTTCCGCGGCGAGACGGCCGGCCTTGCGCATGCCTTCGAAATCTTCAGGACCATGAATGCGGATATGGCCGGATTTTCGGCTCGGCGCGGCGTCTGCTTCGATAAAGGTCATTAGATTCTGCGGTTCCATTCTAGACTGCGGGACTAGCCCCATCGGCCCGCCTTGTTCCAGATTTAGCCCAAAGCGGGCGCGACGCAAGAGGCAGGGCGGCTCGATCCCCATTTCCGGGCGGGGGCCAGATTTACATTCGCCAGCCCATTTGCGACAAATTCAGGCTGGCCCGCAAGGCGGGCCGATCTTCGTCAAGGCGAGGGCGAAACATGATCCGGGTCGGGAAGAAATACCAGCACCTGGTCCATGGCGGCGGCTGCGCCTGCCATTTGCCGCAAATGGGCGATGTCACGCAAAGGCTGACGGCATTCAACCGGCGCGGCTTTCTCGCCGGGCTGACCGCGACCGCCGCCGCCATGGGCCTGCCGGGACCGTTGCTGGCGCAAGCTCCCGGGCGGCCTGGCCGCGTGCTGTTCCGCCAGTTGCGGCTGTTCGATGGCAAGACGGATTCGCTGCGCGACGGCGCGCAGGTTCTGGTCGAGGGAAATCGAATCGCATCGGTCGATTTCGCCGGTCACGCGCCGCCCGCAGACGCCAAAATCATCGATTGCGGCGGCCGGGTGATGACGCCCGGGCTGATTGACGCTCATTGGCACACTTTGTTCGCGGCTTTGCCGCTTCAGGCCCTGCTGACCGCCGACGCGGGCTATATCTATCTCGCGGCGACCGTCGAATCGCGCAACACGCTTCTGCGAGGCTTCACCACCGTGAGGGATCTCGGCGGTCTGGTCTTCCCGTTCAAACAGGCGATCGACGACGGCCTCATCGCCGGCCCGCGCATTTATCCTTCCGGCCCGATGATCACCACAACCGGCGGCCACGGCGACATGCGCGCCTTGTCCGACCTGCCGCGCATTCCGGGCGGCCCGCTCAGCGCGGTCGAGCGGATGGGCGGCGCCGCCATCGCCGACAATATTGGCGAGGTGCAGCTGCGCGTGCGCGAGCAATTGCTGCAGGGCGCCTCGCAATTGAAACTGGTCGCTGGCGGGGGCGTGTCATCGCCCCGCAGCCCGCTCGATATGACGACCTTCAGCGAGGCGGACCTGCGCGCGGCGGTCGATGTGGCGCGCGACTGGAACACCTATGTCGCCGCCCACGCCTATGCTCCGCGCACGATCAAGCGCGCTATTGCGGCAGGCGTCGCCTGTATCGAGCACGCTCATTTGATGGACGAGGAGGCCGCGCAACTGATGGCGGCGAAGGGCGTCTGGCTCAGCATCCAGCCCTTCCTCAGCGAGGACGACGTGCCGCCGATGGCGGGGCCGAGCCGCGCGAAGGCGCTGGAGGTCATCGCCGCCACGCCCGGCGCGTATGAACTGGCGCGCAAGCACCGCGTCAAGACCGCCTTCGGCTCCGACCTTCTGTTCTCCGCCGCCCTGACGCCGCGTCAGGGCAAAATGCTGACCCATCTGACGCACTGGTATTCCAATGCCGACATCCTGAAAATGGCGACATCGGCCAACGCCGAGTTGCTCGCTCTGTCCGGCGAACGCAACCCCTATCCGGGCAAGCTGGGCGTGATCGAGGCGGGGGCTTACGCCGACCTCCTGATTGTGGACGGCAATCCGCTGGAGAATATCGATTTGATCGCCAGGCCGGAAACAAGCCTCGCGCTGATCATGAAGGATGGCGCGGTCATTAAAAACGCCCTGCCGGTCTGAGCGGACGCCGGGCGATCCGGAAAAACTTGGCCTGGATTGCGGCTGCTGGTATGACCCTGCCATGCGCGTGATCCCAGCCAATGATTTGTCGCCTTTCGGCCGGCATCAGCCTTACGGCGCCCTGCGCCGCCTGCTGCATTTCACGCAGAATGCGGGGACCCACTGGCTCGGTCAACGCACAGCCCTTCTGGTGCGCCGCATGGGCCTTCGCCGTCTGCGCGCCCGGCCGGTCGATGTGACGGTGGAGACGCTCAGGGCCCGGATGCGGCTCTATCCCTTCAACAACGCCAGCGAAAAGCGCCTGCTGTTCACGCCGCAATTTTCCGACCGGGAGGAGCGCCGCTTCATCGCCGACCGGATCACGCCGGACATGACCTTTCTGGACATTGGCGCGGGCTGCGGGGCGGGCAGCCTGTTCGTAGCCCTGCGCGCCGGGCCGCGCGCCCGCGTGCTCGCGATCGAGCCGCAGCCGCTGCTTTTCGAGCGGCTGGTCTATAACCTGCGTCAGAATCCCGCCGCCACGGTGAAGGCGCTCGACTGCGCCATCGCCGATGTCGAAGGGCCGGTGAAGCTGTTCTATAACCCCTTCGACCTCGCCGAAACCTCGATGCGCATCGTCAATGTCGACACCGGCGGCGGCTCCTTCAATGCATCGGCGAAATCGCTTGCGACTTTGGCGCATGAAGAGGGCCTCACTCGCATCGACGTGATGAAGCTCGACGTCGAGGGCGCGGAAGATCTGGCGCTCGAACCTTTCCTGACCAGCGAGCCTGAATCTTTGTGGCCGCGCGCGCTGGTCATGGCCTATTCGCCCGCGAAATGGGACGTCAACCTGCTCGGCCTGCTCGAAAGCCGGGGCTATGTCCGGGTCGCGCGCACCCGGGTCTATGTGATGTATGAGCGAAAGGACGGCGGACATGACTGACAAGCGCGTCACCGCCGCCGTGATGGTGATCGGCGACGAGATTCTCTCCGGCCGCACCCGCGATTCCAACAGTCATTACATCGCGCATTTCCTGTTGCAGATCGGCGTCGAAACCCGCGAAATCCGCGTCGTGCCCGATATTGAGGAGGAGATCGTCGCCGCGCTCGACGCCCTGCGCGCCCGCTACGATTATGTCTTCACCACGGGCGGCATCGGCCCGACCCATGACGACATCACCGCCGATGCGGTGGCGAAAGCCTTCGGGGTCGAGATTTCGGAAGACCCGCGCGCCATTGCCCTGCTGCTGGAGCGCATCAAGCCGGAGGACCTCAACGAGGCCCGCCGCCGCATGGCGCGCATTCCGCATGGCGCGGCACTCGTCGCCAATCCGATCTCCAAGGCGCCCGGTTTCTGGATCGGCAATGTCATCGTGATGGCGGGCGTTCCGGCCATCATGCAGGCCATGCTCGACGACGTCGCGCCCAAGCTGGTCCAGGGCGCCCAAATCCTGTCCGAGACCATCGACGCTCCCGGTCTGCCGGAAGGCGCCTATGCCGCCGGGCTGACGACGCTGGCGAAGGCCTATCCGCAGGTGTCGATCGGCTCCTATCCCTCGCTGCGCGACGGCAAATTTTTCAACCAGATTGTTTTGCGCGGCCGCGACGCGGCTGTGATCGCCGAAGCCGCCGCCAAGGCCCGCTCCATGCTGGCGGAGCTCGCCTGAAGGATCGGCGCCGAAACGCCGTTGCGGCGCCATCCCAGGAAAAACGGGCGGCTCTCATGAAGCCGCCCGCGAATTTTACGACGAATTTTGCAATACCTCAGTCGCTCGGGTGACTGCCCTTCTTCATCGCGTCCAAAATGCCTGTGAGATTGTACGACTCGGGCGCCTGCAGCGGCGGGAACTCTTTGTATGAATAGAGTTGTTTCTCCCAGAGCTGCTGGCCGATCGGCAGCATATTCCAGTCGTAGAGGAAAGCGGTCACCGGACCGGCAAGCGCGCCGCCGAAGCCAAGGACCGTCTTCTGGCTTTCGCCGACAGCCTGCTCGAACGGGTCGCGCTTGATGTTCTGGACCAGGGTGAAGTGATAATTCACCAACGGCAGGATCCAGCCATCGGCCGAAGGCTGCGACATGGTGTAATACATCTTCCAGTTCTTGTAGCGCACCGCGGACGGCGTCGCTCCGGAGAAGTAGAAGAAGTGATCGCGCGCCGACTTGTCGGACTTGCCTTCGAGATAGTCGCGCTGGTCGAAGCCGTCGAGCGTGGTCTTGACAATGCCGGGATAGCCGCCTTTCTCGATCTGCTTTTTCAGCTCGTCGCCTTTGGCCCCGCCGGCGACGTCCACGAGCGTCGGCAGCCAGTCGAGCGCGGCGAACAACTGGTTCTTGACCGTGCCCGGCTTGATGTGGCCTGGCCAGCGAACGACCTGCGGCGCCCGGTAGCCGCCTTCCCAGGCCTCGCCTTTCTGGCCCTTGAAGGGCGTGACGCCGCCGTCCGGGAAGGTGATGGCCTCGGCGCCATTGTCGGTGGTGAAGACGACTATGGTGTTATCGAGTTGGCCCATGTCTTCGAGCTTTTTCAGCACATAGCCGATGTTGTCGTCCATCTGCTTCATGCCGGCTTCATTGACGCCCCAGTCCTTGCCGCCCTTTTCGCCGACCATGTCCATATATTTCGGCGGCAGCACGGTCGTGACATGCATGCGGGCCGGATTGTACCAGACGAAGAACGGCTTGTTGGTCTTCTTCGGGTCATTGCGGTCGAGGAAGTCGATGACATGCGACGAGATTTCCTCGTCCACGGTTTCGGACCGTTTCAGCGTCAGCGGACCCTCGTCCCTGCAGGTCTGGTTGGGCTCCGTTCCGTCGGAGGATTTGCACCACAGAACCGGACGCGGCGGCGTCAGGCAGATTGTCGTCATGGGGTCGACGGCGCCGGGGACTTCCGGCACGCCCGGAATCGGCGTGTTCTTGCACGGCGGCGCGACGGTCTGCTCGGTCGGGCTCCTGTTGATATCGGGGAAGCTCACCTGTTGCATCGCGTCGAGGTGGTAGAGATAGCCCCAATATTCCTCAAAGCCATGCGCGGTCGGCAAAGCGGCGGTGTGGTCGCCCAAATGGTTCTTGCCGAACTCGCCGGTGGAATAGCCAAGATCACGCAGGAACTTCGCGAGCGCCGGGGTGCCGGGCCGCAGATAGGACGGGCTGCCCGGCAATTGCGGAGGGATCATGCCCGTGCGCAACGGATACATGCCTGTGAAAAAGGCGTTGCGGCCGGAGGTGCAACTCTGCATGGCGACATAATCCATGAAGATCGCGCCCTCATTCCCGATGCGGTCGATATCGGCGTCTCGCCGACCATCAGGCCGCGATGATAGATGCTCGGCTGCATGAAGCCGATATCGTCGCCCATGATGAAAAGGATATTGGGCTTTTTGCTCTCCTGCGCGAGAGCGCACGAGGCCGTCAGCGCGAAGATTGAGCCAAGCGCACCTGCGCGCCAGACTTGCGAATTGCTTGAAATAAAACGCATTTTTGCGCTCCTCCCCAACAAAGCCAGGAACGATGTCACAATTGCTTAAAAATGCCATATCCTGGCCGACCAACGGTCATCCGAATTGTATGACGCGCCATTTCGGCTTGTCTATCGCCATTTTCGCAAGAATGGGTGGGATGCCGTTCCGGCCGCGCTAGTGCAGGATCTGCTTGAGGAAGGCCTGCGCGCGCTCATGCCGGGGCGCCGAAAAAAATTGTTCGGGCGGCGCAATTTCCACGATCTGGCCCTGATCCATGAAGATCACGCGGTCGGCGACCTGACGCGCGAAACCCATTTCATGGGTCACGACCATCATGGTCATGCCCTCGCGCGCCAGCGCGGCCATGGTGTCGAGAACTTCCTTGACCATTTCGGGGTCGAGCGCCGAGGTCGGCTCGTCGAACAGCATGATTTTCGGCTTCATGCAAAGCGCGCGGGCGATGGCGACGCGCTGCTGCTGGCCGCCCGAAAGCTGGACCGGATATTTGCCGGCCTGTTCGGCGATGCGGACTTTTTCCAGAATATGCAGGGCCTGCGCCTCGGCCTCGGCTTTCGGGACTTTCCGCACATTGACCGGCGCGAGCGTGCAATTCTCCAGCACGGTGAGATGCGGGAACAGGTTGAAATGCTGGAACACCATGCCGACTTCGCGCCGCACGCCCTCGATGCTGCGCAGGCTGTCGGTCAGCTCCACGCCATCGACGACGATTTGTCCCGCCTGATGCGCCTCCAGCCGGTTGACGCAGCGAATCAGCGTCGATTTGCCGGAGCCGGAGGGGCCGCACAGCACAATCTTTTCGCCAGCGGCCACATCGAGATCGACGTCGCGCAGCACATGAAATTCGCCGTACCATTTGTTGACGCCGATCATGCGAATCGCGGCTTCTGTCATGTGCAAGTCTCTGGCGTCGGTCTCGGTCGGGAAGAGGGAGTTCGTTCCCGCGCCATGCTAGACCAAAGCGCGGGCTGACCAAAGCGGGGGATCATGAGCGCCTGGATTGAAATCGCGTCGGGTGAGACGTTGGCCCGGATCGCCTTGCGCGGCGCCGAACTCAAAAGCTGGCGCGTTGGCGAGGGTGAGTTGATTTGGCCGGGCGATGGTAAATATTGGGCGGAGTCGGCGCCGCTGCTCTTTCCCGTCGTTGGCTGGACCCGCGACGGCATTGTCGTGGACGGTCAACGCTACCCGCTCGGCCTGCACGGCTTCGCGCGCGGCGAGGATTTCACGCTGGTCGAACAGGCCGCGAACCGCGCCCGGCTGCGGCTCAGGGCCAACGCAGAAACGCGCGCGCTCTATCCCTTCGATTTCAATTTTGATGTCGAATATATCATACAAGACAATATATTGAGCGTATTTCTTGAAGTCAAAAATGAAGATCGCGCGCCGCTGGCCTTCGCCTGCGGCCTCCATCCCGGCTTTGTCTGGCCGCTGCCAGGCGCGCGCGGGCCCCATGTCGTGCGCTTCGATGCGGCGGAGCGCGCGGAGGTTCCCGTGATCGCGCCAGGCGGGCTGTTCTCGTCGCGCACCCGTTCCATCCCCCTGCGAGGGCGGGAGCTCGATCTGACGCCCGAATTGTTCGACGAGGCTTTGTGCTTCCTCAACGCCAGGAGTTCGGCGCTCGAATTCGCCCCCGCCCAAGGCGGTCCAAGCGTTGGCCCCAGCCTCCGCATGGAGCTGGAGAATTTCCCCCATATTGCGCTTTGGTCGCGGCCGGGGGCGCCCTTCCTCTGTCTCGAAGCCTGGACCGGCCATGGCGACCCGGAGGAGTTTTGCGGCGACATTTTCGCCAAGCCGTCGATGCGGAAGCTGGCGCCGGGCGAAACGGACCGCAGCGCCGCAAGGCTCGTCTGGCGTCCGGGAAAGAATCGAAGCTTGGGCTGATGCGCAGATCGCGCTATGACGCGCCGTGCCCAATCGCTCGATCCTGACCCGGTCCGGTCCGACCCGCCGCAATATTGCGCTTTTTCTCGTCGCGCGCGGCTTCGGCGCCTTCACCTCGCAGATGCTCGACGTCGCCATGGGCTGGCATGTCTATGCGACGACCGGCAGCGCCCTGAGCCTCGGCTTCGTCGGGCTGGCGCAATTCCTGCCGCTACTCGTGCTGCTGCGCTGGAGCGGGGCCGCCAGCGACCGTTTCGACCGGCGCAAGATTTCGGCCTTCGCCGCCCTTGGCCAGGTTGCGGCTTCGCTGGCGATCTTTCTGCTCGCGGCGTTTTCGGCGCCGATCTGGACCTTCTATCCGGCGCTGTTCGCGCTCGGTTCGGCGCGGGCTTTTTCGGGGCCGGCCAATGCGTCGCTTTTGCCCGAAATCGTCGATCACGAGACCTTTCCGCGCGCGGTCGCTTTGTCCACCACCGTTTTCCAGGCGGCGACCATCGCCGGCCCGGCGCTGGGCGGCCTGCTGTTCGCCGCGCTCGATGTGAAAATTTTCCTGCTTTGCGCGGTCTTCGCCACCGCAGGCGTTCCTGCCGTGATGGCGATTCGCCGACCCGATGGCGTGTCGGCGCGTCCCGGCTTCGATCCGGCCGAGCAGAGCGCGCTGGCGGGCCTGCGCTATATTTGGTCGAACAAGATCGTGCTCGGGGCCATTTCGCTCGATCTCTTCGCCGTGCTGTTTGGCGGCGCCACGGCGCTGCTGCCGATTTACGCCCGTGACATCCTGATGGTCGGCCCGCTCGGCCTGGGCGCCTTGCGCGCGGCCCCGGCGGTCGGCGCGATCGGGGTCAGTCTTGTGCTGGCCGCCTATCCCTTGCGCCGGGGCGCGGGGCCGAAGATGTTTCTCGCTGTCGCGGGTTATGCCCTGGCGACCATCGTCTTCGCCCTTTCGACGTCTTTCCTTGTCTCGCTCGCCGCGATGGCGGCGCTCGGCGCCTTCGACGTCGTGAGCATGGTGGTGCGCCAGACGCTGGTCCAGCTCGCCACGCCCAACGAAATGCGCGGCCGCGTTTCGGCGGTGAACTTCCTGTTCATCGGCGCCTCGAACCAGCTGGGCGAGTTCGAATCCGGCGTCGCCGCCGCTTTGCTCGGTCCGGTCGGGGCGGCTCTGTTCGGCGGCTTTGGCGCGCTGATCGTCGTCGCGGCCTGGGCGGCGCTGTTCCCGCAATTGCGCAAGGCGGATGCGATCGGGGGTTAACAAGCGGCCGAACCTCTGCCAAAAGCGGGGCGAAATCTTCTCCGGGGGCTGGCCATGACGCAGACGATCTTGAAACCTTCGGCCAAAAAGGCGCTGCTGATCGACGGCAAGGCCGCGTCGGCGGGCGTGCTGGAGCGCGTCGCGCGCGAGGCCGCGCTCCTCTCGGTCAAGCCCGGTCTGGCCGTGGTTCTGGTCGGCGAAGATCCGGCCAGCCAGGTCTATGTGAAGTCCAAGGGCAAGGCCGCCCATTCCTGCGGCTTTCATTCCGTCCAATATGACCTGCCCGCCGAGACCAGCGAGTCCGAGCTGATCGGCATCGTCCGCAGCCTGAACGCCGATCCCGCCATCCACGGCATTCTGGTGCAATTGCCGCTGCCCGCCGGAATCGATTCCAACAAGGTGCTCGAAACCATCGCGCCCGAGAAGGATGTCGACGGTTTCCATCCGGTCAATGTTGGCTTGCTGGCGACAGGGCTGACCGAGCGGGCGCTCGTGCCCTGCACGCCCGCCGGCGCCATGCTGCTGATCGAGGAGGCGGCGAGGGCGCTCGGCCGAGACATTTCCGGGGCGGAAGCGGTCATCGTCGGCCGGTCTAACATCGTCGGCAAGCCGATGGCGCAATTGCTGCTGGCGAAAAACGCCACCGTGACCATCGCCCATTCCCGCACGAAGGACCTGCCGGAGGTCGCGCGCCGCGCCGATATTCTCGTCGCCGCCGTCGGGCGTCCGGAAATGATTCGCGGCGACTGGATCAAGCCGGGCGCGCTGGTGATCGATGTCGGCATCAATCGCGTGCCGGGCGCCGAACCGGGCAAGACCCGGCTGGTCGGCGATGTCGCCCTCGACGAAGCCATTGCGGTCGCCGGCGCGATCACGCCGGTGCCGGGCGGCGTCGGCCCCATGACGATCGCCATGCTGATGTCGAATACATTGCGCGCGGCCAAATTGACCAAGGTCTGAGTCACCCCGTCTTTGCCTTCCGGCTAGGATGAGCCGCCGCGCGGGATGCGCTATGGTCGCGCCGGAATCGGCGGCGGCAAGCACCGTTGCAAGCCGCGCCGGGGGAGGAAATCATGGGGAACGCTTATCTGACCGGTCTTGACCGCAATCGCGCCAATTATGCGCCGTTGACGCCTTTGAGCTTTCTCGCGCGCTCGGCCGACGTCTTCCCGCACAAGACTTCGGTGATCTATAACGAACTTCGCTACACCTGGGGGCAGACGGCGGAGCGGTGCCGGCGGCTGGCCTCGGCGCTTCAGAAACGCGGCATCGTCAAGAACGACACCGTGGCGGTGATGCTGCCCAATATTCCGGCCATGTTCGAGGCCCATTTCGGCATTCCGATGTCGGGCGCCGTACTCAACACGCTCAACACCCGCCTCGACGCCGAAGCCATCGCCTTCACGCTTGACCATGGCGAGGCGAAAATCCTGCTCACCGACCGCGAATATTCGAAGATCATCGCCAAGGCGCTCGATCTCATGACCGGCCCGAAGCCCGTCGTCATCGACGTGGACGACCCGAGCTATGTCGGCGGCGCCTTCCTCGGCGAGATCGAATATGAGGCCTTTCTGGCGGAAGGCGACCCGGGTTTCGAGCCCGCGCCGCTCGACGACGAGTGGGACGCCATCGCGCTCAACTACACCTCCGGCACGACCGGCAATCCGAAGGGCGTCGTCTATCACCATCGCGGCGCCTATCTGAACGGCGTCAACAATATCGTCAGCTGGGGCATGCAGCCGCATGCGGTCTATCTGTGGACCCTGCCGATGTTCCATTGCAATGGCTGGTGTTTCCCCTGGACCATGGCGGCCAATGCCGGGGTCAATGTCTGCATTCGCCGCATCGACCCCAAGCAGATCTTCGCGCTGATCCGCGAGCACAAGGTGTCGCATTTCTGCGGCGCGCCGATCGTGCATGGCATGCTCATCAACGCCGATCCGGCCGACCAGGCCGGGATCGACCATCCGGTCGCGGCGCTGATCGCGGGCGCGGCGCCGCCGGCGGCGATCATCGAGGGCATGGAAAAGCTCGGCGTCTCGATCACCCATGTCTATGGCCTCACCGAGACCTACGGCCCGGCTTCCGTCTGCGCCAAGCAGGCGGAATGGGACAGCGAGTCGCTGGCCAAACGCGCCGAGCTGAACGGGCGCCAGGGCGTGCGCTCGCTGCTGCAGGAGGGCATCGACGTCCTCGACACGATGCACTTCCAGCCGGTGCCGCATGACGGCCAGACCATGGGCGAGATCGTGTTTCGCGGCAATATCGTGATGAAGGGCTATCTCAAGAACGAGCGGGCGACCGATGAGAGCTTCGCCGGCGGCTGGTTCCGCACCGGCGATCTCGCGGTGATCGACCCCGACGGCTATGTGAAGATCAAGGACCGCTCGAAGGACGTCATCATCTCGGGCGGCGAGAACATTTCGTCGATCGAGGTCGAGGACGTGCTTTATCGCCACAAGGACGTGCTTGCGGCGGCCGTGGTGGCGACCCCGGACGAGAAATGGGGGGAGGTTCCCTGCGCCTTCATCGAGTTGCGCGAGGGCGCCGATCCGACGCAGGAAGAGCTCCTGGAGCATTGCCGCGCGCATCTGGCGCGCTTCAAGGTGCCGAAGCTCTTCATCTTCGGGCCGCTGCCGAAGACCTCCACCGGCAAGATCCAGAAATTCATCCTGCGCGAAAAAGCCCGCTCGGCCGAGGCCATCGGCTAATACCAAGGCTCGCAGGTGAGAACCTGTGAGCCTTGGTTAGGCGCGACTGCGCCGCCGAGCTTACGCGAGGGATTCCTTGACCGCGATGAGTCGCGGTCAAGGAGAAATGGTATAACCCTCAGAACGCTTCGATCGCCGGCAAGCCGGCGGTCGAAGCCAATGGCGGAAGCGTCCACACGCTTCCGAAAAATGCAATTTTAAACATTGACCAAGAAAGACGTGGTGTTTTCGCGTCGTAGGCCTATCTTTAAGAAGATATTTTTTATTGCATCGTGGCGTGGAGCCGGGTCATGAAGATCACCGTGAACATAGATTGCACGCCCGCCGAAGCACGGGCGTTCATGGGCCTGCCCGATTTCGAGCCGATGCAGAAACGAGCAATGGAAGAACTCGAAAAGCGCATGCTGGAATCGGTGGAGCGCTATTCGCCCGAAGCCTTGCTGAAAATGTGGATGCAGCCCGCGACGCTCAACGCGGACTGGCTTCAGGATATCCTCCGCCAGGGACGGAAATAACCGGCGTCGCGGCTGTATTTCTTGAATGCTTGCGTATTTCGGCGCGCCGTCTGGCGCGCCTTTTTCTTCGGCCGGAATTTTTTCTTGACTTTATTTGTTGATCGTCGCCGCGCCCGCCGCGCAGACGACCTCATCTTGCGAACCCGCCCCTCCCGAACAACCGATGGCGCCGATCAGCTTGCCATCCTCGATCAAGGGAATGCCGCCGCGAGACGCGATGACGTCGTCGAGGGTGAGGACAAATTTAAAATCGACTTTCTGCACCGCTTCCTCGAACACGCGGGTCGGGCGGCGGAAGGATGCGGCGGCGCGCGCCTTATGTTCCGCGATGGCGATGGAGGCGAGTTGCGCGCCGTCCATGCGCGCAAAAGCGACGAGATTGGCGCCGGAATCGACGACGGCGATATCGAGCGGCCAGCCACGTTTCTCGGCCTCGGCCTGCGCGGCGGTGATCGCCGCCTGCGCGCGCGACAGCGAAATCGGCGGGCCATAAGGCGTCGCGAAGGGCATTTTGTCGGGAATGGCGTCGAGCGGATAGGCGGCCGGCGCGGCGGGCTGCTGCGCGGAGACGGAAATGGGCGTGAGGACGGACGAGAAAAGCAAGAAAGCAAGGGCCTGAATGCGCATGAAAGCCTCCCGGAGCGGATACCGGCAGGATAACGCGGATCACAGCCCCGCGTTCAACAACCTTCCAGCTTTAATGTAGCGGCTGGGGTCGACCGGCGCGCCGTCGACGCGCACCTCATAGTGCAGATGCGGGCCGGTCGAGCGGCCCGTCGAGCCGATCGCGCCAAGCGTCGCACCCGCTTGCACCCACTGGCCATCCTCGACAAGGATGCGGGACAAATGGCCATAGCGGGTCGTGAGGCCGGCGCCATGATCCACTTCGACCATATTGCCATAGCCGCCAGCCTGTCCCGCCGTGATCACGCGCCCGGCGGCGGTGGCGCGCACCGGATCGCCGTAATCGCCGCGAAAATCCATGCCGCTATGTAAGGCGGGCTTGCCGAGGAAAGGGTCGGTGCGATAGCCGAAAGTCGAGGTGACGTCGAGCGGGCCGGGGAGGGGCTGGCGCAGTGGCGCGAAAGGCAGGGCGCGGCGCAATCCGTCCATGGTGATGATGGAGGTGTTCAGGCTGGCGTAGGCCCGCTCGAAATCGCCGCCGCGATCCGGAGCCACAACGGGAACATAGGGGCCGCCCATCGCCACATTTGTGACGCCGTCCTTGTCGGGCCGGGCGGCCGCCTGCCGCACCATGCGTTCGACCGGCAGGCCGGCTTCGGCGAAGGCTTCGCGCAGGCGCTCGGCCTTGGCGGCGGCGGGCGCCTTGAGGCCGTTCAAGGCGGCGATCTGACGCTGCTCGATGCTGTCGAATCGCGCCGCGAACGTGCGCAGGCGCTGATCGGGCAGGGCCGGATCGACGTTTTCGGAAACATCCTCTCCGGTGGCGTCCAGCGGATGAGCGCGGCGCAGATCGAAGCCCTCCGGCGCCGGCTTGAAATTTTCGCGCGCAGCGGCGGGCGTGGGCGCAGCGGCCGGGGCTGGCGCCTGTGCGGCTGCGGCGGGGATTTGGGCCGGCGCGGCGGAAGAGGGACGGCGGGCGGCGGAAAGATCCTGCGGGTCGATTCGCGCGGCTAGCGAGGCGAGCAGGGCGGAGCGGGATTCGAGCTTGGCCTGCCGCACCGTCAGTTCCGCCATCTTGCCTTCGAAACTGTCCTGATTGAGCATTTGCCGCGAGGCGAGGGAGTCGATCTGCGAACGCAGGGCCGCGATGCGGTCTTCATAGGCGAATTGATTGCTCGCCTGCCGGCGCATCAGCGAGGCGAGCATGTCGTCGCGAAACATCAGGTAGGAGCCCGCGGCGAGGCAGGTCAGCGCCAGCGCCGGAATTACGAAAAGCACCGCCGCGGCGACCGCCCGCGGCAGCGTGATCTGGCGATGAAAATCGCCGAAGGACACTTGAAGGATCAAGCCAGGCCGAGGGGCCTGCGCCGAAATTGCCGCGCCACGCATCATGCTTCATCCCGAAGGATCGCGCCGGCGAGGGCGCGATCGAGTTCAGGAGAAAAGGTAAGCGAACATGGTTAATGTTTCGCCAACAGGGGTTTAGCGCGCCTCGGTTACAGGCTTTTGGCCGCCGCCAGAACTTCCTCGGCATGGCCCGGCACTTTAACCTTGCGCCAGACCCTTGCGATCTTGCCATCGGGGCCGATCAGGAAGGTCGTGCGCTCGACCCCCATATATTTGCGGCCATACATGCTCTTCTCGACCCAGACGCCATAGGCTTCCAGCATTTGCTTGGCTTCGTCGGCGACAAGCGGAAAGCTCAGCTCATATTTGTCGCGGAACTTGTCGTGCTTCTTGACCGGATCGGGCGAGGCGCCGACGATTGTGGCCCCAGCCGCGGCGAATTCCTTGGCCAGCCCGTTGAAGGCGATGGCCTCGGCGGTGCAGCCCGAAGTGTCGTCCTTGGGATAGAAATAGAGCACGAGCTTGCCGCCCTTGAAATCGCCCAGCGAGATCTCGCCCTTGCCGTCCCTCGGCAAGGTGAAATCCGGGGCCGCATCGCCCGCTTGTAAAACCGCCGCCATCGCCTGTCCTTTCAGTTCGAGCGGCGTGCAACAACGCCGCCGCCGCCCTTTGGCGGGGCGCGCGAAGCGCCTCCCGCTCAAGCCGCCATTTTTGCTTATTTCGGGCGCAAATGTCTGCATATTTCTGCGTCGCAAAAATGAGGCCAGCCGCGCTTCCGGGCCGGAAGGAGGCGGCGTTTTGCTATAGAATGACGATTCGGTTGGCCGGGCCAGCCGCAACGGCGAAGAAAGCGGTCGCATTGGTCGAAACGAGAGATCCCGAAGTTCTTGAAGCGCCGCCGCCTCCGCCGGAACGGCGGAAGCGCTTTCGTCGCACGCGCCGCCTCGCCAGCGCGACTTTGTCCTTTGCGCTGATGACGGTTCTATGCGTCCTCGGGATCGTCGTCGCCGCCCTCGCATTCGGCCGCGTCAGTCTCGACATCTTCAAGCCGGTCCTTGTCTCCGCGCTCCAGCAGCGCCTCGGCCCCGGTTATGCGCTCGAAATCGAAGGCATGGACATCGAGCGGCAGGATCGCGGCCTCGCCCTGGCGATCACGGGAGTCAAGCTGAGCCGCGCCGACGGCCGCCGTCTGATTTCCGCGCCCAAGGCCGATCTCATCTTCGATCCGCTGTCCCTGCTGGCCGGACAGATCAAGCCGTCGCGTGTCGATATCGACGGCCTGAACGTTGAGCTGCGCGTGCTGGCGGACGGCGGCCTCGATCTGACGGCGGGCGGCGAGCCCGCCAGCCTGGCGGCTCCTGCGGCGCCCGAAGCTGCGTCGAGTCCGCCGCCGGCCGCCCCCGCGGACGCTCCTGCGGAGCCGCAGCCCAGCGTCGCGCCGCCGACCAGCGGCCAAGTTCACGTCGAGCGCGCGAAGGTGTTGCGACAGGTGGCGAAGGCGATCAACACGATTTTCGACATTGGGCAGGGCCGCGACAGCCCGATAGCCGCCCTTGATCATTTCGGCATCAGGCGGGGGCGCCTGATTATCGACGACCGCGAGGCTGGCCAGAAGCGCGGCTTCGAGGAATTCGAATTTTCGCTGGATCGCGCCATCGCCAGCCACCGCCCGGTAGTCGATGTGAAAATTTCGGCGCGCGGCCCGAGCAGGCGATGGTCGGTCGAAGGCGTCGCGCGCGGCGACCGCGACGACGCCCATGAACTGGCGATCGAAGGATCGGGCTTTTCCATCGACGAGATCGCGCTGCTGGCGGGCAAGTCCAGTCTGCCGATCGATTCCGACATTCCAATTTCGTTCAAGGCCTCGGCCTCGTTTCGGGGCGACAACCATGTGCTCGACGCCAACGCCCGGCTGGCGCTGGGGCAGGGGTTCTGGCGCTTCGACGATCCCGACTTTCCGCCCGTCTTCCTCGACGAGTTTTTCGCCGCCGCGCATTGGGACGCCGCCAGCCATCGCGCCGTGGTCGACCAGGCGCAGATCTTCTCGGGGGCCTCGCGCTGCTTCTTCAATGGCGTGATCGCGCCTCCCGCCCAGGACGCCGCGCCGTGGAGCATGAACTTCAAACAGGCGGAGGCCTGCGTGATCGGCCCGGACCGAGCGGGCGAGAAGCCGGTGACGATCGCCACGATCCGCATCGATCTGGCGCTCGATCCGGCAAACAAAATTCTGTCGTTCAATCGCATCGAGCTGGTGGGGCCGGAGGTCGCCGCCGCCGTGCAGGGCTCGGTCGATTGGGTTGACGGCGTCCATATGCGCCTTGGCGTTTCCGCGGGCAAAACGACGGCGGCGGGCGCGCTCGCCATCTGGCCCCACGCCTTCGGCGCGCCCGTGCGCGGCTGGGCCGGAGACCATCTCCTCTCCGGAACGCTCGAGACCTTCCGCATGGCGGTCGACCTCGACGACCTGGACCTGCGCATGATGCGGGCGCAGGTCCCGCCCATGAGCGACCGTGTGGCGATGGATTATACCGTCCGGGACGCCGCCTTCACCTTTCTCGACGGCGCTCCGGCCGTCCAGGGCATGAACGCCCAAGGCGTCTCGACTGGCCGGTCGGCGCGGTTGGACGCCAGCGTCGCCTTCATGGAATCGGCGCCTGGACGGCGGATCGACCTGACGGACGGCCGCATGACGATGCCTGATTTCAAGGCCAGGCCAATGCAGCTCATCGTCGGCGCGCGTGGGCGCGGCTCGCTCGACGTGCTGGGCGAGATCCTTGCCATGCCGGGCTTCGCCAAGGTCGCCAGCCTGCCGCTGGACCCCAAGACGACAAAGGGCCAGTTCGACGGCGAATTCACCTACCGGACCGCGCTCCAGGATGTTTACGATCCCAAGCTGTCGAGCATGGAGGTCAAGGCACGGGTCGAAGGTTTTTCGGCGGATCGCCTGATCGGCAAGGCCGGTCTCGAACAGGGTTCGCTGGCGGTGAGCCTGCTTGGCGGCGTCACCCGCATTACGGGTACGGGTAGGCTGTTCGGCGCGCCGGCGACGCTCGAATTCACGCGGAGCGACGACCAGCCCCCCAAGGGGACGATCGCTTTCCCGATGGACGAGGCGGCCCGCGCCAAGGCCGGGCTGAATTTCGGCTCCAGCGTCGTCGGTCCAGTCGGCGTGAAGATCGTCGGCGACGTCGGCGCGGCGCATCCGCAGGCCCAGGTCGAGCTGGATCTCGCCAAGACCGGGCTGATCTATCCCGTGCCCGGCCTTTTCAAACCCGCCGGCCGCCCCGCGAAATCGACCTTCGCCTATCGCGAGGACGAACGCGGCGCCGCGACGCTGGACGATTTCCTCTATGACGGCTCCGGTCAGAGCGCCCGGGGAACGCTGCAACTCTCGCCCGAAGGCGCGCTGGCGGCGGCGAAACTGCCGCAGGTAAAATTCTCGCCCGGCGACAATTTGCAGGTCGAGGCCCAGAAGAGCGGCGAGATCATGAAAATCACGGCGCGCGGCGCCGCGGTCGACGCGCGTCCCTTCCTGAGCAGTCTGACCGACAGCAGCGCCGCTCGCGGCCCGACGACCGATTTCGATCTTGACCTCAGTGCGACCCTTCTGACCGGCGCCAATCGCCAGATCATTTCCAACGCCGCAATGCGTCTCGCCAAGAAGGGCGGCCAGTTCCAGGCGCTGAACATTTCCGGCAAGCTCGGCGCCGATCCGGTGAAGGGCGCCTTGACCCGTCCCGATTCCGGCGCTCCTCTTTTTACCCTCAGCACATCCGACGGCGGCGCGCTGCTCTCCTTCATGGATTTTTACACCCATATGGAGGGCGGCGCCTTCTCAGCCGAATTGCGCCTCGCGGACGGAGGATTTTCCGGCTCCGTCGACGTCGAGAATTTCGTGTTGCGCGGCGAGCCGGCTCTGAAAAGCTTCGCGGATGCGCCCAACGCCGGGGCTCTGGCCTCCAAGGTCAAGCTGAATCCCAGCTCGGTACAGTTCTCGCGAATGCACGCCTTGCTGCAAAAGACCAATGGCCGGCTCGTGGTGCGCGACGGCGCCATCGCCAATCCGAGCATCGGCTCGACGCTCGAAGGCTGGATCGATTTCGACAACGACACCCTCGACGTCTCCGGCACATTCGTGCCCGCCTATGGCGTCAACAATCTGTTCGGGCAATTGCCTGTTATCGGGATGGTGCTGGGCGGCGGCCAGGAGGAAGGGCTGATCGGCGTGAATTTCCGCGTTTCCGGGAAAACTGCGTCGCCGGTCCTGTCGGTCAATCCGCTCTCGGCCATAGCTCCGGGGTTCTTGCGCAAGATTTTCGGCATCCTTCCCCACTGAAATGCAGAAAAACTTAAGGGGTGTTGCGAAGTTTTAAATTTCATTTTGGCGACCACGCCCCCACCTTGGCGAAAAAGCACAGGAGGCGCGCGTGGTCGAGGTGGTGATTTTCGATCTTGACGGGACTTTGGCCGAAACAGAGGAGGTCCATCGTCTCGCGTTCAATCGGGCTTTCGCCGATTCCGGCCTCGACTGGGACTGGGATGTCCCGCTCTATCGCGAATTGCTGAAGGTGACGGGAGGCAAGGAGCGGATCGCTCATTTCATCGAGCGAAGCGGCGGCCGCGCCGAACCCGGTTTCGTCGCGGAATTGCACAAGGCCAAGACAGCGATCTATACTAGGATGGTGGCCGCTGGCGGCGTTCCCTTGCGTCCCGGGGTCAGGGAATTCATTGCGGCGGCGCGCGCGGCGGGGCTGGAGCTGGCCATCGCCACCACGACATCCATGCCCAATATCGAGGCTTTGCTGGGCGCCGCGCTCGGCCCGAACTGGCGGGAGGTCTTTCCCGTCGTTGGCGCTGGCGACATGGTGGAGAAGAAAAAGCCAGCGCCGGACGTCTATCGGCTGGTGCTGGACAAGCTCGGCAAGGCGCCGGAGCTTTGCGTCGCCATCGAGGATTCTCGCAATGGCGTGCTTGCGGCGCGCGGGGCGGGGCTGACGGTCGTCGCGGTGCGCTCGCCATTCAGCGCCGACGACGATCTCGCCGGCGCTTCGGTCGAATTGCTGAATTGCGAGGGCCTGACGATGGCCCTGCTGGACTCGGTTACTCGGCTGTCTTGACGCTCTTCAGGCGCACCGGGCGAAGCAGGAAGCTCGGCACATGGTCGCCCATGCCGATCACAGGCGCGTCGTCGTCAGCCTGGCGGCCGGCGTTTCTCCGCCGGGGCGCCTCGTCCCTGACGCGGGCGGGCGCATCCTTCATGCGGACCGGCGCGTCTTTTGTGCGCGGCTCGGCGTGAATTGCCCGGGGCGCCTCGCTATCCGCGCGGGGCGCCTCGTGATTTGCGCGAGGCGCCTGTTGGCGGCCCTGGCGGACCGGCTCTTCGCCGCCGTGCGAACGTTCACGACGCGGTCCGCGCTCGGTGCGGTCGCCGCGCGATCCACGGCGCGGCCTCTCGGCGGCGCGGTCGCGATCCCGGCCGATATGCTCGGCCGGAGCCAACTCGCCGAAACGCGGTCCGACCCATTCGATCTGCTCTTTGATCAGATCCTGGATCTGGGAGACATATTTGGAATCGTCCTCGGTGACGATCGTATAGGCGTGGCCCGAGCGTCCCGCGCGACCGGTGCGGCCGATGCGATGGACATAATCCTCGGAATGGGTCGGCACATCGAAATTGAAGACGTGGCTGACGTCGGGAATATCGAGGCCGCGCGCGGCGACGTCGGAGCAGACCAGAATGTCGACCGCGCCATTTTTGAAGGCGTCAAGCGAGGCCATGCGCGCGGACTGGTCCATGTCGCCATGCAAGGCGCCGACGGGAAAGCCGTGCTTTTCCAGGCTCTTGTAGACGATGGCCACGTCGCGCTTGCGGTTGCAGAACACGATCGCGTTTTTCAGGCCATCGGCCGCGCGCAGCAGGCGGCGCAGGGTTTCGCGCTTGTCGCCGCCGCCATGCGAGGCGACCAGTTGCTGCGTGATCGTCGAGGCCGTGGTGGCGGCGCGGGCGACTTCGATACGCGTCGGATTATGCAGGAACTGCTCGGTCAGCCGCGTGATTTCCGGCGGCATGGTCGCCGAGAAGAACAGGGTCTGGCGCGTGAAGGGCACCAGCTTGCAGATCTTCTCGATATCGGGGATGAAGCCCATGTCGAGCATGCGGTCAGCCTCGTCGATGACGAGGATTTCGATGCCCGAGAGCAGCAGCTTGCCGCGCTCGAAAAAGTCGAGCAGGCGGCCGGGCGTGGCGATCAACACATCGGCGCCGCGCATGATCTTGACTTCCTGGTCGGCGAAGGAGACGCCGCCGATCAGCAAGGCCACGTTGAGCTTGTGCTGCGAGCCGTATTTGTTGAAGCTTTCCTCGACCTGGGCGGCGAGTTCGCGCGTCGGCTCCAGGATTAGCGTCCGCGGCACGCGGGCGCGGGCGCGGCCCTGTTCGAGCCGGCACAGCATGGGGAGGGTGAAGGCGGCGGTCTTGCCGGTGCCCGTCTGCGCGATGCCGAGCACGTCGCGGCCGGCCAGAACGCAGGGAATGGCCTGGGCCTGGATCGGCGTCGGCGTGGTATATCCGGAAGTTTCGACGGCGCGCAGCACTTTTTCGCTGAGGCCGAGTTCGGAAAACTGCATTAAAGGTTCCAATATCAGGGTTTGAAAAGGATCGGCCCCGCCAAAGAGCTGGCGCCGCTCCCTTAGGAAGCAGCCGCCGAGGTCAGCCAATTCACATTATCGAGCCGAGCGGCGGGACCCTGAACCCAATCGGCAAAGACGCCACGAAGCGCTTGAGCGCTTTGTGCGTCACTTCGGCGGAGGGCGCCCGGGACTGGCCGACCGTGAAGGCAAGCCGTCATCCCTGGCGCGCGCACCCCGAAACGCCACGTGGACCATTAGGCCAAGCGGCGTCAAAGTCAATGAATATCTCGGAATATAGCGCCGAAAGGGGCCGCTTCTCAGCGCGTTTTCGCGCTTTCGCCACAAGGATTGAGCTGGACCTTGCTAGCCTGTCCGCGGATCGAGGCGGTGGGCGCATAGTCGACGCCGGCGCGGTCGAACGCGAAAGTGGGCAGAGCTCCGCTTTGGGCGAGCTTGTCCATTCCATGCGCGCCGAACACGCAGACGATCGAAACAAACGCGCAAAGCAGCGCGAATTTATCGACCGCGGATCCCTTCCGGTTGTTGACCAAATCCTTGTCTGCGGACATCTGACGCTCCCGACATGATGGATCCTTTATGAAGGGCCACGGTAAACGGAGCGTTACGAGATCACGGTTTCATGCGTGAGATGCATAGAGGATCAGAGATCGACGAGATCGGCGGAGGCGGCGAAAGCGGCGCGCTCCTGCAGGAAAGCGAAGCGCGCCTCCGGCTTCGTTCCCATCAAACGCTCGACCGAATCCGCCGTCTCCTCGCGGTCCTCATCGACGATCGCCACCCGCAGCAGGGTGCGCTTGCCGGGCGCCATGGTGGTTTCCTTCAGCTGCGCGGGCAGCATTTCGCCAAGGCCCTTGAAGCGGCTCATTTCGACCTTGCCGCGCGCATTGAACTCCTTGCTCAGTAATTCGTCGCGATGAAACTCGTCGCGCGCATAGGCGATCTTGGCGCCTTGCGTGAGCTTATAGAGCGGCGGCACAGCCAGATAGAGATGCCCTTGATCGATCAGCTTGGGCATTTGCCGATAGAAGAAGGTGATGAGCAGCGAGGCGATATGGGCGCCGTCCACGTCGGCGTCGGTCATGATGATGACCTTGTCATAGCGCAGATCCTCGGCGCGATATTGCGAACCCGTGCCGACGCCCAGCGCCTGGATCAGGTCGCCCAACTGCTGGTTGGCGGTCATCTTCTCGCGCGTCGAGCTGGCGACATTGAGGATCTTGCCGCGCAGCGGCAGGATCGCCTGATTGGCGCGGTCGCGCGCCTGCTTGGCCGAGCCTCCCGCGGAATCACCCTCAACGATAAAGAGTTCAGAGCCTTGCGCCGAGTTATTCGTGCAGTCCGCGAGCTTGCCCGGCAGGCGCAGCTTGCGCGTGGCGCTCTTGCGGGCCACGTCCTTCTCGGCGCGTCGGCGCAAACGCTCCTCGGCGCGGTCGACCGCCCATTCGACAAGGGCCTTGGCCTGGGCCGGCGCGGCGGCGAGCCAATGGTCGAAAGCGTCGCGCATGATGCTCTCGACGATGCGCGAGGCCTCGGCGCTCATCAGGCGGCTCTTGTTCTGGCCCTGGAATTCCGGCTCGCGGATGAAGATGGAGATCATCGCCGCGCAGCCGGCCATGAGGTCTTCGCTGGTCACTGCCGCAGCACGCTTGCCCAGCCCGATGCGGTCGGCGTGGTCCTTGAGACCGCGCAGCAGGGCGAGGCGCAAACCCGATTCATGCGCGCCGCCGTCCGGGGTCGGAATGGTGTTGCAATAGGAATGGACGCTGCCATCGTCCTGGGCGAGCCAGGCGACCGCCCACTCGAGCGAACCGTGCCGCTCCGCCTTTTCCACCCGGCCGACGAAAAACTGTTCCGCGACCAGCTCCTTTCCCTCGATGTCGGCGGCGAGATAATCCTTGAGCCCGCCGGGGAAATGGAAGACGGCCTCCGGCGGCGTCTTGCCATTGGCGTCGAGCAAAGAAGGCGCGCATTTCCAGCGGATTTCGACGCCGCCGAACAGATAGGCCTTGGCCCGCGCCATCTTGAACAGCCGAGCGGGAGAAAAGCGCGCGGTCTCGCGGAAGATCTGCGGATCGGCCCTGAAGCGCACCTTGGTGCCGCGCCGATTGGCGATGCGGCCGAGGTTTTCGATCCCGCCGACCGGCGCGCCGCGCGAAAAGACCTGGCGATAGAGGATCTGGCCGCGCGCAACCTCGACTTCCAGCCGCTCGGACAAGGCGTTGACCACCGACACGCCGACGCCATGCAGGCCGCCCGAGGTCTGATAGGCCCCCGAGTCGAACTTGCCGCCCGCGTGGAGCGTGGTCATGATGACTTCCAGCGCCGATTTCTTGGGGAATTTCGGATGCGGATCGACGGGAATGCCGCGACCATTATCGGTCACGGACAGGAAGCCTTCCTCATCCAGCGCGACATCGATGCGCGTGGCGTGGCCGGCCACGGCCTCGTCCATCGAGTTGTCGAGCACTTCCGCGAAAAGGTGATGCAGGGCGGTTTCGTCCGTGCCGCCGATATACATGCCGGGGCGCCGACGCACCGGCTCCAGCCCCTCCAGAACCTCGATCGAGGCCGCCGTATAGCCGGATTCGCCCGGCGTGCCCGAAGTCAAAGGACCCGAAGTCAAAGGCTTCTTCGGCTCGGAGGCTTTCTTGCCCGGCGCCGGTTTGGGCGCGCCAAATAGATCGTGCTCGGCCATGATCCCGCAAAGTCGTTTGAGATGTCGAAACGTACCGCATTCGACGCGTCAGGCGATCCACGCCGAAGAGTTTCCCACAATTCGGATGGATCGCGGCTGGCGCCGCGCAACCGGCATTCCCTCATCGTTGTCATTAGCATGAAGCGTAAATGGAGTGAACAGAACGAAAACAATTTTTATCCATGCGGGTAAAATGGCCACATTTGCAGGCGTTCCGCATGGATTGGGCTCCAAAAGCCTGCTAACGATGGCGCATTCCTCCCGTGGAGAAAATATGGCGCGGCGTCTTTTGGTCGTGGACGACGATCCGATCCTGGCGTTCCTCGTCGCCGAATGGCTGATGGAAATCGGCTGCGAAGTGGTCGGTCCGGCGCGCTCGGTTTCCGCGGCGCTGGAACTGGTCGAGCGGGAGGGCGAGGCGCTCGACGGCGCGCTGCTCGACGTCGCGCTCGACGGCGAGGACTCCTATCCGATCGCCGACGCACTCGCGCTTTACGGGATCCCCTACGCCTTCGTCACCGGACACGGCATCGGCGCGCTCGCGCCCGGCTATCGTGACGCGCCGGCTTTGACCAAACCGTTCCAGTTCGAGGATTTGCAGCGAACTATCGACGGACTGATCGCCTTGCGCGGGCGCGAAAAAGCGGAATGATCAATTCGCGCACTCGGTCGCCAGCAGACGAGACAATTTGCGGCGCAATTGCTCGGCGCTGACCGGCTTGTGCAGCAGCTCGAAGCCGCTCGCGGCGATTTCGGCGATATGTTCCGTCGCGGTGTCGCCCGTGAGGATGAGGGTCGGAAACTCTCGTCCGGACTGGCGCGCGATTTCCTTGGCGGCGTCCACACCGGTCAGGCCGGCGCCGAGCCGATAGTCGCTGACGACCGCATCGAAGCGCCAGCGCCGCGCCAGCGCCAACTCCAGCGCCTCCTCGCCGCTTGAGGCCGCGAGCGTCTTGCAGCCCCACTTGCGCGCGATGTTTTCCAGGCCGCGGCGCAGGATCAGATTGTCCTCGATGATCAGGATTCGACCGCGCGGATCGTCGAAATGCGCGGGGAGCGATTCGGCCGGGGCGCCGGCGGATTCGGCGGCGGGCAAGGACAGAGAAAAGCGCGAGCCCCGTCCCACCCGCGAACTGACCTCGACCTGTGCGTCCAGCAACGCGGCGAGGCGGGCGACTATGGCGAGTCCCAGCCCGAGACCCTTGGCGAGATCGCGCCCCGGGTTGTTGAGCTGGATGAACTCCTCGAAGATTTCCTTCTGCTTTTCCTCTGGCACGCCGACGCCGGTGTCGACGACGTCGATCCGCACCCGCGAGCCGCGCCGGCGCAGGCCGATCAACACGCCCCCGCTCGGCGTGTAGCGCATGGCGTTCTCGATCAGATTGCGCAGGGCGCGCTCCAGCAGCGCCGGATCGGCGAGCGCATAGAGCTTGCGCGGCATGACTCGCAGCTCCAGCCCCTTGTCTTCGGCTTTCGCGCCATATTCGGCGGAGAGGCGGTCCAGCATGGCGCTCAGGTCCACATTGTCGATGCTTGGCGCGACCACGCCCGCGTCGAGGCGGGAAATGTCCAGAATGGCCGTGAGCAGACCATTGAGCCCGCCCAGAGCCTGTTTCATCATCCGCGCGGTTTCGAGCGCCTTGGGGGTGGTGGCGACCTGTCGCTCGATCAGTGCGAGCAGCAACACCAGCGACTGCACCGGCTGGCGCAGATCATGGCTGGCCGAGGCGAGGAACTTGGACTTGGCGCGATTGGCGCGCTCGGCTTCGAGGGTCGCGGCGCGCAAGGCCGCCTCCATTTCCTTCTGTTCGGTGATTTCCGTGGCGGTGCCGAACCATTGCAGCACCCGGTTCTCGCTGTCGCGATGCGGCATGATGCGTGTCAAGAAGGGCCGGAAGCGGCCGTCCGTTCCACGCAGGGAGACGGTCATGTCCAGCGGGCGGCCGGTCGCGACGCAATCGGCCCAGCGCTCCAGGAGCTGGGGCAGGGCGTCAGCCTCCACCACGTCCTTCAGTCCTGCAATGTCCACTCCCACCGCCTTCGCGCCGGTATAATCGTACCAGCGTTCATTGAACCAGGTGATGTCGCCGTCGGGGCTGGCGATCCAGGCAAGCTGGGGAATCGCGTTGGCGAGAGAGCGGAAATTGCGCTCGCTCTCGCGCAAGGCGTCCTCGGCGGCGCGCAGGCCGCTGATGTCGAGATCGGTGACGAAGACGCGCAACGGCTTGCCGTCGGGGCCGATATCGGCGCTCCACACGCTTTCGATCCAGCGTTCCTGGCCGTCGTCGCCGATGACCCGATATTCGATGCGCCCGGTCGAAGCCCCGTTGAGACATTGCTGCACGGCCACGCTCAGCCGGCGGCGATCGTCCGGCGGCATATGGTCGAGCAGCTTGTTCAGGCCATCCTCCATCGGGCCGCCGTCCGCCGGAGTCGCCGGCTGGTAGCCGAGGACATGGGCGAAGTTCTCGGCGACATGGACGCGCCGGTTGACGATGTCGAAATCGGTATAGGTCAGGCGGCCGGCGTCGGCGGCGTGGCGCAGCCGGCTTTGGCTCTGCCGGAGCGCGGCCTCGCTTTCCATCAAGGCGATTTCGGCCCGCTTGCGTTCCGTGATGTCGGTGCGGATGGCGACAAATTGGCGCGGGCGTTCGCGTTCGTCGAGAAAGGGCACGATGGTCGTGTCGACCCAATATTCCGAACCGTCCTTGGCGCGGTTGCAGATCTCGCCGCGCCAGACCCCCCCCTTAGCAATAGTCCGCCACATCGAGCGGAAAAACTCCTTCGAATGCACGCCGGAATTGAGGATGTTGTGGTTCTGACCGAGCAGCTCCGCCCGCGAATATTGCGAAATCGTGCAGAATTTATCGTTCGCATAGGTGATGACGCCGCGCTTGTCGGTGACGGCGACGATGGCGTGCTCGTCGAGCGCGGAAATGCGCGCCTGCAATTCCAGGCGCGCTTCGGCGGCCTTGAGATCGGAATAGAGGCGATGCATCGCTTCCCCGATCAGCGCGAAAGCGATGCCGCTCACCACGAAAACGAGCACCGCCGGGCCATCGGTTGGCGTATCGAGCCAGGCGGACAACACATGCGCGGAGAAGGCCGACAGCACGAGCGAGACAAGACCGGCAAAAAAGCCTCCGGCGAGCGCGCCGATCATGACAGCCGGATAAAAGGCGATGAGGGACGACGGCGTGGCGAAGCCCGCCCCGACGAGCGCCGCCTGGCACGCCGCTCCGGCAGAGGCCGCCAGCAGCCCCATGCCGAACGCCAGCGCGACAGGCGCGCTGTGGCGCAGGCTGGCGATCCGCTTCAGATAGGCGACATAGGGCGTCATCCAATCGAACGCTGCCGGATCGGAGCCTTCGGGGTCTCCGGCGACAAATTCGGATTGCGTTTCCTGCCGCACGCTGCCCCCATTTCCAACAGGCCGACGCGCGCCGCGCGAATAAAAAATCGCTAATCTAAAATGGTTCGGCGCGGCAAATAGCTCAAGAGGTCATATTTACACCAATCGCCCGCAAAGCCCAACCAATCGGCTCGATCTTGCGCAACGACCTTCGCCTAATTCTTCGCCGGGCGGCGCGGCGATTTTCATTTGCGTCGCGGCGTCCCGACGCGCTAGACGGAATTCCACACATTTCGGGTCCCCGGCGCCGGCGCGCCGCCCGAGCAGAGGCGCGACGCTATGGCGATGCAGAACTACAAGCCCGGCAAGGCCGCCTTTCTCTTCATTTTCATCACCGTCGCGCTCGATATGATCGCCCTGGGCGTGATGATCCCTGTGCTGCCCAAGCTGATCGTCTCTTTCGAAGGCGGCGATTTCGGGACGGCCTCGCGCGTTGTAGGCTATTTCGGCATCGCCTGGGCCTTTATGCAATTCGTCTTCCAGCCGGTGCTGGGCTCGCTGTCCGACCGTTTCGGACGGCGGCCGGTCGTATTGTTGTCGAATATCGGCCTCGGGCTGGATTATGTCGTGATGGCGCTCGCGCCGACTCTCGGCTGGCTGTTCCTGGGCCGGCTGATTTCCGGCGCGGCCTCGGCCAGTTTTTCCACCGCCGGCGCCTATATCGCCGACATCACCCCCGCCGATAAGCGCGCCGCGCGGTTCGGCATGCTCGGCGGGGCCTTTGGCCTCGGTTTCGTGCTCGGGCCGGCCATTGGCGGCTATCTTGGCCAGATCGACCTGCGCCTGCCGTTCTGGGCCGCCGCCGGCTTCAGCCTGCTCAACGCCTGTTACGGCTTTTTTGTCCTGCCGGAATCGCTGGCGCCGGAGAACCGCACCAAGAGCATCGTCTGGAAGACGGCGCATGTCCTCGGCTCCCTGCGCTTCCTCGGCCGCGAGCCGGCGCTTGCGCTGCTGTCCGCCGCGATCTTCCTGTCCTATCTCGCCCATGACTCGCTGCCGAGCATCTTCGTGCTCTACACCAGCTACCGCTATCATTGGGACGCCCGCACCACCGGAGAGGTGCTCGCTTTGGTCGGGCTCGCCCAGACCATTGTCGCCGCGGGCCTGGTCCGGCAGTCGGTCAAGAAATTCGGCGAATTGCCGACGGCCATGTTCGGGCTCGCCTGCGGCGTCGCGGGCTTCGTCGCCTACGCGCTCGCGCCGAACGGGACCGTCTTCATCGCGGCGCTGCCGCTGGTCGCGCTTTGGGGGCTTGCCGGACCGGCTTTTCAGGCCTTGGCGACGCGGCTGGCCGGCGTGAGCGAGCAAGGGACGGTCCAGGGCGCTATCGCCAGCTTGCGCGGCATTTCCGGCATGATCGGCCCGATCGCCTATACCCAGATTCTGTCCTGGGAGATCGCGGGCGGACGCAGTCCGGGCGGCAGCTATGGCCTCGCCGCGCTCCTTCTGGGCTTGAGCCTTGTCTTCACGCTTGCGGTCGGCCGCGCCAAGATCGCAGCCGGCGACGCCGCTTGAGATTTTTTCCGCCACAGCAAAACCTGTCCCGCGTCGCCGCCCTTGTTTGTGGCGGCGACGTGGCGTCGCGCCTACGCCAGCGCGGACGGCGCAAACGAAAAGGGCGGCCTTGCGGCCGCCCTTCGCGCTTTCCTGAGCTTGCGGCTCAGTAGGAATAATACATGTCGAACTCGACCGGATGCGGGGTCATGTCCGTGCGCATCACGTCCTGCATCTTCAGCTCGATATAGGCGTCGATGAAGTCGTCGTTGAACACGTCGCCGGCCTTCAGGAAGGCGCGGTCCTTGTCGAGGCTCACGAGCGCCTCGCGCAGCGAGCCGCACACCGTCGGGATCTTCTTCAGCTCGCGCGGGGGCAGATCATAGAGATCC
>NZ_JAGRPM010000081.1 GCF_019449565.1 Rhodoblastus sp. | reverse complement strand
TGCCCTGAAACGGGATGCCGACGCCGCGATCGAATTTGTTCAAAAAGGCCCCTATAGCCTCGAACAACTGCGCGTCAGTCCTGATGAGAAGGCGTTTTCGTCATTCAGCGAGTTCAAGAAGATTGATCTCGGCAAATATTTTGGTCCGGCCGGCGACGGCTACGAATATCACCACATCGTTGAGCAGAGCGCGAGGGGCGACATTCCGGAAAGCCAACTGCAATCGACAGCGAATATCGTTCGAATTCCGAAACTTTTGCATGAGGAGGTCAACGCGGAATATTCTCGAACGCTTCTCGAGTTCGATGGCTCCTCACGTCGTGCTAGCCTCGATGGCGCTAGCTTTGACGACAAATGGAACGCGGGAATAAGCGTCCTGCAGAAAATCGGGATACTCGTGGGAGACTGATGTCTATGGCGATTAAAGGGTCTCAACCAGCAATCCCCGACCTTGTCGAAGAATTAAAACAATCGGCGATGACATATTATTCTGCGTGCGACGATGAGAATTTTAGGAAACAAAAAGTAGAGGTGAAACACACCAGCAAAATCATTGAGGCCCTCGATTGCTTTGGGGCAGAAGGTCGTCTTGCGTTGGTCCCTCTGCTTGATGACCCCGATCAGGGGATAAGAGTTGTCGCCGCTGCATTTCTCCTCAAGCCCTTCCCCGAACGAGCGATCGCTGCACTCGAGGAGGTTCGGACGGGTCCGACATATTTTCCTAGAATGGACGCATGGAATTTTCTCGAAAGTTACACCAAGGGAAAATGGCGCCGGTAATTTATTCCCGCGCGCAGACTACCGCTTAATGAGCTACAGGGGGCGTTCCATCGATTTGCTGATCGTCGGCATCGGGTCGACATGAGGCGTCCGCCGGTGACGCCGGAAATGTCCCCCTCGAACGAATGCCGTCGTCGGCCAAGCACGCCACTATAAGAATGACCGCCGTCCCGCCAGCAGGCGATAAAGCGCCGCGACTCCGCCGCCCGAAACGGCCTCCATCGCATAGCCGATCTCGGTTTCGCCCAGGCCGATCACCCCCGTGGCGAAGGCGACGGCGACGCTCGTCGCTGCGCCGATGAGCGAAAAGGCGGGAAATCCTGACCAGTTCCGCCAGCCGCAGAATTTCTGGGTCAGCCAGAGATTGGCGGCGAGATTGGAGGCGATGACGAAAATCGACCAGGCCAGCGCAAGCGGCGTGAACCAGCTTCCGGCGAGCTGGAAGACGGCCTTGGCCTGTTCCTCCAGCTGCGGCGGCAAAGCAGCGACCGTGTCATGCGGCTTGCCGAGAAGAGTGAGTGCGGCGACCAGCGCGGTGGTCGCGGCGCAGGCGATGAAGCCGGCGTGGCGAACATGGACCTTGGCGGCGGGGGCCTCCTCGACTGGCGCGGCTTCGGCGCCGAACAGATAGGCGCGCTGCTCGGGCGTCAGCGCGAGATCGCCGCCGAGGGCCTGAACCGGCGCGGCGTGTTTTGGTGCGGCGGAGCCTCGGCGGCCGAAGGAGGCGGGCTTGTTCATGACTCCATTCTGGCCGAGAAAACTTGCCAAAGCTTTTCGTCCTGGCTTCGCTTTTGCGCGTCACGCGGCGAACGCAGGGCGGCCGCCGAAATTCGGCCTTCCCTTTTTCACGCTCCGCACTATGGTCCCGCGCCAAACCGCAACCGCAAGGGCATAAAAATGGGCTTTCTCGCCAACGCGCTCTCTCGTGTAAAACCCTCCGCCACCATCGCCGTGACGCAAAAAGCGCGCGAGCTGAAGGCGCAGGGCCGCGAGATCATCAGCCTTTCCGTCGGCGAGCCGGATTTCGACACGCCGGACAATATCAAGGCGGCGGCGATTGACGCGATCCGGCGCGGCGAGACCAAATATGGCCCGGTGGCCGGAATCGTCCCGCTGCGCGAGGCCATCGCGCAAAAGTTCAAGCGCGAGAACGGGCTGGACTACAAACCGACAAGCTGCATCGTCGGCACCGGCGGCAAGCAGATCCTGTTCAACGCGCTGATGGCCAGCCTCAATCCGGGCGATGAGGTGATCGTCTCGGCGCCCTATTGGGTGTCCTATCCCGAGATCGTCGCGCTCTGCGGCGGCAATGCCGTCATTGTCGAGACGCGGTCCGAGGATTCCTACAAGCTGCAGCCCGAGGCGCTGGAGCGGGCGATCACGCCGCGCACAAAATGGGTGATCTTCAATTCGCCGTCCAACCCATCCGGCGCGGCCTATACGCGCGACGAACTGAAGGCGCTCACCGACGTTTTGCTGCGCCATCCGCAGGTCTGGGTGCTGACCGACGACATGTATGAGCATCTGGTCTATGGCGATTTCGTCTATACGACGCCGGCGCAGGTCGAACCCGCGCTTTACGACCGTACGCTGACCATGAACGGCGTCTCCAAGTCCTATGCCATGACTGGCTGGCGCATCGGCTACGCGGCGGGGCCGGACAAGCTCATCAAGGCCATGGACATGATCCAGGGGCAGCAGACCTCGGGCGCCTGCTCCATCGCGCAATGGGCGGCGGTCGAGGCGCTGAACGGTCCGCAGGATTTCATCGCCGAGAGCCGCAAAATCTTCGAGGGCCGACGCGATCTCGTCGTCTCCATGCTGAACCAGTCGAAGTTCCTCTCAGCCCATCGGCCCGAGGGCGCCTTCTATGTCTATCCGTCCTGCGCCGAGGCGCTGGGCAGGACCTCGGCGGGCGGCAGGAAGATCGAGACGGATGTGGATTTCGTCACGGCGTTGCTGGAAGAGCAGGGTGTCGCGGTGGTGCAGGGCTCGGCCTTCGGCATGGGGCCGAATTTCCGCGTCAGCTACGCCACGTCCAACGAGGCTCTTGCCAAAGCCTGCGCGAAAATTCAGGCTTTCTGCGCTGATCTACGGTAGGACGGGCATTGGAGGCGGCTATGTGCGCTAAGTTCTGGAATGTTCTCGCGATTTTTGGCGTCATGACTCTGGCCGGCGCGCGAATCGATGCCGCCGAGGCCGCCAATATCGCCATGGGAACGCCCTATCAGGAATTGCGCCCGCAATTGCTGGCCGAAGGATGGAAGCCCAACACCGGCTATGGTTTGAAGCTCGCCAATGGCAAGCCGATGCATCGTTTTCCGGAAGTTTTGTGCGGCATGGAGCAATGCCGCGCCAAATGGCGCGACGCCTCCGGCGCCGAGCGCGCGATCATGCTCAATCGCGGCGGTCCGACTGAGGATTACCGCGTCGCGCAATAAATTCAGCCGATTTTCGTGAACAGGGCGGCGGCGAGAATGAGCGCGCCCACGAACAGGCTGGGATGATAGCCCCATCGCGACGAATGCGGCCAGGTCGGCAGCGTCGCGAAGAAGGCGAGAATCAAGGCGGCGATCAACAAGGTTCCAAAGGACATGGCGGCCTCCTCGAGGCGGCGACGTCCGGCGCTGCTTGTCGTTTTGGTCCGCCAAACCCCGCGCCTGGGCGAGCCGTTAGCGGTCGTTTCATCGGCCTGAACGCGCAAGTTCGGGCAAAGTTCCCCGATGACCCTTTGATTTGGCAGAGTTTTTCCAGGGCGCCGCGACGCCTGCAAAATTTATGATGCGGCGCAATAAAAATCGCCTTGACTATTTGTGCGCCGCAACATAAATTCAAAACCGTAGCGCAAGCGGTGCTTGTGCTGCAGCCCTCCTTGGGCGTTTCCTCCCTAGACTTGGGCCGCTGGTTCGACCAGCGGCCTCTTTTTTTGCCTGATCACGCCTCTGGCGAGTCAGAGCTCCGATAGCGTCGCAATGACGCGCGCAGGCAGCAGGTCGCGATATTCGTCGGGCGCTCCGGCGCGGTTGACCCAGACGGTGCGGAAGCCGAATTTCGTCGCGCCCGCGATGTCCCAACGATTGGACGACTGGAACGAGACCTGTTGGGGCTCAATGCCATAGCGCGCACCCACCAACCGGTAGATTTCCGGCGCGGTCTTGAAGCGGCCCAGAAAATCAGCGGAAAGCGATTCGTCGAGCAGATCCTGCAAGCCAGCGGAAGCGATGGCGCGCGAGAGCGCGCGGGGCGTGCCATTGGAGAGAATCACCGTTTTCGCGCCGCGATCGCGCAGGGCTTTCAGGGCCGGGGCGGCGTCCGGAAAGGCGTCGAGCGTTTCATAGGCTTCCAGCAGGGCCGCGCGCGCTTGTGGGGAAATGCCGCCGCAGCGGGCGGCGGCGAAGTCCAGCGCCTCTTCGGTCAGGGCGTCGAAATCGCGATAGGCGCCCATCAAGCTGCGCGTCCAGGTATATTCCAGCTGCTTCATGCGCCAGAGTTCGGACAGGCGCGCGGCTTGCGGTCCAACGAGATCGCCGTGCCGGGCGACGGCCGAATGCACATCGAACAGTGTGCCGTAAGCGTCGAAGACATAGAGGGGAAAGGTCATGCCGCCCCAGCTTCTTGCGTCCTGTTGGACGACGCGCCACGGTCGGCGCGTCGTCCAGGTTGTATTTACAGCGCGACGGTAAATGTCGCTTCCGTCTTGGACTTGATCTCTTCCACAGTCACGCCATCGGCGAGTTCGATCAGCTTGGCGCCGCCATTGCCGTGCTTGTCGATGGAGAACACGCCGAGATCGGTGATGAGCAGGTCGACGACATGCGAGCCGGTCAAAGGCAGGTTGCATTTATGGAGGAATTTGGCGCCGTCCTTGGCGACATGCTCCATCACCACCACGACCTTCTTGACGCCGGCGACGAGGTCCATCGCGCCGCCCATGCCCTTCACCATCTTGCCCGGAATCATCCAGTTGGCGAGGTCGCCGTTCTCGGCGACCTGCATCGCGCCCAGGATCGACAGGTCGATATGGCCGCCGCGAATCATGGCGAAGGAATCGGCGGAGGAGAAATAGCTTGTCGTCGGCAATTCCGTGATGGTCTGCTTGCCGGCGTTGATCAGGTCGGCGTCCTCTTCGCCCTCATAGGGGAAGGGACCCATGCCGAGCATGCCGTTCTCGCTTTGCAGCTGCACGCTCATGCCGTCGGGGATGAAATTGGAGACCAGCGTCGGAATGCCGATGCCGAGATTGACATAAAAGCCGTCGCGCAGCTCTTTCGCCGCGCGGGCGGCCATTTGATCGCGTGTCCAGGCCATCAGACTTCTCCTCCCGCGGCCGCCGCCGGGCTGGTGTGTTTGCGCGTGGTGCGCTGCTCGATATGTTTGGTCGGGTTCGAAACGTGGACGATGCGCTGCACGTAAATGCCGGGAGTGTGGATCTCGTCGGGGTTCAATTCGCCCGCCTTGAACAGGTGCTCGACCTCGGCCACGGTGATCTTGCCGGCGGTCGCCATCATCGGGTTAAAATTGCGCGCCGTTTTGCGGAAGATGAGATTGCCCTCGGTGTCGCCCTTCCAGGCGTGAACGATCGAGACGTCTGCGACCAGCCCCGTCTCCATCACGTAATTCTCGCCGTTGAAAGCGCGGGTTTCCTTGCCCTCGGCGACCAGGGTGCCATAGCCGGTCTTGGTGAAGAAGGCCGGGATGCCCGCGCCGCCGGCGCGGATGCGCTCGGCGAGCGTCCCCTGCGGGTTGAATTCGATCTCCAGCTCGCCGCCGAGATATTGCTGCGCGAACAGCTTGTTCTCGCCGACATAGGACGAAATCATCTTCTTGACCTGGCGGGTCGCGAGCAGCACGCCAAGGCCGATGCCGTCCACCCCGGCATTGTTGGAGATGAATGTGAGGTTCTTCGCGCCAGATTCCTTGACCGCTTCGATCAGGGCCTCGGGGATGCCGCACAGGCCGAAGCCGCCAGCCATCAGAACCATGCCGTCCTTCACCAGTCCGGCCATGGCGGAACTGGCGTCTGGATAAACTTTTTTCATGGGCGAATCCCGTATTTTGGACTTTTTGCCCTGCAACCATAGAGCCGCCACGCTTGGCGGTCCAGACGCCCGATAAGCCTAGATTTTACGCAGGACGACAGACCATCCCGGCACGTCCGCGCCGCGATCCTTGCGGGTGACGGCGGGGGCTAGCTCAAGCGTCGCAAAGCCCGACGGCGCCGCGCAGGCGCGCAGATAGGCTTCGCTGTGAGAGAATCGCATGTCGGCGCCGACGCGATAGCCGTCATGTTCCTGGCTTTGCGCGGTAAAGGCGAACAGACCGCCCGGCTCCAGAACGCGCGAAACGGCGGCGAACACCGGCGCGAGGTCGCCGATATAGACGAAAACATCCGCCGCCGCCGCCAGATCGGCGCTGCGCACCGGCTCGGCGGAGAGAAAGTCGAGCAGGTCCGCGGCGAACAGGCGGTCATAAATTCCCTTGCCGCGCGCCTGTTCGATCATGGCGGGCGAGAGATCGATTCCGGTGAGGCGCTTCGCCTTGCCCCGAAAGGCCGCTCCGAACAGGCCGGCGCCGCAGCCAAGATCGAGCGCATGGGCGAAGATGCGGCCGGGCGCGGCGCGCGAGAGGGCGGCGTCGAGGATCTCCGGCCCGCGATAGGCGAGCGCCTCCACCAGATGACGGTCGAATTTCGCCGCATATTGATCGAACAGGGTCTTCACATAGGCGCGCGGCGCCGTCGCGGGGCTTTCCCCGGTCAGAAAGGCGAGATGCAGGCCGGCGCCGCCAATGTCGGCGGGGTCCAGCGCCAGGGCCTTGCGAAAGGCGGCGACGGCTTCATCGCGCCTCTGCAGCGCCTCCAGCGCCTCGCCGAGGCCGCGCCAGCCGGGCGCCCAGTCAGGGGCCAGTTCCAGCGCCTGCGCGAAAAGATCGCGCGCGGCCTCGAAATCGCGCGATTCCAGCGCGCCGACGGCCCATTGGTAGCGGCGGTCGGCGGCGAGATCGCCGGAAGAGCCGGTCACGACCATGCTATTGCCCCATTCGACTGGAAAAAGGGAACGGAATGCGCCACAATCTGTTCAGAAACCATTCAGCCGGTTGCGCGCAATTTGGCTTCAACAAGCTTTTGCGCCGGGAAGCAACCTTTTCGTGAGGAGAGCGAATATGACCATTTCACTGAAATCGACCGCGGTCGCGGCATTGGCCGCGCTCTCGCTGAGCGCCGCCTTTGCGACGCCTGCCGCAGCCTGGTGCAACGGCTGGGGCTGCGGCGGTGGCTATAACGCCGGTCCGGCCGTCGCCGCTGGCGTCCTTGGCGGCATGGCGCTCGGCGCCGCCGCGGCTGGCGCGGCAAATGGCCCTTATTACGCCGCTCCTGCTTACGGCGGCGGGTGCTGGGTCGAGCGTCGCCCGGTCTATGACGACTGGGGCAATTACATTGGCCGCCGCCGCATCCGCGTCTGCGAATGACGCAGGCCTGAGGCCAGCAAAAAGCCCCGCTCGCGCGGGGCTTTTTTTGTTGGATCTCAATGCGAGAACAGCACCGGCAGGGTCATGTGCTTGAGCATGTAGCGCGACCCGCTGCCGCGCGAGAACAGAGGATAGCCGCCGCCGCCGAAGGCGCCGATCGCCAGAAGATCGGCGCCATGGTCGGCCGCGCGGTTGAGCAGAGCGTCCATGAGGCCGATTTCGCTCAAAGCGAGCTGTTCCGGCAGCGCGGAAATCTTGTGCGCCGCGAGTTGCGCGACGGCAAGGCGCAATGATTCCTTCTGATAGGCGAAGCCCTGGGCGTCTTCGGGCTTGGAAAGACCGACGACGAGCGCTTCGGCGGCCGGGGCGGCCAGCATCATGCCGTCATAAAAGCCGCGCGCCGATGAGCGCGAATCGGACCAGGCGAAGACCGGCCGCGTCCCGACCTGGCCGAACGTCCCGGCAAAGGGCAGAACCAGCACCGGGCGCCCGGCATTGATGATCAATTGCTCGGCGAAGTCGGGCGGGGTCAAGGAATCGTCGGATGCGCGCTGGCCGAGCACGATCAAGTCGAAATGGCGCGCAAAATCGGTCGCCAGCCTGACGACTTCGCCCTCATCGCCTCGGTTGAGGTCCTGCCATTCTGCGTCGAGGCCGGCGGTCGCGGCGGCGAAACCGGCGCGGCTGGCCTTGGCGGCTTCGGCATAGTCGTGCGGCGGCCATTCCGCGACCAGGCCGATCTGATGGGCCTGAGCAGTCTGGGCGAACAGGCCGGTCAGTCTGGCGTTTTGCGCGCGGGCGATGTCAGCGGCGAGTTTGAGTCGCGCCGCAGTGCGCTCGCCGCTGTCGAGGTGAACGAGAAGATTGCAAAGAGGCATGGGAGATTTCTTTCCGCCCGGCTCGCAGACGCGAGATCAGGCCAGTTGCTGAAGAAATGGGTTGTGCAGCCTTTCGGCGCCGATCGTGCTGAGAGGGCCGTGGCCGCTGATGAAGGTCATGGCGTCGTCGAGGGTCAGCAGTTTCGTCTTGATCGACTTCATGAGGGTCGCGTGGTCGCCGCCGGGGAGATCGGTGCGGCCGACCGAGCCTTCGAACAATACGTCGCCGACGAGGCAAAATTGCATGGGTTCGTTGATGAAAACGACGCTGCCCGGCGTATGGCCCGGGCAGAATCGCACGTCGAGGCTCGCCTCGCCGAAGACGGTCGTGTCGCCCTCTTCCAGCCAACGATCCGGAGACACGTTGCGGCAGGCGAAACCAAAGCGCGCCGAAGCGGCTTCGAGGCTGTCGAGCAGGAACTTGTCGGCGATATGCGGCCCCTCGATCGGGACGCCAAGGATTTCCCGCAGTTCCGCAGCGCCGCCGGCGTGATCGGCGTGGCCATGGGTGAGGAAGATCTTCTCGACCTGCGCGCCGGTCTGTTCGATGGCGCGTCGAATCAGCGGCACGTCGCCACCGGGATCGACCACCGCAGCCTTCTTGGTCGCCTCGCAGATCAGGATCGTGCAGTTCTGTTGAAACGGCGTGACCGGAACGATGGCGACCTTCACTTGCGACATAAAACTCTCCCTCGGCCGCCATAATAGCGGCTGCCGCGCGCCGGGGCCAGAGCATTGCTTCATATCTGGCCGCCCAAACCTTAGCTGGCGCCAGCGCAAATTGTTTTCGATCCGCAAACAATAGGTTTTTCGTCCTCCTCCTAAAGCATTAAGTGAGGTGACTTTGCTACGGACGCGGCTTTCTTCTACACTTCGCGGTTCGCATTCAGGGGTAACCCGCGATGCTGTTCATCCGCGCGCCGACTTGAGCCGGCGCCGGAGGGGAGAGTGATGGCAAGATGAACCGGCATGCGTATCATTTCTTTGAGATGGCTCAATTAGCCATGGCTCCGGCGCGCGCGCTTTCGGATTTTACCCGCATCGCGTTCAAGCATCCGGTCAATCCATTCTCCTACACGGCCATCGGCCGCAATCTCGCGGCCTCGGCGGAATTGTTCGAGCGCGTGACCCGCCGCTACGGCAAGCCCGCCTTTGGCATCGACAAGACGGTCGTCGCCGGCCAGGAGGTCGCGGTCGAGCAGGAGATCGTCTGGATTCGGCCGTTCTGCCAGATGGTGCATTTCAAGCGCCATCTGCCGCTGAACGCCCCGCATCAGTCGCGACTGCTGATCGTCGCGCCCATGTCGGGCCATTACGCGACGCTGCTGCGCGGCACCGTCGAGACCTTCCTGCAAACCCATGACGTCTATATCACCGACTGGGTTGACGCGCGGCTCGTCCCGCTGAGCCTCGGACGTTTCGATCTCGACGATTATATCGATTACGTCATCGAAATGTCTGAGTTCCTAAGCAAGTCGGGGCATTCCCCGGTTCACCTGCTCGCGGTCTGCCAGCCCTCCGTTCCGGTGCTGGCCGCCATGGCGCGCATGGAAGCGGAGAACAATCCCCATGTTCCCGCCTCGATGACCCTCAAGGGCGGTCCGATCGATACGCGCCGCAGCCCTACGGCTGTGAACAAGCTTGCCGAGAAGCGCGGGCCGCAATGGTTCCGCAGCAATTGCATCCATGTCGCGCCCTTCCCCTATCCGGGCGTCGGCCGCGAAGTCTATCCAGGCTTCCTGCAACTGTCCGGATTCATGGCGATGAATTTCGATCGCCACGTCAACGCCCATTATGAAATGTTCAACCATCTCGTCCAGGGCGATGGCGACTCGGCGGAAAAGCACCGCGAATTTTATGACGAATATCTTGCGGTGATGGACCTGACCGCGGAATTCTACCTCCAGACCATCGACACGGTTTTCGTGCATCACTCCCTGCCCAAGGGCCAGATGAAACATCGCGAATACCCGGTCGAGCCCGCCGCGATCCGCCGCGTCGGGCTCATGACGGTCGAAGGCGAAAAGGACGATATTTCGGGCGTTGGCCAGACCGAGGCGGCGCAGGATCTCTGCATTAATATTCCCGACGATATGCGCATACATTATGTGCAGAAGGACGTCGGCCATTACGGCGTGTTCAACGGCTCGCGCTTCCGCAAGGAAATCGCGCCGCGCGTCTGCGCGTTCCACGCCCGTGTCGAGGCTGTTCTCGAAGCGAAAAAGTCGTCCTGATCGCGGCTGTGCGGCCGCTCATACCCTGGCGAAGGCTCACAGGTTTTCACCTGTGAGCCTTGACTTCAGTCCTGCGTAACGGGCGCCGCCGCCGCGCGCCATTGTGCGAGCAGGGCGCGCAATATCGCCGGTTTGAGCGGCTTGTTGAGCACCATCAAGTCCTTCGCGGTCGCGCGCTCTCGCATCTCGTCCGAGCGGTCGGCGGTGATCAACGCGGCCGGAACGCCCGGACCGAATTTCCAGCGCAGCGCGACAATGGCGTCCACGCCGTCGCCCTCGTCGAGATGGAAATCCGCGAGAATGGCGTCGGGCGCGCGCTTCTGGCGCGCGAGCTCCGCCAAAGCCTCGCGGTGGTTGGCGGCGACAATCGGCGCGCAGCCCCAGGCGGAGAGCAGCGAGCGCATCCCGTCGGCGATCAGCTTGTCATTATCGATCGCCACCACCGTCATGTTGATGAGCGGCGACTGGCGCGTGGCGGTCGCGGGCCGCGCGTCGCGGCTGGCGACCAGCGGCGGCGGCGCGGCAATCGGGGCCGTGACTGCGAAGACCGAACCTTTTTCAGGCGCGGAACGCAATGTGATCGGGTGGCCGAGCACGCGGGCCATGCGCTCGACGATGGAGAGGCCGAGACCAAGCCCTGGCTCTGCGCCCGCCGTCTCCAGCCGTTCGAACTCGCGGAACACGCGTTTCTGTTTCTCGGCGGCGATGCCCATGCCGGTGTCCCATACCTCCAGCCGGACCTTGCCGCGCAAATGCCGCGCGCCGACCAGAACACGGCCCTCGCGGGTATATTTGAGCGCGTTCGAGATCAGGTTCTGCAGCAGGCGCCGCAGGAGTCGAGGATCGGAGCGCACGGCCAGCGAGCAGCGCATGAAGGTCAGCTTGAGGCCCTTTTTTTCGGCCAGAGGCGCGAATTCGATCCTGAGCTGGCGGAACAAATCGTCCACGCGGAAATTGCTCAATTCCACCTTCATCGCGCCGGCGTCCAGGCGCGACATTTCCAGCAAGGCGGAGAAAATATCCTCCACCGCTTCGAGCGCAGAATCGACATTGCGCGCGAGCGCTCCGGTTTCGCCCGCAGGGGCGCCGGCGGCGGCGCGCTGCATCATGGTCGCGGAATAGAGCCTGGCGGCGTTGAGCGGCTGCAATATGTCGTGGCCGGCGGCGGCGAGAAAGCGCGTTTTGGAAATATTGGCCTCTTCGGCCTCCGCCTTGGCGCGCGCCAGTTCGCCATTGAGCCGCGTGAGCTGCTCGGTGCGCTCGCGCACGCGCCGCTCCAGCGATTCATTGGCGGCCTCCAGCGCCTGTTCGGCGGCGAATTGGTCGGTCACGTCGGTATAAGTGACGACGAGCCCGCCATCGGGCATGCGAGCCGAGCGCGTCTCGATGACCCGGCCCGAAGTCGCAAGCGGCACGCGGAACGGCTCGGTGTTGGTAAGCCGCTCCAGGCGCCCGGCGACCAGTTCGTCGACCGGGCCGTCGCCATAGAGGCCACGCTCGGCGTTGAAGCGCAGAATGTCGTCGAGCGCGACGCCGGTGCGGGTGAAATTCCCGGGCAGATCGAACATGTCGCGGAATTCGCGGTTCCAGCAGGTCATGCGGAGATCGGGATCGAAGACGGAAATGCCCTGGCGCGCGAAATCCAGCGCATGTTGCAGAATGTCGCGATTATAGAGCAGGGCGGCGGAGGCGTCGTCGACCAGCCGCAGCGCCGCCGCGCTTGAAACATTGCGCCGCCGCAACAGCAGGGACAGCACGAGGCGGGACGACGCCGCGCCGATGGCCGAAGCCAGCAGATGCTCGGACAGGCGAAGCAAGTGGATATCGGCTTCCGCGCGCGGATCATAGGCGTGGCCCCGGCCGATGCAGAAATTTTCGAAGGCCTCGCGCGTGCGTTGCGCGCCGAGATAGCGCGCGACGGTGGCCTCGACTTCGGCGGCGGTGACGCTGGTGCGCCAGAGCCGGAACGCCTGCGCCATGGGCGCGGCGTTCTTGCCGACGAAAATATCCGCCTGCAGGCGTTCGATCGGCGTTGGCCGGCGCACCAGCGAGAAGGCGACATAGGCGAGGCTGTTGCCCAGCAGGCTCCAGAACACGCCGCGAACCAGCGAGGACATCTGAAGGTTGAAAATATCGGGCGAGGGCAGGTCGGGCCGTGGCGGGAACTGCGCGGCGGCGATGATCCTCTGCATCACGCCGGCGTCGAGCGAAGGCGCGAGCAGCATGAAGGCCCAGATGGTCGCGCCGGTGATCAGGCCGGCGATGGCGCCAAGAGCCGTGCCGCGCCGCCAGACCAGGGCGCCAACGAAGGCGGGACCGAATTGCGCGACGCAGGCGAAGGACAGAATTCCGATCGAGGCGAGCAGCGTCTCGCCCGTTAGCCGGTAATAGCCGAAGGCGAGCAGCAGGACGACGAGAATGGCGGCGCGCCGAACGCGCAGGATGCGGCGGCCGGCTTCGCCTTCCGCGACCAGCCGCGCCCTTCCATTCCGCCAGCGGCCAACCCGCAGCAACAGCGGCAGCACGAGATTGTTCGACACCATGATCGAAAGCGCGACCGACTCGACAACGACCATGGCGGTCGCGGCGGAAAGACCCCCGAGCATGGCGATGAGCGTAATCGGGCCGTTCTCGGCGTCGATCGGCAAAGCCATGACGCTGACGTCGCGGTCCAGCACGTCGGGAAACAGGATCAGCCCGGCGATGGCGAGCGGCACGACGAAGAAATTGATCGCCAGCAGATAGAGCGGAAAGACCACCGCGGCGGAGGGGATGTCGCTCTCGTCGCGGTTTTCCACGACGGCGACATGGAATTGCCGGGGCAGCAGCATCATCGCGCCGCTGGAGAGCAGAGTCAGCGTGACCCAGACCGAGAGATCGGGCGGAGCGGCGAGCACGGCGCGGATGCGTGGGCTGGAGGCGGCGCGCTGGAAAAGGTCGCCCAGACCGTCGAACATCCACCAGACGACGAAAGCGCCGACGACGAGAAAGGCGAGCAGCTTGGCGACCGATTCAGCCGCGATGGTGACCATCAGGCCGTTCTGGTGCTCGCCGGCGTCCACGCGCCGCGTGCCGAAGGCCATGGCAAAGAGCGCAAGCAAAATCGCCACGCCAAAGGCGAACCTGTCCGGCCACGCCGATGGCGGGGGCGGATCGAAGGGCGCGGCATGGCCGAGGCCGATGACGAGGGTCGCGGAAATGGCCTTGAGCTGCAAGGCGATATAGGGAATGAGCCCGATGACCGCGATGATCGCCGCAACGGCGGCGACGGCCTCCGATTTGCCATAGCGCGCGGCGAGGAAATCCGCGATCGAGGTGATGTTCTGCGCGCGGGAGATCCGCGCCACCCGCGCGACCACCGGCCAGCCGAACCCGAACACCAGCATGGGGCCGATATAGATCGGCAGAAAATCGAGACCGTTGGACGAAGCGAGACCAACCGAGCCAAAGAAAGTCCAGGACGTCGTATAGACGCACAGCCCCAGCGCATAGACGATCCGGCGCTGCGTCCTGCCCGAGAAACGCCGGGCATGACGGTCGGCATAGACCGCCAGCGCCAGCAGGCCGAGAAAATACAGCAACGTCAGAACTATATTGATCCAGCTCGGCGGCATGAGGCTCCTGGCGCCGTTCCAATCCGGCGACTTTCATCGTTTTTCCGCGCATTGACCATAAGCGCGGGCTCGGCTTAGCTTGTCGAAGCGCTGATATGGCGCGCCGGACAGGGGGATTGTATCGGCATGTTCGAAGAATTCAAAAAATTCGCCATGCGCGGCAACGCGCTGGACCTTGCCGTCGGCGTCGTCATCGGCGCGGCTTTCGGCAAGATCGTCAGTTCGCTGGTGGACGACCTGATCATGCCGATCATCGGAGCGGTCACGCCCGGCAATCTCGACTTCTCCAATTATTACATCGCGCTCAGCACCAACATCGCCAATCATCCAGCCTATGCCGACGCCAAGAAGGTCGGCGCGGCCTTCGGCTATGGCGCGTTCCTGACCGCCCTGCTGAATTTCCTGATCGTCGCCTTCGCTTTGTTCCTTCTTATTCGCGCCGTCAACAAGATCGCGGCGACCAAGGCGGAAGCGCCCGCCGAGCCGGCTCCGCCGCCGCGAGAGGAAGTCTTGCTCGAGGAAATTCGCGACCTGCTGGCCAAACGCTGAGCCGACTCAGGGAGCGCCGAGCCAGGCGGTCACGTCCGGCCAAAGCCCTTCCAGCGCGCGACTTCCGAGAAACAGATGAAGATGGCCGCCGGGGACGATGACCTCGCGGATCGACTTCGCGGGCGTCCCCACCAGGCGAGCGCAAGCGAGTGTCTGCTCCGGCGCCGTGACCTCGTCGTCGCGCGCGGCGATCAGGAAGAGCGGGCGGCGAATGTCGTGAAGGTCGATCTTCTTGCCGAGGGCGACGAATTCGCCGCGTGCGAGCTGGTTCCCCTTGTAGAGCCTTTCGACCACTTCGAGATAATAGACGCCCGGCAGGTCGAGCGGGCTCTCGCTCCAGGCCTGGAACAGATCCGCCTGGGCGGCGAAACGCTCGGAATCGAGCGGGAGATCGCTCTGCAACAGGTCGTGAATCTGCTCTGGAGTTTCGGCCATCAGGCCCCATAATCGCTGGGCCCGCGAACCGCAGGCAAGACCCTCGCCGAGTTCCACCAGCTCGTGAAAGGTTTCCATCGGCGTCGAGCGCGCGAGGGCGGACAGAGGCGAATCGACGATATGGGTGTCGACCGGCGCGGCGGCGACGACAAGCCGGCCCGCCTTGGCCGGGAAGCGCGCCGCATAGATCAGGCCCAGCCAGCCGCCCTGGCACATACCGACGAAATCGCAGCGCGTCCCGATCTCATCGACCATGACATTGAGGTCGGACAGGTAATCGTCGATGCGGCGAAAGGCCTGCGTCCGTCCAGCCGAAAGCCATTCGACGAGATAGACCGGACCGCCGCCGGCGAGCAAGCTCGCAATGAGGCTGTGGCCTTCGCAGAGATCGGCGATGCGCGCGTCATGCAGGGCAAAGGGCGCGCAGACCAGAACAGGGCGCGGCCCGTGCCACTTGGACCCTTGGCGCTTGGGCGCCGGACCAAACCGGCGCAGGCGCGCCGAATCCAGTTGCAGGACGATCTCGTTCGGCGTCGCCCAGACCGCCTCGCGTTGCGGCATTGGCTCGGGCGGCGCGCGTAGTCCCTCCAGCATCCCGCGTGCGAGAAAGGCGCCCGCCTCCGCCGCAAAAACGCCCGGCCAGAGCAGCTTCATCCATTCCGTCCCAAGATCGGTTTTGCGCGGCATGGCCGCTATGTGACATGAAAAAGAGCGTATGTGACACTCTTATTGTTGCGGCGGGAAAAGCGATCCGCTTCGCAATTGCCATAAGGCGCCGGGAAGCGGCTGTTGCGGTCCCGGCGCGCAAGCGGCTAAATTCGCGGCGCGGAACAAAAAATTGCATAATGGCCGCGCGGCAGGGAGACGCCTTGGACATGAAATATCGCCGGCCCCAGGCCCCGGCCGCCTCGCCGTGGCGATCCCACGCCTTGCGGGGCGTCCTGCTTTCGCTGGCCTTGTCATCCGTCGCCTTGGCTGGCGTGGCGCCGGCTGTCGCGCAGAACGCGCCGCAATCTAATTCCGCCAAGTCCGCGGAGCCCGCCAACTCCGCCGAGTCCGTCGATCCCGCCGCGCGGAAAATCGTCATCGGCTATTTGCGCCGCGCCGAAAAAGGCTCGGCGGTTTCACGGTTACAGCTGCCGGCGGAAAATGACGGCGAGGCCGGCGCCCTGGCGGGGATCGACGACGACAACGCCTCCGGCGAATTCCTGGGCCAGAACTTCAGCCTGGTCACGCGCCGCCTGAAGCCGGGCGAGGACGCGGCGCAGGCCCTGGGCGAACTGGCCGGGCAGGGCGTTCAATTCGTGATCGCCGACCTTCCGGCGGGCGCCCTCGTCAATGCAGCGGACATTCCCGCCGCGGCCAAGCTCCTGATCTTCAATGTCGGCGCGCCGGACGACATCCTGCGGGAGGAATTCTGCCGCGCCAATGTCGTCCATGTCGCGCCGACGCGCTCAATGCTTGCCGACGCGCTGGCGCAATATCTGATCTGGAAGCAATGGCGCAAATGGTTCTTCGTCGTCGGCTCGCATCCCGAGGACAGGCTCTGGGCGGACGCCCTCAAACGCGCGGGCGCGCGCTTCGGAGCGAAATTCGTCGAGGAACGTATATTCGAGGATCACGGCGGCGCGCGGCGCTCCGACAGCGGCGTCGCGCTGGTGCAGAAACAGATCCCGACCTTCACCCAGGGGGTGGCCGCCTATGACGTGCTGGTCGCCGCCGACGAAAACGCGGTCTTCGCCGATTATCTGCCCTTTCGCACCTGGGACCCGCGCCCGGTGGCGGGTTCGGCTGGCCTCGTTCCAACGTCCTGGGACGCCTCCAACGAGCAATGGGGCGCGACGCAATTGCAGCAGCGGTTCGAGCGCAAGTTCGGCCGTCCGATGACCCCGCTCGACATGAATTCATGGACGGCGGCGCGGATGATCGGCGAGGCCGCCGCTCATGATGCGGCGGATGACGCCGCCGCGATGAAGGGATATTTCCTTTCAAAAGATTTCGCGCTCGCCGCCTTCAAGGGTCAGAAGCTGACGCTGCGCGACTGGAACCTGCAATTGCGCCAGCCCATCCTGCTGTCCGATGGCCGCAATGTCGTTGCGACCTCGCCGCAGGAAGGCTTCATGCACCAGTTCTCGGAGCTGGATACTTTGGGCTATGATCGACCGGAGTCGAAATGCCGCTTCAAATGAAACGCCTCGCGCTGGCTCTGGCGATCTCAGCCGCGGCGACGCCCGCTTGCGCCTTCGACGCCTTCGTCACCAATGAAAAGGGCAATAGCGTTTCGGTCATCGACACCGAGACGCTGACGGTGAAAAAGACCATTCCAGTCAGCCAGAGGCCGCGCGGAATTGTCGTCAGCCCCGACAATAAAAGGATCTATGTCGCGCTCGGCGATTCCGACACGATCGCGGTGATTGATCCGCAGACTTATGCCGTGGTCGAGGACTTTCCGGCGGGGCGCGATCCGGAGCGGGTCGACATTTCGCCGGATGGCAAGACGCTCTATGTCACCAATGAAGACAGCAACTTCCTGACCTTCTTCGACGCCGCGACCAAGGAGCGGATTGGCGGCGTGCGCGTCGGCGTCGAGCCGGAGGGGCTGGCGGTGAGCCCCGACGGCAAGCTGATCGTAGCCACCACCGAGACGACGAACATGGCGCATTTCGTCGACGCCGCGAAGCGCAAGACCCTGGCCAATGTGCTGGTGGATGCTAGGCCGCGCATGGCCGCCTTCACCCCGGACGGCGCCGAGGTCTGGGTCTCGGCGGAGATCGGCGGCGATGTGGTCATCGTCGATTCCGCGACCTTCAAGATCAAGGACCGCGTGAAATTCGAAGTTCCAGGCCTGCGCTCGGAAAATGTCCAGCCGGTGGGAATCAATATTTCGCGCGACGGCAAGCTCGCCTTCGTCTCGCTGGGGCCGGCCAACCGCATCGCCGTGGTGGACGTGAAGACGCGGCAAGTATTGAAATATCTGCTGGTGGGGCAGCGAGTCTGGCATGCCGCCTTCACGCCCGACGAGAAATATCTGCTGACGACCAATGGCATTTCCAATGACGTGTCGGTGATCGACGTCGCGGCGCAAAAGGTGGTCAAATCCATCCAGGTCGGCGAATCGCCCTGGGATCTGGCCATTCCGGGCGCCCCCAAACCATGAGCGCCGCAAAGATGAGTGAAGCCATCCCCGCGCTGGAATTGCGCCATGTCAGCCATCATTACGGCGCGCGGCAGGCCCTGGACGACGTCAGCTTCGACGTCGCGCCCGGCTCCTTCTGCGTTTTGCTCGGCCTCAATGGCGCCGGCAAGAGCACCTTGTTCTCGCTCATCACGCGGCTGTTCGCCCTGCAGAAAGGCGAAATCCGCCTGCTTGGCCTCGACCTGACGCGCCATCCCGGCGCGGCTTTGGCGGAACTCGGCGTGGTGTTCCAGTCGCGCACGCTCGATCTCGACCTGTCGGTGGCGCAGAATTTCTACTATCACGCCGCGCTCCACGGCATCGGCCGGAAGGAAGCGGATGAACGCACGTCCGAGCTTCTGAAAGCCGTGGGTCTCGCGGACCGGGCGAAGGACAAGGTGCGCAACCTGTCCGGAGGCCAGATGCGTCGGGTCGAAATCGCCCGCGCCCTGCTGCATCGCCCCCGACTGCTGGTACTGGACGAGCCGACCGTCGGCCTCGACATTGGCGCACGCGCCGATATTCTCCTGCTGGTGCGCGGGCTGATCGCGCGCGAGGGCATGAGCGTTTTGTGGGCGACGCATCTGACCGACGAGATCGAGCCGGGGGATTCCGTGGTCGTGCTGCACAAGGGCAAATTGCGCGCCGAGGGCAAGGTCACGGACCTGCTGGCGAAAACCGGGCTCGCCGACATGAGATCGGCCTTTGTCGCCTTGATCGCCGAGACTGAAACACGGGGCGCCGCATGAGCATCGAAGCCGCCGCGCCCCGGCGCCTGACGCCAGCCGCTTATTTCATCTGCCTCAAGGGCATTTGCTGGCGCGAGGGCCTTCGCTTCCTGCACCAGCGCGAGCGCTTCATCTCCGCCCTGGTGCGCCCGCTGGTCTGGCTGTTCATTTTCGCCGCCGGCTTCCGGCAGGTGCTGGGCGTCTCCATCATCCCGCCCTATGACACCTACGTTCTCTATGACGTCTATATCACGCCCGGCCTGATGGCGATGATCCAGCTTTTCAACGGCATGCAGTCGTCCCTGTCCATGGTCTATGATCGCGAGATGGGAAATATGCGGGTGCTGCTGCTCAGCCCCTTCCCGCGCTCTTTCCTGCTGTTCGGCAAGCTCATCGCGGGCACGCTGGTCTCGGTGTTGCAGGTCTATGCCTATCTCGTCATCGCCTGGTTCTGGGACATCCAGCCGCCGCCGCTGGGCTATCTCACCGTGCTGCCGGCGCTGATCCTGGTCGGGCTGATGCTCGGCGCGCTCGGCATGCTGCTGTCCTCGCTCATCAAGCAGCTCGAGAATTTCTCCGGCATCATGAATTTCGTGATCTTCCCGATGTTCTTCGCCTCATCCGCGCTTTATCCGCTGTGGCGGGTGCAGGAGGGCAGTCCGGCGCTCTATTATGTCTGCCAGATCAATCCCTTCACTCATGCGGTCGAGCTAATTCGCTTCGCGCTCTATGGCCAGATGAACTGGCTCGCCTTCGCGGTCACGGCGGGCTGCGCGTTCGTCTTCATGTCCGCCGCCATCCTGGCCTATGATCCGTCGCGCGGATTGATGGCGCTGCGCGGGGCGCCGGGCGCAGGGGCCTGAACAGCGCGGAAGTTTGAATGGTATTTTAATCTATCAAAATAGTAGACAAATATCGGACGGCGGCGTTAATTTCCCATGATGACCGATTGGGATTGCGAACTTTACCTCAAGTTTGAACGCGAGCGGGCGCAGGCGGCGCGCGACCTGATCGCGCGCATCCCGCCCTTGGCGCCGAGGAAAATCGTCGATCTCGGCTGCGGCCCGGGCAATAGCGCCTCCATGCTCACGCTGCATTTTCGCGGCGCGGATATTCTGGGAATTGACACGTCTGGCAATATGCTGGCGGCGGCGCGGGAGCGCCTGCCCGTCGCGCGCTTCATTCAGCAGGATCTGAAGGAGTGGGAGGCGGATGAAAAAGTCGATCTCATATTTTCAAACGCCGCGCTGCATTTCGCGCCAGATCATCACAAGCTGCTGCCCCGGCTGATGTCGTTCCTGAATCCGGGCGGCGTTCTCGCTGTGCAGATGCCGAACGTGCTGCAGGATGCGGCCCACGCCCTGATGCGCATGGTGGCGGTGGACGGGCCCTGGTCGGACCGTCTGGCGCGGGTGGCGAAAACGCGGGCGATCATCGGTTCGCTCGACGATTATTACAGCTGGATCGCGCCCCATTGCCAAACGATCGATCTCTGGCAAACCACTTATGTCCATCCGCTCGATGGCCATGACGCCGTCGTGGACTGGTTCGTGGGATCGGCCTTGCGCCCCTTCCTCAATGAACTCCAGGAGGACGAAATTCCCGCCTTTCTCGCGCAATATCGCCGCGAGCTGGAAATGGCCTATTCGCCACAATCCGACGGGCGGGTATTGCTGCTCTATCCGCGCCTGTTCTTCGTCGCCCGGAAATAGTTTTTTCCGTCGCGCTATTTGCTCTTTTCCTCAAGCCTCCGGCCCAGTGAAACGGCATAGGCGGGTGATCTATAGGCGAGAATGGGGTCAGGCGAGGCCTCGATCCCGGGGCTGAGAAGATTGGGGTCGAACATCACGTCCTCGCAGGTCCCGGCCGAGCCTGCGCCCGCCTTGGCCAGCGTCAGCACGCCCGCCTTGATCTCGCGGCGCTCGGCCGGCCAGAGCAGCGTCGGGTTGTCGGTAGGGTCGCCGGCCTCGCCAAGCGTCACGATCATGTCCCATTCGACCGGCCCGCTCTTCAGGCGCTCGGTCAGCTTCGCCTCCAGGAAATCCGGCGGCGCCGCCTTCATTTCGTCGGCGGTGAGCGCCTTGGCCCCGTCGCGCGGCTCGAAACGCCATTTCACCCAATGCCCCTGTTTGGAAGCATCGACGAAATTAAAGGCATGGATGCTGAAATAAGGGGTCTCGGCATAGGAGGGCGGTGGATTGTGGCTCTTCAGCCAGTTCGTGAGAGGTTGGGCGTCGGGATGGTCGGCAAAATAGGCTTTCAGCTTGTCCGGATCGGGCTTTCCCGTCGCCGGGTCGGGCGCGCTGACGACCTGCCGCTCAAAAAAGCTGCGTACCGTCGCGGCCGCGAAGACCGGGACATTCAGCATGACCATGTCCTGCAACGCGCCGCCGGGGAGCGTGATTTGCAGGGCCAGGCCGCGCGGCGACGGCGCGGCGTCGCTCGCCGCCGGATTGGGGCCGGCGATGGAGAAGCGAAACAGGACCGGATCGGACGCGCCGGAAAAGAGTGGTGAGCTGGACAACGCCGCCGCCTCCGGGCTTCCCTTGAACGCGCCCTCGCCGCAAAAGCCCTTGCCGTGATTGCGGCGCAGGCCCTTGTGGACGCCGGTGATGTTCTGGATGGCGTCAACCATTTCGTCGGGCGACGGGTCGTCCGCCGCGAAGGCGGAGGGCGCGGCGGCGCCCAGCAGAGCAGCGGCGCAGATCAGACGCAAGGGCAGTGGATTCATCATTACCTCCCCGGATTCCTTAGGTCTGAAGCTAGCAGATTTGTGCGGCCGGCGGCAGGGGGAAGCGCGCCGCGCGGATCGGTCGCAACGCTCCCGCCTTGCCAAAGCCATTATTTCGCGGCAAAGACGCCTTATGACGCAACGACTGCCGCGACTGATCTTTTTCGCCGCCCTTGCCTTGCAAGGAGCCAGCCCCGTGCGCGCCGCGCCGCCGAAGCATCCGCCCGCGCCTCCGGTGCGGCCGGCATTCCCGGACGATCCGCCCCCGGAATCACTGGCGAATGGCGTCTCGCAGCAATATGCCCCGCAGCAGGCGGCGCAATATGCGCCGAACCCAACCGTCTCGGAGGGGCCTTTCGGCGCGCTGTTTGCGCCGTCGCAACAAGCCTTCGCCCAGCCCGCGCCGACGGCCTTCGCCCCGCCGGCCCCGACCCAGCCTCGGCAGGCTCAGTCCGTTCCGGCTCAGCTCGCGCCGTCCCAGCCTCAGCCTGCGCCCGCCGCATCGGTCCAAACGGCGTCCTTGCGGACCCAGTCGCTGGACGCCGGGCCCGCGGATTATCCCCAGGCTCCCGTGGATTTGCGCCGGGATCGAGACGAGGAGGTCGCCGGCTTCTCGATCGCGGAAAAGGCCGGGCTGGCGGACATGACGCGCAAATATGCGCGTCAGCATGGCATTCCGTTGGCGCTGCTTCATCGAATCATCATGCGCGAGAGCAAATATTGCCCCCGTCTGGTCAACCGGCGATATTTCGGCCTGATGCAGATCACGCCCGCGACGGCGCGCTCGATGGGCTATCACGGCTCGCCGAAGGGTCTGCTCGATCCTGAGACCAATCTGGCCTATGCCGCGCCTTATCTCGCCAACGCCTGGGCGCTCGCCGACGGCGACATGGATCGCGCGGTGCGCCTTTATGCGTCCGGCTATTATTACACCGCCAAGAGCAAGAAAATGCTCAGCCAGATGCGTGACGCCAGCTCGCCGCCGGTCCAACCGCCCATGCAGAGCATCGCCGCCGCGCCTCCGCCGCCCCGGCAGCCGGGCAATATCTTCGAGGCGATGTTCAGCTCGCCCAACCAATAGGCCGCCGAGGCGCCCGTCATGACGCAGGACAAGGACAGCGGGGCGCCGGCAGGACGCGATCTGCGTCGCGATCTACGTCTCATGGCCTGCGATTCCGAGGATCTCGCGGTGCTTGCCGCTCATGTCCAGGACGCCATCCTGCGAGTCGGCGACATGATCTACCTGCCGAAAGAAAAGCGTTTCGTCCTGTCGATGAAGCGGTTCGACTGGCTCAGCGCGGTCGAGGGCGCGCCGCAGCGCACGCAGGCGGGCCTGCATTTCGAACATGTGCGCAAGGCCTCGCTGCAGGGCTTCCGGCAGGACCGGCCCGATGACATCCTTTATCTGCTGAGCCTTGAATTCATCCCCGGCGACGCGCCCTCCGGCAGCGTGGACCTGGTCTTTTCCGGCGGTTGCGCCGTTCGCCTCGAAGTCGAATGCCTTGAGGCGCGCATGGCCGATCTCGGCCCGCGCTGGCGCGCGCGCCATGCGCCGGGGCATGGCGAGGGAGGCAAGAGCGGCAAGGGCGAGAAGAGCGGCTCTGATCCCGGCGGCGCTTGACAAAAAGAGGCCGCCGCCTACAAACCGCTCCCCTATCCTCCAGGAGAATTCCGATGCCGTTCCGGCTCGACGCCGCCGCCGCCGATTTCGGCGAAAAATTCGAAAAGCTTCTGCATATGAAGCGCGAGACGGCGGAAGATGTCGATGCGATCGTCCGCGACATCATCGCGGATGTGATCGCGCGCGGCGACGCGGCCCTGATCGACTATTCGCGCCGTTTCGACCGCATCGAGCTGACCCCCGAAACCTTGCGCATCTCGCGCGCGGAAATCGAGGCCTCGGTCGCCGCCTGCCCGAAGGAGCAAATCGCCGCGCTTGAGCTGGCGCGCGACCGCATCGTCGCCTTTCACGAAAGGCAGCGCCCGAGCGACCTGCGTTTTACCGACGATGCGGGCGTGGAGCTTGGCTGGCGCTGGAGCGCGGTCGAATCCGCCGGCCTCTATGTGCCGGGCGGCACGGCTTCCTATCCTTCCTCGGTGCTGATGAACGCCATTCCGGCGAAAGTGGCGGGCGTCGAGCGCCTGGTCATGGTCGCGCCGGCGCCCGACGGCAAATTGTCGCCGCTGGTGCTGGCGGCGGCCCATATCGCCGGGGTGGACGAAATCTATCGCATCGGCGGCGCGCAGGCCGTCGCGGCTCTGGCCTATGGCACGGAAACCATCGCGCCGGTGGTCAAGATCGTCGGGCCGGGCAATGCCTTCGTCGCCGCCGCCAAGCGCCGCGTGTTCGGCCAATGCGGCATCGACATGATCGCCGGCCCGTCGGAAGTGCTGATCCTCGCCGACAAGACCGCCAATCCGGAATGGATCGCCATCGACCTGCTGGCCCAGGCCGAGCATGACACGGCGGCGCAGAGCATCCTGATCACCGACGACCGGGCCCTGGCCGATGCGGTCGAGGCGGCGGTCGTCGCGCGGCTCGAAACCCTGCCGCGCCGGGCCATCGCGGAAAAGAGCTGGACCGAACTCGGGGCGGTCATTGTGGTGGACAAGCTGGCGCAGGCTCTGCCGCTCGCCGACCGCATCGCCGCCGAACATCTCGAAATCATGGCGGTCAACGCCGAGGAGCTGCAAGCGGGCGTGCGCAACGCCGGGGCCATTTTCATCGGCGCCTATACGCCCGAGGCGATTGGCGATTATGTCGGCGGCTCCAACCATGTGTTGCCAACGGCGCGGTCCGCGCGCTTCTCTTCCGGCCTCAATGTGCTGGACTTCATGAAGCGCACTTCGCTGCTGAAATGTTCGCCCGAGAGCCTGCGCGCCATCGGCCCCTCGGCGGTCGTGCTCGGCCGGGCGGAGCGTCTCGACGCACACGCCTTGTCCGTGGCTCTGAGACTTGAGCAGGCATGAGGCCATGCAGCATCTCGACAGCCTGCGCCGCAACCGGCTGATCAACATCACGCTCGACGAGGCGTCGATTGGCCGCGGCAGTCCCGACCAGGAGCACGAGCGGGCGATCGCGATCTATGACCTGATCGAGGAAAACGCCTTCGCCTTGCCGGGCCACGTCAGCGGCCCCTACCAGCTTCATATCGGGCTGCACGAGTCCAAGCTCGCCCTGAACATCCGGGACGAGGAGGGCGAGCCGATCATCGCCCACATCCTGTCGCTCACGCCCTTCCGCCGCATCCTCAAGGACTATTTCATGATCTGCGAGAGCTATTTCGCGGCGATCCGCACCGCCAGCCCCTCGCAGATCGAGGCGATCGACATGGGCCGGCGCGGCCTGCACAATGAGGGCGCGCAACTGCTGGCCGAACGGCTGCGCGGCAAGATCGAATGCGATTTCGACACCGCGCGGCGCATCTTCACGCTCGTCACAGCGCTGCATTGGAAAGGCTGATGCCGACAGCTTCGCGTCCCGGCGCGGTTCTGTTCGCCTGCACCATGAACAGCGTGCGTTCGCCCATGGCGGAGGGCCTCTCGCGCCTGCTGTTCGGGCCGAGCCTCAAGGTCGCCTCCGCCGGCGTGCGCGCGCTGGACATGGACGGCTTCGCGCTTTGCGTGATGGCCGAGGCGGGAATGGACATGATGAGCCATGTCGCCCGGACCTTCGACGAGGTCGATCTGGCGCAATATGAGCTGATCGTGACGCTGTCGCCCGAGGCTCATCACCGCATGTTGGAGCTGACGCGCCACCTCGACATTCCGGTGGAATATTGGGCGACGGAAGACGTCACCCATATCGACGCGGCCCGCGACCAGAAGCTCGAAGCCTATCGCAGCGTCCGCGACGCCCTGATGCAGCGGATCAAGGACCGTTTTGGATGGCGGCCGATGGGGAGCGTGTGAGACTGCGAGGCGCTGTGTCAGGCTGGTCCGCGTTCGCTCGGATCTGACGGACAGGAGGCGATGTGGAATGTTGTCGAGGCGGCGGCGTCGCACACCATTTCGTTCCAACAATTCAGCCGGAAGCTGACGGCCGGCTCGCTAACCATAAGGTGAAAAATGTGCCTGCAATAGGCGCAGCCATGTGGTTGGCGGCTCATCCGTCGGCTAGCCAATACTGCGTAAGCGGTATAATTTGTTGCCGAAGGAAAGCCAAGGCAACCGAAATGGGGGCTGAGGTCAATCGCTGAATGACGCATTCTTTGTGGTCGTGCCGGCGATGCTCATGGCTCTCGTTCAGAAAAGTGATGGTCGCCTGATCGATGCGCGTCGTTCCGTGAGGGCGTCATGGCAGAGGTGTCTGGCAACAAAACCGACGTCGTCGAGCTGTCCGCCGCGGACCCGACCCTTGTCGTCGATTCCGGCGCATCGATCCTGACCACAACGCCCGACGGCGTTTACGGCGATGAAAAAGCCGTCTGGTCCGTGACCAACAAGGGAACCATCGCCTCGGGCGGCGCGCCCGGGACCGACGGGATCTATCTTCAAGGTCCGAGCAGCTTTGTTGAGAACGACGGGTCGATCTCCGGCTCGGGCGGCGTTTTTCTTGGCGCCGGCGGCGCCGTGACCAACGCCCTCAACGCCAGCATCAGCGCGGGCGGATCGCCGGCAGCCGTCGGCGCGCCCGCTGTTTCCGGCATAGATGTCGAATATGGATTCGGTACGGTCCTCAATTACGGAACGATCGGCTCCAAAAGCTATGGCGTCGCTCTCGAAGCGGGCGGCGCCGTCACCAATTACGCGAGCGGGTCCATCACCGGCGTCACCGACGCGGTCTATTCTGTCCGCGCCTCCGCCACTGTCGACAATTTCGGCCAGCTGACGGCGACCCTTGGCGACGGAGTCGGCTTCTACAATGGCGGCGCACTGATCAATGAGATCGGAGGCGTGACGACAGGGTCGGCGTCGGGCTCCTCCGCTGTCAAATTCCACGAATTCTCGGGCTCGCTGCAAAATGACGGCACGATGCGCGGCGACGAAGCGGGCGCCTATTTCCAGGCGGGCGGCACGGTCGTCAACGGCGTCAACAATGTGTCGGCCTTGCTGCAGGGCGCCAATTTTGGAGTGTACCTCTCCAACCTCCCAGGCTCGACGAGCCTGGAATCGGTGACAAACTACGGCGTGATCACGGCAACGGCCGCCGGGTCCTACGGCGTCTATATCGACGGCAATGGCGGCACGGTGACCAATGCCGGCACGATCACCGGTAGCGCGTATTCTGTCTATTTCGCAGTGACAAACGCGGGGAACCGCCTGATCGTCGATCCCGGCGCGAAATTCAATGGTCTGGTCGCTGGAGGCGGCGGCACATTGGAGCTGGCCGGGACTTCGGCGAGCACGTTCGGCGCGAGCATAGGATCTACCGGCAATTTCCGGGGCTTCAGCGCCCTCCAGGTCGACGAAGGCGCGATATGGACGCTGAGCGCGAGCGTCTCGATTTCGACGGTGCTGCTCGATGGCGTTCTGGAGGTCGGCTCGAGCCTTAAAGCAACTTCTGTCCTTTTCTACGCGGGCGGCAAGCTAATCGTCGATAATGCGTCCAGCTTCACCAGTCCCTTGCTGGAGAATTTCGTCGCTGGAGACGTGATCGACATCCACGGGATCGCCGCCGCCGGCGCCATGATTTCCTACAATACGACGACTGGCGTCGCGACGATCGTCAAAGGCGCGCAAACAGTAAAGCTCAATTTTCAAGCCTCCACCCTTGGCGCGGGAACCTTGCAGCTTGTTTCCGATGGCGGGACTGGACTCGAGGTCGTGCTCGCCTCATCGACGCCGCCAGCGCCCCCCGCGCCGATCCCGCCCACGCCGCTTGTGGGGACAAGCGCGACGGCCGAGATATCCGCCAACCAAACCAGCGTCGTTGTGCTGTCCGCGCCTCATACGACCCTGCTCGTCGACTCCGGCGTATCGATCCTGAGTGCGACGGATCACGGCGTTTACGGCAACGAAACAGCCGTCTGGACCGTTTCCAACAAGGGGACGATCACGTCGAACGGCGCGGTCCGAACCGACGGGATCTACCTTCAAGGTCCGGGCAGCATCGTAACCAATGAGGGGTCGGTCTCCGGCACAGGCGGCATATATCTCGGCGGCGGCGGCACGGTCACCAACGCTCTCAATGCTTCCATTCATTCGAGCGGATTGCCGACAGCCGGGGCCATAGCCCCTGTTTCCGGCGTCAATATCGAATACGGGACGGGATCAGTCAAAAACTACGGGACAATCACGTCCGAAGGCTACGGCGTCGGCCTCCAAGATGGCGGAACCGTCATCAATTACGCGAGCGGATCAATCACCGGCGCCGAGGATGCGATCTTCATCGAGCGCTCTTACGGCATGGTCGACAACTATGGCCAACTGAACGCCACATTCGACGACGGCGTCGGTTTCTTCAACGGCGGCACGCTGATCAACGAAATCGGCGGCGAGGTGACGTGCCTCAACGCGACGTCCGGGACCGGCCCATCCGCCGTGTTCTTCTCGCGATACTCGGGCACGTTGCAAAATGACGGAACCATGCGCGGCACAAAAGCCGCCGCCTATTTCCAGATGGGAGGCGTCGTCATCAACGGCGCCAACAACGCGTCAGCCTTGCTGCAGGGCGACGATTATGGCGTGCTTCTCTCAAACGCTCCGGGGTCGAAAACCACGGAGACCGTGACAAATTACGGCGTGATCACGGCAACGGCCGCTGGATCCTGTGGCGTTTATATCGCCGGCAACGCCGGCACGGTGACCAATGCAGGCGTCATCACCGGCGCCACCTATTCTGTCGATTTCGCCGTCACCAACGCGGCCAACCGCCTCATCGTCGAGCCCGGCGCGATCTTCAACGGTCTGGTCGTCGGAGGCGGCGGCACATTGGAGCTGGCGGGAACGTCGGCCGGCGTGTTCAGCGCGATCATCGGGCCCACAGGCGATTTCGAGAATTTCAGTACGCTTCAGGTTGATGCGGGCGCGACGTGGAAGCTGAGCGAGAGTGACTCGATTCCGACGGTGCTGCTCAATGGCTCGCTGGAGGTCTTTTGGACCCTCCAGGCCACGGCGATCGTCTTCGGCGCAGGGGGCAAGCTGATCGTCGATAATGCGTCTAAGTTTTCCAGTCCCTTGCTGGAGAATTTCGTCGCTGGAGACGTGATCGACATCGACGGGATCGCCGCCGCCGGCGCTGCGATTTCCTACAATAAGACGACTGGCGTCGCGACGATCGTCAATGGCGCGCAAAAGGCGACGCTCGCTTTCCAGCCCTCCACCCTTGGCGCGGGAAACTTGCAGCTTGTCTCTGACGGCGGGACCGGAGTCGATGTCGTGCTAGCGATCTGCTTCATGGCCGGCACGCAAATCCTTACGCCCTATGGCGAGGTGGCCGTGGAAACCCTCAAGCGTGGCGATCTGGTGTTGACCGCCGACGGCGCCGTAAAACCCGTGGTCTGGCTTGGACGGCAGACGATCTCGACCCTGTTCGCCGACCCCATTCGCGTTTGGCCGATCCGCGTCAAGGCCGGCGCTCTTGGCGAAAATCTTCCGTCGCGCGACCTCGTGCTTTCGCCAGACCACGCGCTGCTGGTCGGCGGGGTGCTGATTCACGCAGGCGCGCTGGTCAACGGGCTGTCGATCATTCGCGAAGGCGCCGTTCCGGAGGTGTTCACATATTTTCACGTCGAACTTGACGATCATTCGCTGATCCTCGCCGAAAACACGCCGGCCGAGACATTCGTCGACAATGTCGAGCGTTTGGCCTTCGATAATTGGGCCGAGCACGAGGCGCTCTATCCCGATGGCAAGCCGATCAGCGAATTGCCCTATCCGCGCGCCAAAGCGCGCCGTCAAGTGCCGATGGCTATTCGCGCGATACTGGCCGAACGGGCCGAGAGGATTGGAGCGACGGCTTCTGTCGCAGTAGCTTGATTATCTGGCCACAAAAGAGGCGTCTCCCCTGAAACGGGGCCTTGACCCGACCGACCTCGTCGACCCATGCGCGGCGCTCCGGGCGTCAGGCCAGCGCCGCCAGCGCCTCCGTGCTCGCTTCGAACACGCCCTTTTCCGTGATGATGCCGCTGACCAGCCGCGCCGGGGTGACGTCGAAACCCGGATTGCGGGCTGGCGTATCCTTCGGCGCGATGCGCACGGAAATCACTTCGCCATTGGGCGCGAGGCCCGGCATAAAGGTGACTTCCTCGGGTGCGCGCTCCTCGATGGGGATGAGGCGGCCCTCCGCCAGCGCGGGATCGAAGGTCGAGACCGGCGCGGCGACATAGAAGGGTAGGCCGCAATCGCGCGCCGCCAGCGCCTTGAGATATGTGCCGATCTTGTTGCAGGCGTCGCCATTGGCGGCGATGCGGTCGGCGCCGACAATGGCCATGTCGATCTCGCCACGCTGCATCAGATGGCCGCCGGCGTTATCGACGATCAGCGTGTGCGGGACCTTCTGCTGGCCCAGTTCGAAGGCGGTCAACGAGGCGCCCTGGTTGCGCGGCCGCGTCTCGTCCACGAAGACATGCAGCGGGATGCCCGCCGCCTGCGCCTTGTAGATCGGCGCCGTGGCGGTGCCCCAATCGACGGTGGCGAGCCAGCCGGCGTTGCAATGGGTGAGGATGCGTACGGGCTGCCCGCCGCGTTTTTCCGCCAAAGCGCGAATCAGGGTCAGGCCGTGCTCGCCGATCGCCTCATTGCAGGCGATGTCCTTCTCCGCGAGATGTTTGGCGAAGGCGAAGGCGGCGTCGCGGCGCATTTCCTCCGGCATGGGTTGGAGAAAACTGGTCATGCGCGCCAGCGCCCAGGCGAGGTTGACGGCGGTCGGGCGCGTCGCGCGCAAGACCTCCGCCGCGTAAGCCAAGGCGGCGTCCGACGAATCCGCCCGCATCGCCAACGCCACGCCATAGGCGGCGGTGACGCCGATCAAAGGCGCGCCGCGCACCAGCATGTCCTTGATAGCGCTGGCGGCGTCGGCGAGATCGTGCAGTAGCACATTGGCCACGACATGGGGCAGCCGGGTCTGGTCGAGAATGACGACGCCCTCGCCATTGGGGTCGGGCCAGATGGCGGTGCGTTTTTCGCCGTCGATCAGCATGGAACGGTCCTTTTGGCGCGCGCGGGCTTTTCGCCGCCCGGCGGCTCGATGAAGAGGGTTGCGGCGACCTGGCCTTCGCGCAAGGCGAGCAGCGTGCCGGGCTTGATGGCGGTCCAGCTTTCGTCGCTCGTCAAGGGCCCAGTGGCGACCACGGTGACGCAATCGTTAGGCCCGGTCTCCTCGGCGAAATTCACCTTGCGGTCCTCGTCGATCAGGGTGGCCTCGCCGAAGGGCGCCCGGCGCGTGAGGCAGGCGAGTCGCTTGCCACAGAAGGCATAGAGCGAGCGACTGTCGCTGAGCAGCATGTTGAACACGCCGAGCCGCGCCAGTTTCGTGCTGAGCTGAAGGATTTCGCGGTCGAGCTGCGGCGGCGGGGGCAGGGATTCGAAACGCATCCGCAACTGGTCGAGCATCCAGCAGAAGGCGTGTTCGCTGTCGGTGGTCCCGACCGGGCCATAGAAATCGAGCGGCAGGGCCTTGACCCCTCGCAGTTGCCCATTATGGGCGAAGGTCCAGACGCGGCCCCACAGCTCGCGGGAAAAGGGATGGGTGTTGGCGAGAGTGACGCGTCCGCGATTGGCCTGCCTTATATGGGCGATGACCGTGCGGCTCTTGATCGGATGCGAGCCGACGAAGCGCGCGATGTCGGAACTCGCGGCGGGCTCCGGATCGTGGAAGGCGCGCGCCGACCGGCCTTCGTAAAATGCGATGCCCCAGCCGTCGCGGTGCGGGCCCGCGCCGCCTCCGCGCCGGGCGAGGCCGGCGAAGGAAAAGCGAATGTCGGTCGGGACATTCGCGCTCATACCGAGAAGCTCACACATTGTGGGGCCGGCGCTAGAAAAGTCAGCCGAACCGGCATAGCCAAGGATTTTGCGCGCGCCAAGGTTTTTTCGGCGCCGCAAGAGTTTTTTGGGCCGGCAAGACGCCTTAGCGCGATCGGGCTTCGGCTTTGGGGGGAGTCGGCCCCCAACGCTTCGTCGGGCTAATGGACGCGCTCACGCGGCTGACCTTCCCGGCTGTCACCGCGACGAGTGGTAATGATGACGTCGCCCATGGTGATGGCGCTGGGGTGCGCCTACCACGCCTTTGACGCCGCCAACAACGCCCCCGGTGACTCCACCGACAACGCCGCCAACTGCCGCGCCAACGGGGCCAGCCGCGCGCCCACCTTCGGCGGCGCCTCGCTGGCCACCTTGAATAACGCCCTGAGCCTGCGCATTGAGAGGAATGGAAAGAGTGGCGAGAACGAGAGCTGCTTTGATCAAGTGGGTTTTCATGAGCAAGCTCCTTTTTATATCCGGTCCTCGATGAAATCATTTGCGATCACGACCAGCTCATTACTAACCCCCTGAGTTACGGCCGGTTCCGTGAGCGCCCGGGGAACGGGCCAGGGGTCAATTCGTGCAAATCGCGCTGCTTTTGACGCCTTGCAGCAAAAAACGGCGGCCTTCAGACGGCCGATCGTCATGATGAGATGAAATGCGCGGAGCGAAGCGGTCACGGGAGCGACCGATATCGCCGCGCAGCGCCGGCCAAATGAATCCCGGAATCATCGCCGAACGGTCGGGCACACCGTTGGGAACCAATGATTTCAATAATGATGAGATGATTTGAAATGGTACCGCCACCCCGGCTTGAACGGGGGACCTCTAGATCCACAATCTAGCGCTCTAACCAACTGAGCTATGGCGGCCGATTTGTCGGCGGAACCTAAAGAAGAGAGCGCGCGATTGCAAGTGCATCGCGCGCTCAAAATTCGAGCCTGTGGATTGGCCGGTCCGGGATGTCGATCGGCGAAGCGCAGGGCTTCGCCGAAAGAATCAGTTGGACTTGAAGGCCTTGTCCAGATGCTCCTTGAGCGGGCCGGCCGCATCGGCGGCGACCTGCTGCGCCAGAGCGGTCAGCTCCTTGGCCTGCGCGGTCAGCGTCTCATATTGCTTGCGCAAATGTTCGCTCTGCAAGGAGATGGCCTCGCTCACGCTGCGGACGCCGGCGAGGGCCTGCACATATTCCACCGAAGCGGCGGCGTTGGCCTGATAGGCTTCCACCGCCTTGGCGGAAAAAGCCTGCAGGCTCTTGCTCGCGGCGGTGAACGAGGTCTCCAGCGAGGCCACGGTCTCGGCGGCGGCCTGCTTGGCGGCAGCCTGGACCTTCTTGACCTCGGCCACGGCCGCAGCGGGAGCGGCGACCGTTTCCGCGGTGATCTTGGCGACCGGCGCTTCGGCGGCCGGCGCAGCAGTTTTGGTTTTGCGCGGACCGCTCGCCATTACTTGGCGTCCGTCGAGGTCGCGACAACCTTCTTCACGGCTTCGCCGAGAACCTTGGCCTGCTCCTGAACGGCCGAAACCTGGCTCTTCAGGAACTCGGACTGGATCGCGAGAATTTCCTTCGGGTCCTTCGCCTTGACGAGCTTTTCGGCGAGGTCGAAGGCGGCCTTGACATTGGCTTCCGCGAAGCTAATCGCCTTGGAGCTGACTTCCTTGGCGTTGCTGGAGACGGTCTCCGCGACGGCTTCGGACTGGGCGGAGGCCTTCTGCGCGGCGGCGACGAAGCTGTCAAAAGCCTTGCGGGCCTGATCGACGGTCTTTTCCGCGAATTCGCGAACTTCGGCAGGAATTTCGAGGTTGAGGTTGCTCATGGTCATCCCTTGCTGTGAACGGCCGGGCTGTTGTCGAAATTCTCGCGCCCGCGCCAAATAGGTATTGCGCTTTGCTTTATAATCAAAGTTTTGTTGCGCCGCAATAGGTCTTTGTGCGGCGCAGCAAAACGGTTCTCGCACCCGCAGCGAGACGACGTTAATCATAAGGTCAGTTCGCTGGGAATGAAATGGATCAATTATGGATTCGGGGCTGCCGACGTGGTTAGCTTTTCGTTAATGTAACCCCGATTCCGGCCGCAGAGTCGCGCGGCCGCGCCAGACGCTCCAAAGGAGCCAGTTGACGCATGGCTGATAAAATCGCGAACGGGCGACAAGGCGCGGAAATCGCGGCGGCTTTGGCCGATCCGGCGGTCGCCTCGCTGGCGCGCGCGGGCGCTCCGGTCCTGGTCGCCGGGGGAGACCCTGCGCGCGTGATCTTCGCCAATGATTCGGCGCTCGGTCTGTTTAGCGCCCGCGACTGCGAAGCCTTGACGGGAAGACTGTTCGGCTCCGACCTCCCCGGTTCGCGGCGCCTCGCCGAGCTCGCGCGCAGCATTCTTCCCGGCGCGGCGGCGCGGCTGGAGCGGCTGTCGTTCAACGGCGAGGATCTGCCGGGCGCGATCACCGCCTTGTGCCGCCGCACGGCGGGCGATCCCCCGCTTTTCGTTCTCGCGGGCCTCGGCTTGCGTGGCGGCCGGCCCCGCGCGCGGCCCGCCGCCGCGCTGCCGGCGGCGCCGTCCGATTCCCCGCTCGAACCCCGCCCCGAAACCACCCACGAGACAGTCGAGGATGATGGCCTCGGCGCGATCCGCGCGCGGCTGCGGACGCGTTTTCCCGGCCTTGTCCCCGCGCGCTTCTTGTGGCGCACCGATTCCCGAAACATCGTGCTTCAGGTGACGCCGCCACTGGCCGAGATCGTCGGCCCGGGCTGCGCCGATCTGGTCGGCCGCGATCTGATCGAGGCGGCGGAGACGCTGGGCTTCGACCCGAGCGGCGAACTGGCCGAGGCCTTGCGGGCCCAGGCGACGTTCAGCCGCGTCGATGTCGATTGGCCGATCGCGGGGGCCTCTGCCGCCGCGCCCGTGACGCTCGGCGCCTTGCCCGTATTCGATCATGGCGCGCATTTCGAAGGCTGGCGCGGTTTCGGCGTCATTCACCTCGACCGCCTGCGGGAAGCGCCCTTCGTCGCTGGCCCGTTCCACGCGGAGACGCAGGAGGCGTCCGCTGCGGACGAGCCGCCCGCGAATGATGAGCCGGCGACCGAGGAAGTCTTTCTGTCCGAGCTTCCGCCCTCCGATACGGAATTGGGGGCGGACCCTGCCGAAGCGTCGCCGGTCGAGACCAGTCCCGCCGGGATCTGGCCACCGGAATTTTCGGGCGTCGTCGTGCCCTTGCGGCCCCTGACTCATGTCCGGCCTGTAGCAAGCGGCGAGCCTGTGGAATTTTCCGCGAGCGCGGAGGCGAATGGAGCGCCGTCTCGTGACGGCGAAGAGACGGAATCGTCGCTGGTCGCGTTGGCGCCGCATGAACGTTCGGCCTTTCGTGAAATCGCCCGCGCGCTCGGCGCACGTGGACCTTTGGAAGCGGGAGACGAGGCTCCCGCCGCTCCGCCCGTCTTTCGGCGCGAAGAACCGCAAGAAATCGACGAACAGCCGGCTGCGGCCGAAACGGCCCAAAACCACCCTGCGGAAAGTGAAGAGCGCCCGTCGGAAACATTCGACGCGCGGTTCGCGGAGGCGCTGCCGGTCGGCCTCGTCGCCAGCCGCGGCGGCATTCTGCTCCATGCCAATCGCATCGCGCTAGACTGGCTCGGCTATCCTGATCTCGCCGCCTTCAGCGCGGCGGGGGGGCTGCGGGCGTCCAGCCGTTTCGTCGCGGCGGAACTGGCGCCAGGACAGAAGCGCACGCTGCTGCTGCGCGGCGCCAATGGCGAGGCCATATCCGCCGACGCCCATTGCGCGCGCGTCGATTGGGACGGCGGCCCGGCGGATCTCGTGACTCTGATCCGCCCTTCGGCCACGGCGCTGGAGCAGCGGATCGGCGTGATCGAGGCGAGCCTGCGCCAGCGCGAATCGGAGATAGACGAAATCCAGTCCATGGTGGAGGCCGCCGCCGACGGCGTTGTCCTCATCAATGCCGATGGGGCGATACTTGGTCTCGACCGCGCTGCGGAGGCCTTGCTGGGCTATGACCGCAACCAGGTCGCCGGAGAGAATTTCAACATTCTGCTCGCCCGCGAATCCCATGTATCGGCGCTCGAATATTTCACCCGCGCCAAGGCCGGGGCGGAGAAGCGCGGGCGCGAGGCGATCGGGCGCACGCGGCAGGGCGCGACCATGCCGCTGCATCTGACCATCGGCCGGCTTGGCAAGGCGGTGGAGGGCAAATATTGCCTTATCCTGCGTGACATGAGCCATTGGCGGCAGACCGAACGCGCGATGGACGAGGCGCGCGCGCGGGCTGAGCGCGACAACCAGGCGAAGTCGGAATTTCTCGCCAAGGTCAGCCATGAGATCCGCACCCCGCTCAACGCCATTCTCGGCTTCGCCGAGGTGATCATGGACGAGCGCTTCGGGCCGGTCGGCAATGAACGCTACAAGGATTATCTGCGCGACATTCATGCCTCCGGCGCCCATGTCATGAGCCTGGTCAATGACCTGCTCGATCTGTCCAAGATCGAGGCTGGCAAGCTGGATCTTTCCGTGGCACCGGTGGACGCGAATCGCATCGTGGCGGAATGCGTGTCGCTGATCCAGCCTCAGGCCAATCGCGAAAAGGTCATCACCCGGCTCGCTTTGGCGACGCGGCTGCCGCCGATTAACGCCGACGAGCGCTCATTGCGCCAGATCGTGCTGAACCTGCTCGCCAATGCCGTGCGCTATAATGAACCGGGCGGACAGGTCATCGTCTCGACCGCGCTCAGCGACTCGGGCCATGCCGTGCTGCGCGTCAAGGATACCGGAATCGGCATGACGGAAAGCGAGCTGGGCGCCGCGCTGGAGCCTTTCCGTCAGGTGGCGCCGTCGCGCGGCGGCACGGGCCTCGGGCTGCCGCTGACCAAGGCTTTGGCCGAAGCGAATGGCGCGGGCTTCTCCATCAAGAGCCGCAAGAACGAAGGTACTCTGGTCGAGGTCGTCTTCCCGTTGGCGCCAGGCGCGGAGCAGGTCTCGGCCGGTGGCGGGAAGCGTTAGGAGGGACCAATGGACGCGTCAATGCGCGAACGCCTGAGTCTGGCCGGCCTGACCGCCGCCGACATCGCCTGGTTCGAGTCCTTCGGTTGCGATGACGCCCGCGTGCCCAAGCCGCGCGCGGGGGAGATCCCGGATTACCGGCGCCGCGAGGCGGCGCTCAACGCCAGCGTCGCCGCGCTCAGTTTCGCCGAACGGGGCGAGTCAAACGAAGGCCGCCTTGCGGCGGCCATCGGAGCCCGGATCGCCGACGCCGAGGACGAAGCCAACGGCGCCGATTCGGAAGAGTGAGCCTCAGCCGTCCGGCGTGATGCGGACGCCGGCGCGGAATTCCTGCGACGAAATGTTCGAGCCGAGATTGAGATAGCGATAGCCGATATCAACCTTGAGCAGGCTGGAAATGTCGTATGAAAAGCCGGCCATGAGCGCATAAGCGAAGTTGTATTTGGTCGTCTTGGGGCCGTTATTGTTCCAATAACCCAGATCGAAGCAGGAAAATCCGGAAAGGCCCGTGTTGCCGCCGCAATAGCTCGTGCCGGTGCCATAGAGGTTCCCGCCAAAATCGCGGAACACGACTTTCGTCTGCGTCTGGACATAGGACAGACCGACGCCGGCGCCGATATAAGGCGTAACGCCGTACCAGTGGGCGAGGTCGAGATAGCCGTTCGCGAGATAGGCGCTGGCGGTAACTTTCGTCGTGTAGTCCGCCGAACAGGTGATCGTATAGATTTTGGCGGGGTTCGTTGGGTCGATGGTGGCGGGACAGCCCGTCGCCTGTGCGAAGGGCAGGCTGCCGCCATTGGTGTTGCTGACGAAGCCGACGCCCTGATTCCGGGAGAAGGGCGTCATATAATCGTAGGTCAGGTCAACGCGGAACATGCTGTTGAACTGGTAGCCGAAGCCGAGCGTCGCGCCGAAATTGGTGTTGTTGAGGTTCGTTCGGACGTGGTTTCCGTCGAGGTCGCCATAAATGACCGGATTGTACCTCATGTCATAAGCGGCCATATCAGCGCGCAGATACCAGCCCGAGCCCAATTCGACGATGGGCGACGATTCTGGCTGGTAGAGCGGGGGCAGGCTGAGATCGGCTGCTTCGGCGGCCAGCGTTCCGCCGGCGGTCCAGGCCAAGAGCGCGGCGGCGGCCGCATGAATGGTCCTACGCATGTCTTTCCTCTTCGACTGCCACTGCGCGACGCTGCGCCAATCATGGAAAGACTGTGAAGGAAGAGGGTTAATCACGACTTAACCTTAACGCCGTCTTTGCGAGAAAACTTTCGAAAAACGGGCGTTGTTTTTCTTTTGCGGCGCAGCGCGGCGTGAAAACCCGGCGTCAAATAGCAAAAAGGCCTTCCGCGCGACCGCGGAAGGCCAAAACCTGGAAAGAGCGCGTCGCTCAGTAGCGGGTTTGCAGGACCGGGACCGGGGCCATGACCGGCGTGAACCAGCGCAGGCCGAACAGCAGGTCGTTCGACGCCATGTTGAAGCTCTGGATCTCGCCGTGGCAGCTGCCCGCGACCGTGTAGTTGCAGCCGATCGCGCCGGTCTTGAACGCGCCCATGTTCACGTAGCGATAGGCGACGTCGAGCTTGAGATTGGGCGCGATGGCATAGGCCACGCCGCCGGTGAGCGACCAGGCGAAGTTTGTGCCGGTGTAATTGGGCGCGAAGCCGAAGGCGCCGGCCGTCGGATAAAGGCCGACGTCCTTGACGCCGCTGGTCTGGTAGACGGCAAGGCCGATGCCGCCGCCGACATAAGGCGTGAAGCCGTACCAGCTGCCGACGTCGACATAGCCATTGGCCAGGAACAGGCCGGTCTTGACGGTGCCGTTATATTGGTCGCCGCAGACCAGGCCGGAGCCGGGATAACAGCCGGAGGCGTTGGTAAGGGCGTTGCCCCATTGATAGGTGACGCTCGACGAATAGCTGCTCGAGCCGCGATATTCGGCGGTTAGGTCGGCGCGGAACCACTGGTTGAACTGCCAGCCGAGGCCGAGGCTCAGGATGAAATTGTCGCCGACGCTGACGGGACCGTCGACGGCGCCGAGGCTCGCCAGCGTGCTGCCGTCGGTGAAGGTCGAGCGCAGGTTGGAGGCGGACACCGCGGCGACGCCAATGTCGCTGCGCATATAGAACCCGACCTCTTCGACCGGTCCGCGCAGGGGCGGCGGCTCCAGCTGGGGCGGAGGCGGCAACAGATCCGCGGCGAAGGCCGCCGGGATATGGGCCATCGGAAGGACGGCCAGAGCGACGCCGCTCGCGAGAGTGAGGGCTTTCAAGCTGCCCATGACAAAATCCCTTCGTGTGCAGGGCGCGCGGCCCGAATGCGTGTTCACTGAGGGAAGTTTTGCCAGCAAAGTTTTAAATAGGTCTTAACCCTAATATTTAACCGCGTTTTTTGCCGGTTTTACCGGGTGCTGGCTGCTTTCGAAAAAGCGGAAACGCTTTACTTCATCGCGTTGATCCGGTAGGCGGTCTTTTGCGATCGCCCCGGCCCAGCGCTGGGGTTTTTGCGTTGCGACGCGCGGCGCGTGCGACAAGCGAAGCATACCAAACAAGCGTAGCGGTTGGCGTAGGCCAGAGCGCAGCGTACCGTACTAAACAAGCGAAGCGGTTGGCGTAGGTCAGAGCGCAGCGTACTAAACAAGCGGAGCGGCTGGCGTAGCCAGGACGCAGCTTAAAAGAGACAGAGCCGGGACTATGGCGAATGTGGTGGTGGTCGGCGCCCAGTGGGGCGACGAAGGCAAGGGCAAGATCGTCGACTGGCTGTCCGTCTCGGCCGATGTGGTGGTGCGCTATCAGGGCGGGCACAACGCTGGTCATACGCTGGTCATCGACGGCGTCACCTATAAGTTGTCCCTGCTCCCGTCCGGCATCGTCCGTCCCGGCAAGCTCTCGGTCATTGGCAATGGCGTCGTCGTCGACCCCCGGCATCTCGTCAAGGAGATCGCCGAACTGCGCGCCAAGGGCGTCACGATTTCGCGCGAAAATCTCCGCATTGCCGAAAATGCGCCGCTGATCCTTTCGCTGCACGGCGAACTCGACGCCCTGCGCGAAAATTCCGCCGCCGCCGACGCCAAAATCGGCACGACCAAGCGCGGCATTGGCCCGGCCTATGAGGACAAGGTCGGGCGCCGCGCCATTCGCGTGATGGATCTCGCCGATCTCACGACGCTCGACGGCAAGATCGCGCGCCTGCTCACCCATCACAACGCCCTGCGCCGGGGCCTCGGTCTCGAAGAGATCAAGGCTGAGACGATCCGCGCCGAGCTGGAAGAAGTGGCGCCGCAGATCCTGCCCTATATGGATCGGACCTGGGCCCTGCTCGACGACCTGCGCCGCGCCGGCAAGCGGATCCTGTTCGAGGGCGCACAGGGCGCGCTGCTCGATATCGACCATGGCACCTATCCCTTCGTCACCTCGTCCAACACGGTCGCGTCCAACGCCGCGACGGGCGCGGGCCTCGGCCCGAAGGCGATCGGCTATGTGCTCGGCATCGCCAAGGCCTACACGACCCGCGTGGGCGAGGGGCCTTTCCCGACGGAGCTGCTCGATGAGACGGGCCGCGCCATCGGCGAGAAGGGCCGGGAATTCGGCACCGTTACGGGGCGCGCGCGGCGTTGCGGCTGGTTCGACGCGGTGCTGGTGCGCCAGACCGTCAAGACCTCGGGCATCGACGGCATCGCCCTGACTAAACTGGACATTCTCGACGGCTTCGAACAGCTCAAGGTCTGCGTCGGCTACAAGCTCGACGGCGATACGATTGACTACCTGCCGGCCTCGCAGGCGGCGCAGGCGCGGGTCGAGCCGATCTATGAGACCATCGAAGGCTGGCGCGAGCCCACCGGCGGCGCGCGCTCCTGGGCGCAATTGCCGGCGCAGGCGATCAAATATGTGCGCAGGGTCGAGGAATTGATTCAGGCGCCGGTCGCCTTGCTCTCGACAAGTCCCGAGCGCGAAGACACTATTTTGATGCATAATCCGTTTCAGGATTGACGTCGGCGGGGGGCGCCTCTCCCCAGTCCGGGCCCGCTGCGGGCGAAAGGGAGCCTGGGGAGAAACAGCCCCGCGCTTGCAGCGCTGCTTGCTCGCGCCGTCGTCAGGCCTGAAAGATAAGACAAAGGCGCGAAATGGCTGATTATTATCCGCTGCTGGCCAAAGCAATTTCCGGCCTGAAGGACTCGACGCCGGAAGCCAGGACCGCGATCTATGATCGCGCCCGCAAGGCTTTGCTGGGTCAATTGCGCGGCATGCAGCCGCCGGCGCCGGATCACGCGATCGAACGCGAGGCCAATGCGCTGGAGGAGGCGATCGCGCGCCTCGAGCTGGAGCAGGCCGTCGCCGCGCCGCCGCCGGAAGCGGAGCCGCCGTTGGCGTTCGAGGCCACGCCGCAACCCGAGTCCGAGCACGCGCCCGAGCCGCCGCCGCATGACGAGCCCCGCATCGAGCCCAACGCCGAACCTGAGCCGTCGGCCGAAGGTGCGGAAAGGCCTGATGAGCCGCCGTCAGTCGCCGAATCTCTCGACGAAGCCGGCCCGACGGCCGAGGAAGACGTCGCCCCGCGCGAGGCGCTGCGTCCTGCCGCGCCCAAGCCCAAGCTAAACCAGGCCGGCGGGTTGCGCCGGTTCGCCATTATCGCCGGCGCCTTGGCCTTAGTGGTCGCGCTGGTCGCCTTCGCGGCCTGGAAATTGCGCGACAGGCCGGAAGACCTCGCCAAGCTGGCGCCTGCGCCCGAGGCGACGGAGCAGAAATCCGGCGGCAAGATCGGCCAGCGGGTCGGAGAAGACGCCGGTTCGGCGCCCCAGCCGGCCCCAGCGGCGCCGGCGCCCGGCCCCGCCTCCAATATTCCGATCGCCTATCGCGCGGCGATCTTGCTGCAGGCGCCTTCCGAGCCGGGTGGCGTCAAAACCTATGTCGGGACGGTGGTCTGGCGGCGCGACGCGGCGAACCGCGGGCCGAACCAGCAATTATCCAGCGCCATCCGCGCCGATATCGATATTCCCGAGGCGGGCCTCAAGACCTCGATGACCATCGAGAAAAATTACGACGCCGCGCTCTCGGCGAGCCACACCTTGACCCTCCGTTTCGATCCCTCGGCTGATTCGACGGTCGGCAGCGTCCGCACGATCAATGTGCCGGAAATGCGCCGCGACGACGCTCCGCGCGGGGCGGCGCTTCAGGGCATGCAGGTCGATATCGCGCCGAATGTCTTCCTCGTGGGGCTTTATTCCTCCGCCGAGGCGCAGAATGTCGAGATGATCCGCAACCTCAACTGGTTCGACATCCCTATGAACCTCACGAACGGCAAGATCGCAAAGGTCACCTTCGAGAAGGGCGTGGGCGGATCGCAGATCATCAACGACGTCTTCAACGAATGGAAGACGCAGCCCTGAAGCTGGCCGCCCGCGCGGGAAAATAAAAAGCCGCCCCGAAGGGCGGCTTTTCTCATTCATGTGGTCCGTACCGGGCGGAGCGTTCAGACCCGAGCCGGCGCCGGAGCGGCGGCGGGCGGTGGGGTCAGCCGTAGCGGGCGCGGGGCGGCTTCGACCCGGGCGACGCCTTCGCGGGCGGCCTGCTGCACCTTCTCGAAGGCGCGCACCTCGATCTGCCGCACGCGTTCGCGCGAAATCCCGAATTCGGTGGAGAGGTCCTCCAGCGTCATCGGATCCTCGGACAGGCGGCGCGCTTCAAAGATCCGGCGCTCGCGCTCGTTCAGCACGCCGAGCGCCAAGGCCAGCGCCGCACGGCGATTGGCCGATTCTTCCGATTCGGCCAATATGCTCTCCTGGCTGGAGCTTTCGTCGACCAGCCAGTCCTGCCATTCGCCGTCGCCGTCTTCGCGCAGCGGCGAGTTGAGCGAGGCGTCGCCGCTCAGGCGGCGGTTCATTTCCTGCACTTCCTGCTGGCTCACGCCAAGCTTGGTGGCGATGGCCGCGGCGTTTTCAGGCCGCAGGTCGCCGTCCTCGAAGGCGGAGATCTGACTCTTGGCCTTGCGCAGGTTGAAGAACAGTTTTTTCTGGTTTGCGGTGGTGCCGAGTTTCACAAGGCTCCAGGAACGCAAAATATATTCTTGAATCGAGGCTCGGATCCACCACATGGCATAGGTGGCCAGGCGGAAGCCTTTTTCCGGCTCGAACCGCTTCACCGCCTGCATCAGGCCGATGTTGCCCTCGGAGATCACTTCCCCGATCGGCAGGCCATAGCCCCGATAGCCCATGGCGATCTTGGCCACGAGCCGGAGATGGGAGGTGACGAGACGATGCGCGGCGTCCGAGTCGGAATGCTCGCGCCAACGCTTGGCGAGAGTATATTCCTCCTGGGGCTCCAGCATCGGGAAACGCCGGATTTCATCGAGATAGCGGGACAGGCCGTTATCGCCTGCGAAAATTGGTAACGCAGCAGCCATCAAACCCTCCTAAGCCGAACGCCCAACCGCGGCGCGTCCGAAGCGGCCGCATAAGCCGGCCGCCGACAGGAACATATAGGGACCAGTAACCGTGGCTGAAAGAGGGCGAAGCTCTTAACGCCGGATTACAATTGCGTAACCCGGCCCGCTTCGGCTTGTTCCCTTTCCGCATTGCCCGAAAATCTATTGGGCGGAAATGCAACTGGCCTTTCATCCCCAAAATGCGCTAACAAGCGGCCAATCGCAAAACAAAGCCGAGCGCATCCATGCAAGACAGCCTTTTCGCAAATGTTCAGGAGCTTCCCCGCGATCCGATCCTGGGCCTCACCGAAGCCTTTGTCGCCGACAAGGCGCCCCATCGCGTCAATCTCGGCGTCGGCGTCTATCAGGATGAGAACGGCAAGGTGCCATTGCTGGCTTGCGTGAAGCAGGCGGAAGAAGCCCTGCTCGCCAAGACCGCGCCCCACACCTATGTGCCGATCGACGGGCTGCCGGCCTATGACGCCTCGGTGGCGCAGATGGTTTTCGCGGATTCGGCGGATCTCGCCAAGGTCGCGACGGTGCAGGCGCTCGGCGGCACCGGCGCCCTGAAGCTCGGCGCGGAGCTGCTGCGCGTGATTGCGCCGAACGCAAAGGTGTGGATCAGCGATCCGAGCTGGGAAAACCATCGCGCCCTCTTCAGCGCCGCCGGCTTCACAGTCGAAACCTATCCCTATTACGGCGCTGACGGCGAACTGGATTTCGCCGGCCTCATCAACACGCTCTCGGCCATTCCGGCGGGCGACATCGTGCTGCTGCACGCCTGCTGCCACAATCCGACCGGCCTCGACCTGTCGCATGACCAGTGGCGCCAGATCGCGAAAATGGTGCGCGAGCGCGGCCTGACGCCTTTCCTCGACACGGCCTATATGGGCTTTGCGGAGGGGCTTGAGGCGGACGCCTTTTCCGTGCGGCTGTTCGCGTCGGACGGCGGGCCTTTGTTCGTGTCTTTCTCCTTCTCGAAGTCGCTGTCGCTTTATGGCGAGCGCGTCGGCGCGCTCAGCGTGCTCACCGCCAGCGCGGCGGAGCGTACGCGCGTGCTGAGCCAGCTCAAGCGCATCGCCCGCATCACCTATTCGTCGCCTCCGGGCCATGGCGCGGCTTCGGCGGCTCTGGTGCTGGCCGATCCGGCCCTGCGCAAGCAATGGGATGAGGAACTGGGCGGCATGCGCGAGCGCATCAAGAAGATGCGCAAGCTGCTGGCGGACAAGCTTTCGGAGCGCCTGCCGGGCCGCGACTTCTCCTATATCACTCGCCAGAACGGCATGTTCTCCTATTCGCGCCTGACGGCGCTGCAGGCCATCGCGCTGCGCGAAAAATACGCGGTCTATGCGCTGGACAGCGGCCGCATCTGCGTCGCGGCGCTGAATGAGAAGAACATCGATTACGTCAGCGAATGCGTCGCCAAGGTCATGACGGAAGTCTGACCTCAAGCCCAATCTGGCCTTTTCAGCCTCGCCCGGGATTTCGGGCGAGGCTTTTTTTTGGCCTCGCGCCTATTTGGTCGCGATTACATAGGCGAAACTTGAGACGGAGCGCCAGTCGCGGCGTTCCGCCAGACGATTGAAGGCGGCGTCGACCTGTTTGACGCCCGGAAACTTCGAGAAATAGGCATATCCCCAGAAGGGCAGGATGACCGCCTCGGAAAAGCCCGCCTGGCGCAGCATCGGCATCATCCTGGCTTCGCTGCTGAAGCAGTAATTATAATAGGCGGGAAATTTTGGATCGCCGCCATCCTGCTTTCGCTCGGGAAAGATCGTCTCCAGCAGAAAGCGCGACAGCTTTTCCGGCATCAGGCTGTTCAGCACATAGGGCGCGGCGTAAAGCGTCGGGAAAAAGGCCAAGGCGACGCCTCCCGGCGCCAGAATGGCGTTGATATTGCGCCACATCGCCGCGACATTGGGCACATGCTCCATGACCATCCGGCAATAGACGAGATCATATTTGTCGCGTCCCAGAATATCCGGCGCCTGCGGCGAGGCGATATCGCAGACCACTTTGCCATAGCCGGACGGCGCCAGCGAAAGTTCATGCGCCGAAATATCGTTGAGCGTAATATCCAGTCCGAGTTGGGCGGCCTCGCCGGGTTGGAACAGGGGGTCGCGGCCGGCGCCGATTTCGAGGTGACGGCGCAATCCGCGAGCGCGCGACAGTTCGATCACGGTCGGCTTGTAATTCTCCCAGCACCAATTCCAATGCGACGGATAGCCCAGATCCGCGACGATCTTGCGGATATCGAAGGTGCGGGACGACGGGTTTTGGAGAAGTGCATCTGTCATCGCGGCTCCGGCGAGAGGTCCGCGACCAGCTTAGCGGATCCCGTTTAATGCTTCCTTGCCGCAGCCGCCGGGCGCGGATCGCGCCGCCGCTGCGCCGTGAGCCGCAATGAAGAATAAAAACTTTTGGCGCTAGGGTGGCGCACGGAACGGCGCGCCAGGAAGGTCTCGAAACCAATGAGCGAAAAGCTCCATATTGTGATCGTGATCGATCATGCCTCGATCACGGGCGGTCAGGCGAAGGTCGCGCTGCAAAGCGCCATTGGACTCAAAGAGGCCGGCTATGAACCGATCATATTCGCTTCGGCCGGGCCAGTGGATCAGCGCCTGACGGATGCGGGCGTCGAAACCGTCTGCCTTGGCCAATATGATCTGATCGGCAATCCGTCCAAGGCGGCGGGCGCGGTTCAGGGGATTTGGAATTTTACCGCCGCGCGCGAGATGAAAAAGCTGTTGGCGCGGCTGCCGCGCGATCGGACCATCGTTCACGTCCATGGCTGGGCGAAGGCTATGTCGGGCTCCTTCGCGCCCGCGGTCCGCGCGGCTGGCGTTCCCGCGCTCTACACCTTCCACGAATATTTTCTGTACTGCCCGAATGGCGGCTTCTACGACTATTCGCAAAACCGCGTCTGCCATCTGGAGCCGCTATCCACCGCCTGCTGGACGACCAATTGCGACAACCGCAATTATCAAAGCAAGCTCTGGCGCTGCTTCCGGCATTTGGGAATGAATGACGCGGCGCATATGCCGGAGCTTTTCTCGGACTATATCGTCATCTCGGATTTTCAATCGGCGATTGTGTCGCCGCGCGTGCCGAAGGGCGCGCGCATGCATCGCATTTCCAACCCCATCGATGCGGAAGACCTCGGACGCAAGCCCGAGCCGGCCAAGGGCGATTTTCTTTTCGTCGGACGGCTGTCGCCCGAAAAAGGCCCGTTCTTTTTCGCCGAGGCGGCGCGCAAGGCCGGGGTGACGCCGGTCTTTGCCGGCGACGGCCCGTCCACCGGCGAGCTTCGCGCGCGTTACCCGGAAGCGAAGCTTCTGGGCTGGCGATCGCCGGCGCAGGTCAAGCAATTGATGCGCGACGCCCGCACCCTGGTGTTTCCCTCGCTCTGGTATGAAGGCCAGCCCTTGACCATTCTGGAAGCGAAAGCGACAGGCTTGCCGATCATCGTGTCCGACGTCTGCGCCGGCCGCGACGAGGTGGCGGATGGCGAAACCGGCTTCTGGTTCAAGAGCCAGGACGCCGACGATCTGGCGATCAAGCTCGAACTGCTTAAAGATGACGATCTGATCAGGAAAATGTCGGTTGCGTCCTATGAGCGCTTCTGGTCAGACCCGCCGACCATGGCGCGGCATATTGAGCGCATTGGCGCGGTTTATGAAGACATGATGGCGCGGCGCGCCGCTTCCTGATTTGGCGGGCGCCGCGGGACCGCGGCGCTTCCGGCGCGGCCCTACCAGATCGCGATCAGGCCCAGGGCGATTGGATAGCCGAGGCCAAATCCCAGCAAGCCGCCCGCGATCACGTCGCTGGGGTAATGGTGGGCGGTCGCGACCCGCGACCAGGCCAGGCAGAGCAGCATCAGCGCCGCCGGAATAGCGAAGGACGGCCAGAGCATGACGATGGGCGTCAGCACGGCGGTCATGGTCATGGTGTGGCCGCTGGGGAAGGAATGTTCATCGAGCGTGGCCAGCAGGGACGACAGCTCGGGGTCGATGAGAAAGGGGCGGCGGCGGCGGTAGCGTCGCTTGAGCAGCGGATAGAGGCTGTGCGTCACGCCCGCGTTGATGCAGCCGAAGAGGATCAGCTTGTAGCCGGACAGGCCCCAGCAGGCGAGAATCACGATAGCCAGCGGGATGTAAACCCAGCCATTGCCAAGCTTGCTGATTCCGATCGCGCAGAGCCGCCCGATTGAGGAATGCGCCGTGCGGGAGAGGATTCGCACCAGTTCGAGATCGGCCTCCTGAAGCGTCTGGAGCCAAAGCGAGGGTTGCCGCAAAAGACTCCAGGCGGATCGGCGGGGCGTAAAGGATTCCAAATGGATAGGGCTCGTCGGTTCCGGCTGCTGGCGGCCGCCCGGCGTATCATTGACCGACTTCACATAGGTCACGACGGGCGGTTCTGCGGTCATGCGGCGCTGAATGGTCGATTTCCTTGTCATCAAACCCATAATAGGCCGGGTTGAAGCTCAAATACAGCACTCAAACCGATTGCGGGCGCCCGTCCTCAACCGGGACGCGCCAGAGCCCCCGAAGCGCTAAGCATCCATATTGGCGGAATTGCGGCTTTGCCTGTCGCCTCGACCGCCAAAAAAAAAGCCTCCGCCCGATGGGGGCGAAGGCTGGAATGGCGCCCTCAGTCATTTTTGGCGTCAGAGATTTTTGGCGTTGCCCTTGAGGATTTTGTAGCGTTTGCCGTCGCCGTCCTCGTCGAAGAAGGTGGCGACGTTCCCCGCGACCTCGACCGCGTAGCAGGTCTCTTCCTTCTCGCCGGCGAAGATGAAGCAGGCCTTGTCGCCTCGCATGGCCCATTTTCCGGTGGCGACTTCATCGTCGTCCAGCTGCTTCACCGAGCCGTCGGCGGCATAGAACTCGCTGAGCGGGGAGCCCTCCGAATCCTTGCCCGTGATTGTGTTGCCGACGAGGGCGCTCCAGGCGGCGAGCCCCGTCAATTTCCCTGCGTCGGCGGGCGCCTGGGCGTCAGGCGCCGGCGGCGTCGGTGTGGCGAGGATGGCCAGGGCGGGGGCGGTTCCTTCGGCGACGGCGGTGACGTCGAAACGGGCAAGAGCCTGCTGCGGCGCTTCCAGTCCCTCCAGCTCCGCGAATTTCGGCGCGGGCGCCTTCGCTTTCAGGCTCAGCGTCAAGCTCTTGCCATTGGCGATGAAATTGACGAGGCCTTGCGAAATGGCGGCGGCGGCGGGTGCGTCCGGCATCATCAGCGGACCTTGCGCGACGAGGGCGCTCCACTCCTTCTTGACGGCGTCGGGCGTCTTGCTGGCCGAAAGGGCGGCAATGGCGACGGCCTTGTCCAGCGCGCCGGAATTGACAATGCGGAGTTCGAGCGACTGGAGCGCAGCCGCTTCCATGGCGGCGCTCTTGGCCTTGGCGTCGCCGCCGAAAGCCGCCCTGTCGAGGCCCGACGCCTGGCCGCGCAGCTCGATCGAGCCGATATTGGCGGCCTCGATCAGATAATCGTCGAGCGAGAAGATCTGTTTGGCCGGATCATAGCTTCCATCGACTTTGAGCGAGGCGTCGATCTTGTCATAGCCCAGCGCCGTCAGCATCGCGCCGCTCTGTGAGGACTTGGGCAGGAAAAGGCTCAGGCCATTGACGGCGAAACGGCTCTTGAGCGGCGCGTCGCCGTCGAAACTCTGGTCCACCGTCGCCGAGTTGAGATGCAGGCGGATCAGGTTGCCGCCGTCGGCCGTGGCGGGGGTGTCCTTGTCCGGAATGCTGAGGTCGAAGCCACTCCACGACACATGGGCGACGCGGGGCGTGGCGGTCTTCGCCTCACGGGTCCGGATAGCGTCGGCCAGATGCAGGATCTGCACGCCGTCCACGGTCAGGGGCTGGCTCTTGAAGGTGAGATTGCCGCCCGTTTCGACAGGAAGATCCGCGTCCACGCCGCCGAGCGTGAGATGCGCGACGGCGCCCTGGTCCACCCCTTCGGCCTTGAAGTCGTGAAAGACGACCGCGCCGGGCTTGTCCGACGTCGCCGTCGCCTCGGGAATGGTTATGCGGGCGGCCTTGAACTTGCCGATCAGCGCGGCGGCCTCTTCATTGGTTGCCGCGCCGGAAAAAAGCTTCGCCGCTTCTTCCTGCGTCAGATTGGTGTCGGTGATTTCGATATGTTTGAAGGCGATTTTCGATTTTTCGCCGGTCGGCAGCGCGACATTGTCGAGCGAGATATCGGCGGCCCGCGCCAGGCCGGGCGCGAGCGCGGGCAGGACGAAAAGACTGGCGAGCAGGGAAAAACGGCAAAGCGCGGTCATGGAGGGTCCTTGGCGCGAGGGTCTGGCGGGCTCGGAGACGCCGCAACCTAAGGGCGAAAGGTTGACGCCTTGCAAACATCCGCCGCGCTAATTCCCTTCAGTGGAGAGGCTTGCCTTGCGGCCGGACCTGTCCGGTCTCGTTCGTGACGCGCTTGACGATGGCGATGATCGCGGCGGGATTGGTGGGTTTGGTCATGAAAATGGCTGGCGGCAGGGCGCGCAGACTGTCCAGCCGGGCGGACAGCAGGACGAGCTTGATTTTCGGCCACTGTCTCGAAACGATCTGCGCCAGCTCGAGTTCATCGCGCTGTTCCGCGAGGTTGATGAACAGGACGGAAATATCGCTGGAGGTTTCCAAAATGGTCAAAGCGTCGTCAACAGATTCAATCGCAAAAGCATCGCAGCCGAACTGCCTGAACGCGGCAATGACAAATGCCGAGATCTCGGGCTCGTCCTCGACCACGAGTGCAACCGGCATATTTGTCTCCCGTTGGCGAGCCAGCCCGCTTGTGAATGCCGTCTACAATGTCGTCCCGCTCCAGAAAGTTTTTTTGGCGCGTCTCGATTTGGAAAAATCTGTGTTGAAACATGACAAAGCTAGCATGAACTCCTTCCGGCGAATCGGCCCTTTTGGGAGGGGCGTTCCTACGTCTTAATCGGTACTAGCGGCCCCGCTTCCGCTCAGGGGAGGACAACCTCGCGGTCAGCCGGCCATTTCATGCGGTAGGCAAGGCGGATTTCCTTGCTTTGATCAGGGCCAAGAGCGAAGCGCCAGCGCAGCAGTCCGCGTTTGCCGTCCGGGTCTTTTTCGTCGGGCTGCGTGGTCTGCGGCAAGGTCTCGACGACGATCGCCGCATTCTCCGAAAAAGGCGTCTGGTCGGTGACGACGGCGTTAATCGGGAAGTCGTGCAGATTGCGCACGATCGTCTTGAATTCCCGCGTCTCGACCTTGGTCTGGCCGAACCAGCCGGGTTCGTTTTCCTTGCGTTTGACCGGCGTGCGCTGGACGGTGACGCGCTCGTCCGCGCCGAAGCCGAGATCGCCCGCCTCATGCGGCGCGACGAGCGGCAGCCGCTCCTGCCCGATGAGGGCTCCGTCGCGATAGATCGCGACCGGGCCGGGCAGCAGCGGCGCTTCCTCGCCATTGACATAATGGACAGAGAGGAAGGCGCGCGGGTCGAGCGCGGGCGTCATGCGCCAGGACAATTCCGCCTGCGGGCTTTGCGAGGCCAGCGCGATATTTTTCGCCGAACCGTCGGCGGCGAGGCTGACGCGGCCCGGCGCGAGAAAGCTCGCCTGATAGGCCCCGGATTCGAGCTGCGCCTGCCGTGTCTCGGCCTTGGCGAGCGCCGGCGCCGGAGCCGCGTCCGCAGGTGGAGGCGGGGCGGCGGCGACTGTCGCGTTTCGCGCCTCCGCCGCGACAGGACGCGCGACCGGCGGCTCGTAAAAGGCGATGATTCGCGGGACGGCTTCCGGCGCGGCGACGGCTCCGGTCGCGCGGAAGGCTGCGAGCGTCAAGGCGATGTCGGTCCAGTCTTCGCCGGTGGCCTGCGTCACGACCGCGCGACGCTTGAGTTCGAGCTGGGGTTTGCCGTCCTTGCCGCCAGTGGTCAGATGGGCCTCGTAAGCTGGCGTCCAGCGCGCGCCGGCCACGCGATAGGTCACGGCGAGGCGGAATTTGCCGCCGGCCGGAGCTTCGACGTCGAGCGTGACGTCACGGGCCGCGCCCTTGGGCGCTTGCGCCGGGCGGGCGGCTTCCAGCGCCTTGATGCGGGCGTCGATCTCCTCGCCCGCCGCGCGCGCCTCGCGCAAGGCCTCGCCGTTTTTGGCCAGCGCGACGCCGACGGCGTCCCAGGCCGTGTTCCAGTCCTCGGGCTTGAGGCCCTTTTCCCCTTGCCTGTCCGGCCCCGACTGGGCGTAGAGCTGGGTCATCGCCTGTTTCGCCGCGAGCGCGTCGATTTTAACCTGCGCTGCGGCCCGCTCGGCGCGGAGAGCCTTGATTTGCGCGTCGAACGCGCTCTCGCCGGTCGCGGCGGGCGCCTTGCGGACATCGACGGCGCCCAGAACGAGGCGCCCGTCGCCCTCGCCGCCGATTCGCAGCGTCGTGGGGTCGAGCCCGCCCGGCAGGCCATGAAAGACGAGACGGCTTTCGCCCGCCGGCAAAGCGATTTCAGCGACGCGGGTCACGACGGCGGCGTCGGGATAAAGCGTGACGGAGTCGATCCGCGAGGCGGCGTCGAGTTCGGCGCCGAGCGCCGGCGCGGCGCCGGAAAGAGCGACAAGGGAAAGAGCGGCAAAGGAAATCTTGGGGAGCGAATGTTTAGGGAGCGAAAATTTGGTGAGAAAAATGGGGAGCATGAAAGGACTCAAAGCGCGGGAGGCCGAAGCGGGGCCGCATGATGCGCGAGAGATTGCGTATTTTTTTCGACCAAGTTCAGGCGCTTTTTCCGCCAGGGCCTTTTCGGCGATTGGCTCATGCCAAAGGCGCTTGCCGCGATCGCCAATGGGACTTGCCGCGTTTGCAAGGCTCTTCCGCTGGACGGCAGGGCGATTCTTGGCCAAGGTCCACGCCCGATCCTCTTTTGGAAAGCGTCCGAATTGCGCGCATTCTTCGGCCGGGCCGCGCGGAGCCTGAATGAACGCGCGGTCCTTCTGCTCGTGTTGACCACGGCGATGTGGGGCGCCAATGGCGTCGTCAGCCGCGCGGCGGTCGGCGCGGTTGCGCCCATGACCCTGGTCGCTCTGCGCTGGCTGTTTGTCTGCGCCGTGCTGCTGCCGATCGTCCGCGCGCCCTTTCTGGCGCATCTGCCCGAGTTGCGGCGGAACTGGCGTTTTCTGGCCGCCATGGCCCTGTGCGGCTTTACCGGCTTCAATGTGCTGTTCTATCTCGCCGGCTACTGGACCAGCGCTGTGAACATCACATTGTTGCAGGGCGCGATCCCGCCGATGGTCTTCGCCGGAGCGGTTCTTTTCAAAGGCGAGCCTGTCACGCCGCGCCAGATCGCGGGCATGGCCGTCTCCTTTCTGGGCGTCGGGCTGATCGCCACGCGTGGCGACGTCGCCCATCTCGGCGACCTGTCGTTCAATCTTGGCGACCTGATGATGCTCGCGGCCTGCGCGCTTTACGCCGGCTATACCATCGCCTTGCGTGGGCGCCCGCATCTGCCGCCCCTGGTCTTCTTCGCCGGCATGGCGCTCGCGGCCTTCGCGGCCTCCTTGCCCTTTCTGGCGGCGGAAATCGCGCTGGGCCGCGCCTATTGGCCGAGCGGCAAGGGGTTTGCCCTGGTGCTCTTCGTCGCTCTGGCGCCCTCGCTGCTCAGCCAGCTGTTCTTCATGCGGGCGGTGGAGCTGATCGGACCGGGCCGCGCCGGCATCTTCTCCAATCTCACGCCGCTGTTCGGCGCCATTTTCGCGATTGTTTTGCTTGGCGAGCCGTTTCACCTCTATCATGCCGGGGCCATGGCGCTGGGCCTTGCAGGCATCGCCCTGGCGGAATCCGCCAAGCGGCAAAAGGTCGTCCCGCATGAAACGCCGTGAATTTCTTGTCTTCGCCGCCAGTCTCGCCTCGGTTCCGGCTCTGAGAGAGGCATTTGGACAGGGCGCGGGCGATTTCGGCGCTTTCGTGGAAAGCCTGCGCGCCCCTGCGCGGGCGGCGGGCGTGTCTGCTGAAATTTTCGATTCAGTCGCGTCGGGGCTGACCGTCGATCAATCTCTGGCCGGGAAGCGCGCCGCTCAGGGCGAATTCGTGCGGCCCCTGAAAACCTATGTCGAAGAGGCGGCCTCGCCCGCGCGGGCCGCCAAGGGCAAGGCTAGCGCCAACAAATTCGCCGGGCCGCTGCGGCAGATCGCGGCGCAATATGGCGCGCCGCCAGAGATGATCGTCGCGCTCTGGGGCATGGAAAGCGATTTCGGCGCCTCGCACGGCGATCGCGATGTCTTGCGCTCGCTCGCCACGCTCGCCTTCCTGCACCCGGACAATCCTGTCTATGGCCAGGAATTCGTCGCGGGTCTGGTTCTGATGCAGCGGGGGATCGCGCGCGAAAAATTGCGCGGCTCCTGGGCAGGCGCGATGGGCGATCCGCAATTCATGCCTTCCGCCTATCTGAAATACGCCCGCAGTTTTGACGGTCGGGGTGCGCCGGACATCTGGTCGAGCGGGCCGGATTCGCTGGCTTCCATCGCCAATTTCCTGAAGGAGTCCGGTTGGCGGCCCGGCTTGCCGCCGCTGATCGAGGCGCAGGTTCCAGCAGGTTTCGACTATGCGATGCTGCGCGCGGATTTTTCGGCCTTCGCCCGCGCCGGTTTCAAGGCGCTCGACGGCGGCGCGCTGCCAGCCGCCGGGGAGGCCATGCTGTTTTTCCCAGCGGGCGCGCCAAGCCCGGCCTTTCTGCTCAGCGAGAATTTCTTCGTGCTCAAGGCCTATAATTTTTCGGATTCTTACGCCTTTGCCGGTTCGGTCCTCGCCGACAGGATCGCCGGGCGTCCCGTTCTGCGCGAAAAATGGCCGAATGAGGCGCAGCCTCTCGATCAGGCCGAGCGCGAGGCGATCCAGCGCGGCCTGACCGCGCGCGGCTTGTATGACGGCAAGATCGACGGGCGCTTCGGGCCGGTGACGCGGCTCGCCATCCACGCCTTCCAGCGCAAGTCGGGCGTCGCCAAGGCGGATGGCTATCCGTCACGGGCGGTGCTGGAGTTATTGAAGAAGTGATGCATCCGTGCCTTCTCCCCTTGCGGGAGAAGGTGGCGCGTCAGCGCCGGATGAGGGGGGCGCGGCTTACTCAGCCGCGCGTTTCATGGCCGGATAAGTGCAATGCGCGTCATTGGCGAAGGGCGACTCAACGTCGCTGACCTCGGCGAAGGGAATGCGCAAGGTTGTCCAGACATCGACCAGAGCCTCGACCAGATGGGCGATATGGGCGTCTCCGTGATGCGGCGTCGGCGTGATGCGCAGCCGCTCCGTGCCGCGCGCAACGGTCGGATAGTTGATCGGCTGGATGTAGATGCCGTGGCGCTCCAGCAACATGTCGCTGGCCGCCTTGCACAATTGCGCGTCACCCACCATGACCGGCACGATATGCGACGGATTGGGCAGTACGGGCAGCCCGGCGCGCATGAGCGCGTGCTTGGTCAGCCAGGACTGGCGCTGGTGGGCCATGCGCAATTCCGGGCGGGTCTTGGCGATGCGCACTGATTGGGCGGCGGCGGCGCAGACGGCCGGCGGCAGCGCGGTGCTGAAAATGAAGCTCGGGGCGAAGGAGCGCACGGCGTCGCAGATCGCCGGCGACGCCGCGATATAGCCGCCGATCACGCCAAAGCCCTTGGCCAGCGTGCCCTCGATCACGTCGATGCGGTGCATCTGGCCTTCGCGCTCGGCGACGCCGCCGCCGCGCGCGCCATACATGGCGACCGCATGGACCTCGTCGATATAGGTCATAGCGTTGTATTTTTCGGCGAGGTCGCAGATCTCCTTGATCGGCGAAATATCGCCGTCCATGGAATAAAGGCTTTCGAATACGATCAGCTTGGCGCGCTCCAGCGGTTGGGCGGCAAGCAGTTCCTCGAGATGGGCGACGTCATTATGGCGCCAGATCTTGCGTTCGGCGGAGGAGCGGCGGACGCCCTCGATCATCGAATTATGATTGAGCGCGTCTGAGAGGATCAGGCAGTTCGGCAGCAGGTCGGCGATGGTCGAAATGGCGGCGAGATTGGAAATCCAGCCCGAGGTGAAAACCAGGGCGGCTTCCTTGCCGTGAAGATCGGCCAGTTCGGCTTCGAGCATGACCAGCGGATGGCTGGTGCCGGAAATATTGCGGGTGCCGCCGGCGCCGGCGCCGTGCTTGGCGGTGGCGGATTTCATCGCTGCGATCACCTCGGGGTTCACGCCCATGCCGAGATAATCGTTGGAGCACCAGATGGTGATGTCATGCGCGGCGCCGCTGTGGTCGCGCCAGATCGCATGCGGGAAACGTTCGGAATCGCGCTCAATATCGGCAAAGACGCGGTAGCGCTGTTCTGTCTTGAGCTTGCCGATCGCGTTTTCGAAAATCTGCCGATACTGCATCTTCGCTGTCCTCTGGACCACGCGCCGCGCGGGCGCGTCCCGTCGCGGCTGAACATTCCCTCAAGCGACTGCCTGCTATACAGACTTTCTGTCGCTCTCGCGAGCGGCACTTTGTCGCAATTTTATTGCACCTGCGGCAAGGATGAACCCTTTCCCGGATGCGACACCCAACCATGGAACGAGGGGCGGCTTCCTTGCGCTGGATCACTTTTGGCGTTTTTTTCGGCATAAGCAAGCTGCCTGTTTTAGGACCTTGGCGCCGATACGGCGCGGTTTCACCCAAAACGGCTGAAATAGCGGCAGAGGCCAAGGGAACGCACGCCAGCTGAAATGAATTCTAAGAGATCCACCCGCCGAAATCGGCGGATTAGTTCCCAGCGTCCGGTCAGGCCATGTCCTGGTTGCTTCAACATTTTCTGCGGCGGCTTATTCGAAAGGGTTCATTGGAGGTCCGGACGTCCACCGGTCCTGCCTTTGTCGTGGGAGATGGCAGGCCGCCGTTCTGCGGCCTCCGGTTCGCGGACAAGGCTGCCGAATGGGAGCTGATCCGCGATCCCGAAATGGGTTTGGGCGAACTCTATGCCGATGGACGGTTCGAACTGATCCTGGGCGATCTCTATAATCTGCTGGCGCTGGGCGCGCGAAACATCGTCGCGCCCGGCGGCCCTGGGCTTCTGACCGCACTGCGGACGCTGCAAAGCCTGTGGCAAAGGTTGGGACCCGGCGTCGCGCCGGGCCGGGCCCGCGCCAACGCTTCGCATCATTACGATCTCGACGCAGGGTTCTACCGGCTGTTCCTCGACGATGACCTGCAATACTCCTGCGCCTATTTCGAGACGCCCTCGGCCAGCCTCGAAGCCGCGCAACTGGCCAAGAAACGTCACATCGCCGCCAAGCTCGCGCTCTCTCCCGGCCAGAAGGTTCTCGATATCGGCTGCGGCTGGGGCGGACTGGCGCTTTATCTCGCCCAGAACTGCGGCGCCGAGGTTCTCGGCGTGACCCTGGCGCGCGAGCAGCTCCAACTCGCCCGGCAAAGGGCGCAAAGCGCGGGTTTGGCGGACACGGTCCATTTCGCGCTCAAGGATTATCGCGAAGTCGGGGGAAGTTTCGATCGGGTCGTTTCGATCGGCATGTTCGAACATGTCGGCCCGAAAAACTATGACGCCTTCTTTGCGCGGGTCGCCGAATTGCTGGCGGAAGACGGCGTGGCCTTGGTCCACACCATCGGGCATTTAGGAGCTCCCGCGCCGACCAGTTCCTGGCTGCGCAAATATATCTTCCCCGACGGCTATATTCCTTCCCTGATGGAAATAGCGCCTTCGCTTGCGCGCGCCGGACTCGCTGTGGCCGATCTGGAGGTTCTTCGCGAACATTACGCGCTGACGCTCGAACATTGGCGCGCGCGCTTTAAGGCGAACCGCGACGCGGCGCGGGAAATATTTGGCGAGCGGTTCTGCCGGATCTGGGAATTCTATCTCGCCGCCTCGGAATGCGCCTTTCGCTACGAGGGCTGTGTCGTCCTGCAATTTCAGCTGGTCAGGAAATTCGAGGCCCTTCCAATCACCCGGGACTATCTTTTCCGCCGGGAGGCGGAACTGCGGGCCGTCGAGGAAAGGCTGCGTTCTGGCGCTAAAAGCTGAGCCGAACCTACGAAATTCGCCGGCGCGGATGCGGAAAAGTGACAAGTCTTCATATCGTGATATTCAAGAGCGCAGTTTTGCGAGTCGCGCGCCGGATGGATCGGTCGCTCCACGTCATCTGCTGCGGCGCAAAAAAATTTCCGCGGATGCGAAGGGAAACCTCAGCCTTTTTCGTAACCTTTGCAGGATGAAAATTCTCCTTTATGGCTGTTCGACTTGAGTATAGAAATGAAAGAAGTACAATTGACAAGTGTTGTACCGGCTGATGCGCGCCAGCGCTGGCTGGAGATAATGTCTCGTGCCTGAGGTGGGAAGAGTGGAGCATCAGACAACGCGTATTTTGATCGCAGATGATCACCCACTGGTTCGGGGAGCCTTGCGGCAGGCTGTCGCCAACGCCGTGGCGGGAGCAGAAATTGTCGAGTGCGGCGCGCTGGAAGGCGTGACCAAGGCCCTTGAGGCCAATTCCGAAGTGGATCTGATCCTGCTGGATCTCGCCATGCCGGGCGTTCGCGGCTATTCGGGCCTGATGATGTTGCGCGCGCAATATCCGGGCGTGCCCGTCGTTGTGGTGTCCGGCCGCGAAGAGCGTAATGTCATCCGCCTGTGCATTGATTTCGGGGCTTCCGGCTTCATTCCGAAGAGCACGGACATGGAGACCATGCAATCGGCGATCCGCGCCGTTCTCGCGGGCGATTTGTGGGCGCCGTCCGACGTCGATCTGAACGGTCCGGTCGATCGCGATACGGCCGACAGCGTGCGCCGGCTCGCTTCGCTGACGCCGCAACAGGTGCGGGTGCTGATGATGCTGTCGGAAGGCCTGCTCAACAAGCAGATCGCCTATGAGCTTTCAGTGTCCGAGGCGACAGTGAAGGCCCATGTCTCGGCGATCCTGCAGAAGCTCGGCGTCGAAAGCCGCACCCAGGCCGTGATCGCCGCAGCCCGCATCGAGGCGATGAGCGATATTTCAGCCGGCGCGATGGGCGATTAAATTTCGCCCATCCTCTGGCGCCGGGCCGGGAGCCGCCTATTTCAAGGGCGAGAATTCATCCCGCCGGCGCCCGCTTTCCGCATTGGCCGCCGGGCCGCAAGGCCGGCGCGAACCGGCCGGAAAGGCGCGCGACCATGAGGAAAGCCCCAGCCGGAATCTTCCGCCTCGCTATTGCGTCGGTGGCGTTCATGCCCATCGCCGGGGCGATTTCGGCGCGCGCCGAACCGGCGCCTCCCTCCGCCGCTCCGTTTGAAGCCCCCGACTCGGCCAATGGCCGTTTCGCCATGACGCCGGTCGCCGACGGCTTCTTGCGGCTCGACACCCGCACCGGCCAGGTTTCGCTCTGCACGCTGGCGTCCGGCCAGGTCCAGTGCCGCGCCGGCGCCGACGAGCGCGCGGCGCTGGAGGCGGAGATCGACCGGCTCGCTAAGGAAAACACGCGGCTGAAAGCCGCTGCGCCCGCCGCGCCGCAGGCGGCCGAGGTCGAGGAGGAGCGCCGTTTCGACCGCGCCCTTGACCGCGCCGAACGCTTCATGCGCAGGATGATGCAACTGTTCCGCGAGTCCGGCCCCAAGACCCCGCCCTCAACGCTCTGACCTCATCCTATTCCGCGAGAAGACCGCCATGACCGAAAACAACAGCCCGGCGCGCCATCCGTTCGAGCCCCGCGAGTCCGATCTCGCGGCGGCGCAGCGCCGCGAACCAAACGATTTGGAGCGATTCCTCGGCGGCTCGCCCTCCTCGGTCGCGGTGCGGCTGCTCTTTCTCTCGCTGATCGTCGGCTTCTTCCTGATCTGGCTCGATATCCGGCCCATCGACGTCCTCGTCGGGCTGCGCCATATCGTCGAGCGTTTCTGGAACATGGGCTTCGAGGCGATTCGCGACATCGCGGAATATCTCGCGGCGGGCGCGGCCATCGTGCTCCCGGTCTGGCTGGCGCTTCGGCTGCTCAACATGCGGGGCAAGAACTGAGGCTTTTAGCCATTTCCTGAGGCGTTCGAGCGGGCGACCGGAGTTTTTATTAAATCGGTCACATCGAATTGCTACGGGGGCTGCATGAGCCATGGCGAACCCGAGAATGAATTGCGTCGCGTCGCCGACCGCAGCCGGCGCCTTCCGCGCCCCTCATCCGGGGGGCGCCTCCTGTGAAGATCTGCATCGTCACGGACGCCTGGCGTCCCCAGGTCAATGGGGTCGTCGTCACGCTCTCCAACCTGATCGCGGCGGGCGAAAAGCTCGGCCATGAATTCGTAGTCATCGGGCCGGACCAGTTCCACACCATCGCGGCGCCGTCCTATCCGGAAATCCGCCTCGCGCTCACCAGCGCAAAGGCCGTCGGCGAGTTGATCCGCGCACATCGGCCTGATCACGTCCATATCGCCACCGAAGGCCCGCTCGGCGTCGCAGCGACCTATTGGTGCCCGCGCAACGGCGAAATCTTCACCACCTCCTATCACACCCGCTTCCCAGAATATGTGGAGGCGCGCTGGCCGATCCCCGCCGCTTGGTCCTATGCCGCCCTGAGGCGGTTCCATGCCGGCAGCGCGGGCCTCATGGTCGCCACCCAGACCCTTGCCGGCGATCTCGCCGCGCGCGGCTTCCAGCCGCCGATGCTCTGGCCGCGCGGCGTGGACCAGAGCCTGTTCCGCCCCATCGATGAATTGCCGCGCGAACTGGCTGACCTGCCGCGCCCTTTTTTTCTCTATTGCGGCCGCGTCGCGCCCGAGAAAAACATCGAGGCCTTCCTCGCCCTCGACTTGCCCGGGTCGAAAATCGTGGTTGGAGACGGCCCCTCGCGACCGTTACTGCGGGAGCGGTTCCCGAAGAGCCGTTTCGTCGGCGTGAAAGCGCGCCACGAACTCGCGGGCTTTTATTCGGCGGCCGATGTCTTCGTCTTTCCCAGCCGCACCGACACTTTCGGCAATGTGATGATTGAGGCGCTGGCTTGCGGCGCGCCGGTGGCGGCCTTCCCTGTCCCGGGTCCGCTGGACGTCGTCACGGATCCTCGCATCGGCGTCTTGAGCGAGGATTTGCGCGCGGCCTGCCTCGGGGCCTTGGCGCTCTCGCGCGAAACCTGCCGCGCCCACGCCGCGCGTTACACCTGGCCCGAGAGCGCGCGCCAGTTCATCGACAATGTTATCCGGGCCAGAAGCGCCGCGCTTGCGCGGCGCGTCTATGCCTAGAAGTGTGCGCCGCGCTTGCGCGGCGCCTATGCCTAGAAACGTCTGAACGTCACGCTCAAATTGTCGCCGGGCATTTCGACGATCTCCGGCGCGAAAAAATCATTGGCGCGCGCCGTCGCCTCGACGGCGGCCAAGTCGCGCAATCCCCATTCGGGATTATGCGCGCGCAATCTGGCGTCGAAGGCGAGCTTGCCCTCCGCCGTCTGGACGCCCTCGCGCAGGAAGGGCCCGTAAAGGTAAAGCGCGCCGCCCGGCTGGAGCAGGTCATAGGCCTGGTAGAACAGGCCTTCGGTCGCGGCCCATGGCGCGACGTGGAGCATGTCGATGCAGAGGATGGCGTCGGCCCGGCACACGGGCCGGGGCGGGCGCGTGGCGTCGAGGGCGACGGCGGGATGAATGTTCTGCCGTCGCTTTTTGGCGGTCCAGGCGTCGATGCTCGCGCGGGCGTTCGGATCGATGTCGGAGGGCTGAAAAGTCACCCGGGGCAGGGCGGCGGCGAAATGCACGGCGTGTTCGCCGGAGCCGCTGCCGATTTCGAGCACCAGCCCTCTTGTCGGCAATATGCGACGCAGAACCTCGAGAATGGCGTCGCGATTGCGGGCGACGGCGGGAGAATGAAGGCGGGGATCGATCATGGATCCATCATAATAGAGCGGCCGCCCATTTGGGAGGCCATTGATCGCAAAGCGAAATCCGGGCCAAACCTCGTTTGGCCCGCTCCTTGAGCCAGGCCATGCGCGATATGCGGCTCAGCTATGCAATTTTCGCACTGCAAATTTCGTGCTGCACTGCAATATTATAGACCTTAGTATAGACGTCGCTCCTCGCGCGGCGCCGACCGGAGGTCCGGCTACTCGGACTGACCGGCTCATCCAATCGGATGCAGAGATTTCGAAGGGATCGAACAATGCAGAAAGCACGTCGCCTCACCGCCGTCATTCTCGCCGCCGCCGGCCTCGTCGCTTCGGCGGGCTTCGCCGCCGCTGAAGACAATATGGTCCGTACGGTCAAGCCTTATCAGGGCATCATGCTCGACGTCGGCTCGAAGCAGCTCGGCGGCTATTTTTCGCAGGCTGATGGCCGTTGCAAGCTCAACGTGATCGTCGCCGACGCCTATCGCGAAGATCGTGCGCCGTCCGCCGCTTCGTCCATGCGCGTCCAGATGACCGTGGATGTCGACAAGCCCGCCCGTCTCGACACGGCGGAAGGCAAGCTCGTTCAGTTCGACTGCCTGAACGGCGCCCAGGCCATGAAGGCCACCGTCCTTGACCGGGTCGCCTATAACGATCTGGCCAAGTAATGCCTGGTCAGTAAGGCCCGAGCGGACATTTCGGAATGACGAAGGCGCGGCGGATCTTTCGCCGCGCTTTTTTGCGTCGGGAACTTGAGTTTTGACGGCGTCCTGGCCGGGGCTAGAGCCAGTCCTTGACGCCGCTGCCCACCGCCGGGCCAATCTGCCGCAATTTTCTCGCGCGTAAATGTTCGACCAACCCGTCCTTGATCCGGTCGACCAGCCCGAGGCCCTCATAGACCAGCGCGGAATAGAGCTGGACCAGGGTGGCGCCGGCCTCGATCTTGGCCCAGGCGGCTTCGGGCGAATCCACGCCTCCGACCCCGACCAGCGGGAATTGCCGCTCGACCCGGATGTAGGTCTGGGCGAGCATCCGCGTGGAAAGCGCGAACAGCGGCGCGCCGGAAAGGCCGCCGCTTTCCTTGCGGGCGTCGTCGCGCAGGGAATCGGGTCGTGAAATCGTGGTGTTGGAGACGATCATGCCGTCCACGGCGCGCGCGCGGGCGACGCGGACGATGTCGTCGAGATCGGCGAGGGCGACATCGGGCGCGATCTTCAGTAGGACCGGGCGGCGCGGTCCACTCGCGGCGAAGGCGTCGCGGGCGTCCAGAACGCGGGCGAGCAGGTCGTCGAGCGCCGCCGCCTGTTGCAGGTCGCGCAGGCCGGGCGTGTTAGGCGAGGAAATATTGACCGTGAAAAAAGAGGCGAGATCGGCGAAGGCCTCGATCCCGGCGACATAATCGCCGGCGCGGTCGATGGAATCCTTGTTGGCGCCGATATTGACGCCGACGATCCCGCCCCTGCCGCTGCGTTTCAGCAGGCGCGCCCGCGCCGCGGCGTGCCCGCCATTGTTGAAGCCGAAGCGGTTGACGACGCCGCGATCCTCATGGAGACGAAACAGGCGCGGCTTGGGATTGCCCGGCTGCGGGCGCGGCGTCAGCGTGCCGACTTCCGTGAAGCCGAAGCCCATGTGAAGCAAGGGGTCCGGGACGCGCGCGTCCTTGTCGAAGCCCGCCGCCATGCCGAGCGGGTTGGGAAAATCCAGTCCGAAGATATTTTGCGCCAGTGCGTCATCATCCTTCGGCAATGGCGGCAGCGGCATGCGCTCCAGCGCGAAGACCGTCATCTGATGCGCGCGCTCGGCGTCGATGGAATGCAGCAGGGGAAGCGCAAGGGAATCGAAAAAGCCCATTATTCCACCAGTCCGGCAAAATCGAGAGCGCCATCGGCGCGGCGGTTGAGGGGAAGCGCGAATTTCGCCAGAGCGGTGGGCAAGGGCGCGTAAAGATGAGGGAAGAGCGCGCCGCCGCGCGAAACCTCATAGACCAGCTTGTCGCCAAGCTTTTCCGCCTCGACCGCGACGAGCAGGAGATCGTCCTGACCCGCGAAATGCTTGGCCGCTGTCTCCTCGACCTGGGCTGCGGTCGAGAAATGGATATAGCCGTCGGCGAGATCGATGCCGGCGCCGTCGAAAGCGCCGCGCGCGAGCGCCGCGCGCCAGATCTCCGCGTTCAGGATTTTATAAATCAGGGCCAAATGCGTCTCCCTCGGGACCGGCCGATTTACAGCATTTTTTTTGCCCTTCCGCCAGCGGCGCACAGCAGTTAAAAGCGGACCTTTCCGAAAGAACAGTAACGGCGGAGCGCCCGTCGAGGAATGAAGGCGGGGAATCCAGGAATGAACGAGATCGCGTCCCAACTCGCCGCTTTCGCCAGCCAATCGAACGCCTGGCCGTTCGAGGAGGCGAAAAAGCTCGTGGCCAGGGTGGAGCGCACCGGGCAGAAACAGGTGCTGTTCGAGACCGGATACGGTCCGTCGGGCCTTCCCCATATCGGAACCTTCGGCGAGGTCGCGCGCACGACCATGGTGCGCCACGCCTTCGAGACGCTGACGGAAGGGCGGGTCGCCACGCGGCTGCTGGCTTTTTCCGACGATCTCGACGGCTTGCGCAAAGTGCCGGAGAACATTCCCAACAAGGAGCTGGTCGGCGCCCATCTCGGCAAGCCCCTGACCCAGGTGCCGGACCCATTCGGCGAATATCCCAGCTTCGGCGAGCATAACAATGCGCGGCTGCGCGCCTTCCTCGACGCTTTCGGCTTTGAATATGAATTCGCCTCCGCGACGCATTATTACCAATCGGGTCGCTTCGACGCGACGCTGCTGAAAATGCTCGCGCGCTATGACGCGATCCAGGAAATCATGCTGCCGTCGCTGCGCGCCGAGCGCGCCGCCTCTTATGCGCCCTTCCTGCCGATCCATCCGCGCAGCGGCCATGTCATGCAGGTTCCGCTCGATGAGATCGACGTCGCGCGCGGCCTTGTCGCCTGGCGCGACCCTGAGACAGGCGAGCGTTTCGAGACGCCCGTGACGGGCGGCCATTGCAAGCTGCAATGGAAGCCGGATTGGGCGATGCGCTGGTGTGCGCTCGGCGTCGATTATGAAATGGCCGGCAAGGATTTGATCGATTCCGTCAAGCTGTCGAGCGAGATCGCCCGCGCACTGGATGGCGCGGCGCCGGAAGGCTTTAATTACGAGCTGTTTCTCGACGAGAACGGCCAGAAGATTTCCAAGTCCAAGGGCAATGGCCTGACGATCGACGAATGGTTGCGCTACGCCAGCCCGGAATCGCTGTCCTTTTTCATGTATTGGAAGCCGCGCGAGGCGAAGAGGCTCTATTTTGACGTCATTCCAAAGGCGGTGGACGAATATCTCGCCTTCCTCGACGCTTATCCGCGTCAGGATTGGAAATTGCGGCTGGGCAATCCGGCCTGGCATATCCATGCCGGCGATCCGCCGCCGCCCGAATTCATCCACCATGGCGCGGACGCCAAGGGCGCAGCGATCTCGTTCGGCATGCTGCTCAATCTGGCGGCGGTGGCCAATAGCGAGGATCCCGCCGTGCTGTGGGGCTTCCTGCGCCGCTATGCGCCCGAGGCGACGCCGGAGAAATTCCCGCGCCTCGACCGCATGATCCATTACGCCGTGGTCTATTTCCGCGATTTCGTGCGGCCCAAAAAGGTCTATCGCGCCGCCGACGACGTGGAGCGCGAGGCGTTGGAGCAGCTTGCCACGGCGCTCGCCGGCCTGCCGCCGGCGCCGAGCGCGGAGGACGTCCAGACCCTGCTTTATGACGTGGCGCGTCCGATCCCGCGCTACCAGAATTTTGCCGCCAAGGGCGCGACGCCGGAAAAACCGGGCGTGTCGAATGACTGGTTCGCCATGCTCTATCAGGTCCTGCTCGGCGAGGCGCGCGGCCCGCGCTTCGGCTCTTTCGTGGCGCTTTATGGCGTGGACAACACGCGCGCCTTGATCGCCGACGCGCTGGCCGGCAAGTTTTTGGCCTCCGCCCCCGCCTGAGGGGCGTCTGTAGTTTAAGGGACTGGCGGGCGGGGCAGGTGGGCGGTCTTGTTCCAGACGAAGGGCTTGCGCGTCCATTCCCATAGCGCGAGCCATGAGGCGACGCTCAGCAACGCCAAATAGACGGGCGCGAGCAGGAGCCTCGGATTGGCCCTCATCCCGCGCCGCTTCATGCCGAGCAGAGGCGGCAGGACGAAGGCCAGCGTCCCGAACAAGGCGATGCCGAGGCTGATGCTCGCCAGGGTGAACTGTTCGAAGGTCTGCGGCGCCAGCAGGTCTCCCCAGAGCGCGTCACCCGCGAGGCGCAGCCCGTAGAAGGGGCCGAACAAGGGGCCGGCCAGCAGGCTCGACATGGCGCAGAGCGCGGCGAAGGTCTGGACGGCGCCGATCTCGCGGTAATGGCGGCGCGGCGAGCGCAGGAAGACGGACAAGGTTTGCATCCAGCCCTTCATCCAGCGTGATCGCTGGCCCATCCAGTTGTTCAGCTCCGTCGGGGCGTCCTCGAAAGTGGTGGCCTCGATCGCGCCGACGCGATAGCCGAAGCGGGCAAAGCGCAGGCCGAGATCGGCGTCTTCGGTGACGTTCCAGGCGTCCCAGCCGATGACGCGGCGCAGGATGTCGGTGCGGAAATGATTGGAGGTGCCGCCGAGCGGCATTGGCAAGCCGAGCGCGGCGAGGCCCGGATTGAGGACGTCGAACAAAGCCGCATAGCCGATGGCGAAGAAATAGGGCAGCCAGCCCTCATGGCCGTTGTCTATGGCGAGCCGGGCCTGCAGGCAGGCGAGGCGCGGCCCGGCGGCGGCGAAAGCGGCGGCCACGAGGCGCAATTGTTCGGGCTCGGGCCGGTCCTCGGCGTCGAAAATGGCGAGCAGCCGCCCCCGCGCCAGCGGCAGGGCGACATTGAGCGCGCGCGGCTTGGTGCGCGGCGCGCCGGGCGGCGCGACGACAATCTCGACATAGGCCGGCGGCGCGGCGGCGCGCAGGGCCTCAGCGGTTTCGTCATCATCGTGCTCCAGCACGATCTTCACGTCGAGCTTGGCGGCGGGATAGTCGAGCGCCTTGATCGCGGCCAGCAATTGCGCCGCGACGCGGGCCTCGCGATACATTGGCACGATGATCGAATAGAGCGGCAGGGCGCGCTCGCTCAAGCTCGGATGCGCGCCGCGCTGCGTCTTCAGGCTGGCGGCGAAGGCGCAGAGGCGGATGTAGATTCCGCCCAGGAACAGAATGGAGAGCAGGGCCGAGTCGGCGGCGAGCAGCGCGGGGGACAAGGCCGAAAGGCCCGCGATCACGCCGAGGCAGAGCACGACGCTGAAAAGATTGCTCCAGCGCAATTGTGGCGCATTGGCGCTGAGGCGGGAATCGGCGCGCGACAGGGCGAAGCTGGCGTCGTCGGAAAGCGCGCGCCGGCCCTTGGCGCGAACGAGCGCGGAAAAGATTTTTGGCGCGCAGATCGCGATTCTTCGGCCTTCCTCTGCTCCCAAAGTGAGAAGGGCGCGGACCTGTGCGCCGCGCGGCGCCATCAGCCAATCGAAATCCTCAAGCGCGGGATCGGCGCGGGCGACGCTGGCGCGCAAGGCGGCGCGATAATCGAAACCCGGCGCGAGCGACGTGGCGCGTTCGACATAGGGGCAATTCAGCCGCCGGGCGAGGGCGGCGTAATAGAAGGCTTCTTCGACGATGCCCTCGGCGATCAGGATCTCGTCGGCGCCGACGCCAAGTTCGCGGGCCCGCCGCGCCGCATAAGCCAGCGTGGCGGACTCGACGCCAGCGGCTGCGAGAAAGGCGATTTCGGGAGCCGATTCAGCGCCCTCGGCGGGTTCAAAACTCCCTCCGCTGCGGTATAAAGAGCCAGAACTCATGAGCGGATCGGAACAGGACTTGACCACGCGCGGGCGCAATTTCTTTTTTCGACAGGCAGGGTTCTTTATCCGACACTTTAAGGCCAAGGCCAAGCTATTTTGGCTATGTCTTTGGTTCCTGTCGGCTTTGCAGCTTGCCGGCCTCCCGGCCCACGCCGCGGGGCAAGGGCCGGACGTGTTTCTGCCGAGCCTGTTCGATCCCCATAACCGACCCGCTGCGCCCGGTCCCGACGCGCCGAAGCAGATCCGCTTCCTGACATCCGATGATTATCCGCCCTTCGAATTCCTGAACGCCGACGGGGCGCTCGCCGGCTTCAACATCGACCTCGCGCGCGCGATCTGCACGGAACTGAAGGCGAGTTGCACGATTCAGCCGCGCCGCTGGGACAATTTGCTTGACGCGCTCGAAGCGAAAGAGGGCGACGCCATTATCGCCTCGTTGCGCGAGACGCCGGCGAACCGGGCGCGGGTCCGCTTCACCGCGCCTTATTATCTCACGCCCGCCCGTTTTGTGTCGCTCGCTCGCGCAAAGGCGTTTGACGCGCGGCCGGAAGGCTTGCGGCAGGCGACCATCGGCGTCGAGTCAGGCGGCGCACATGAGGCTTTTCTCAAGGTCTTTTTCGCTCGCGCCACGATCCGCAGCTTCCCCGATCGCGCCGCGATGATGGCGGCCTTGCGCGACAGGAGCATCGACCTCGCCTTTGGCGACGCGGTCAGCCTGGCACTGTGGATGAACGACCCGCACTTGGGCGACTGCTGCCGGTTCCAGGGCGGGCCTTACCTCGAACCCGCTTTTTTCGGCGAGGGCATCGGCATCGCCGTGCGGCCCGACGACGCGGTCCTGCGGCGCACGCTCAACTGGGCGCTGCAAAGTCTCGACGAGCGCGGCGCGCTGACCGAACTTTATTTGAAATATTTTCCGATCGGCTTTTACTGAGCCGCAAGCGCGGAGCGCAATTCCGCCGCAGCCTGCTCGGGCGGCCGCTCGATGTTGAATCCGCGCACGAACCGTCCGTCGCGGTCCATCAGATAGACCAGCGCACTGTGATCCATCGAATACTCGTCCGACTTGCCGGGGGCCTTGCGGGCATAGACGCGATATTCGGCCATGACCTTGTTGATCGCCGCGCGGTCGCCGGACAGGCCGATGATGCGCGGGTCGAAGCTGCCGACATAATCCTGCATCACTTGCGGCGTGTCGCGCTCCGGATCGACAGTGACGAACAGGGCCTTGATCTTCGCCTCAGGACCCAATGCGCGCAAAATCTCGGAAATCTGGAACAGGGTCGTCGGGCAGATGTCGGGGCAATGCGTATAGCCGAAGAAGACCAGGAAAGGCGCGCCTCGCAGTTCAGCATCGGACAGTTTCCGCCCGTCGCCGGTCTCCAGAACGAATGGGCCGCCAATGGCGGCGGGCGCCGGCGCTCCGGGCTTTTCAGGCGTCAGCAGCGAAAGGCCGGCCGCTGAAAGCGCCAGGGCGGCGGCGAAACCGGCGACAAGCCACAGCAGCCCGCGCGGCCGGGGAGAGGAAGATTTGGCGGAAGGGGACTTGCCGGAGGGGTTTTCCTTGGTCGCGGCCATGACTTTCCTAAAAACAGGTCCAGGCGGCGTTGAGGGCGGTGACGAATACCAGTGGCCCGTAGATCGCCCAGAGCGCCAATGCGGCGCCCGCGAGACCGACCGACAGTCCGCCCGCCAGCCAGAGCCAGATTCTGTCACGCGCCATCTTCAGGCCCAAGGAGTAATTGCGGCGATTGCGCCTCGACGTGAAGGCGCAATCCCTAAATGGCTCTCATCAGGCCGGATGTCCAGCTTGCTCGGGCCGCTTGATGCGGAACCAGGCCAGATAGAGCGCCGGCAGGAACAGCAGGGTCAGAGCCGTGCCGACCACAATGCCGCCCATCATCGCATAAGCCATCGGACCCCAGAAGATCTCACGCGAGATCGGGATGAGCGCCAGCGTCGCGGCGGCGGCGGTGAGCATGATCGGCCGCATGCGGTGCTGGGTCGCCTCGCGCACGGCGTCCCAGGGCGCGACGCCTTCCTTCAGCAAGGTCTCGATCTGGACGATCAGGATGACCGAGTTGCGGATCAGGATGCCGATCAGGGCGAGGACGCCGAGCGTGGCGACGAAGCCCATCGGAGAATGGCTCGACAGCAAGGCCACGACCACGCCGATAATGGCGAGCGGCGCGACGGCGAAGACCAGGAACAGCCGGCTGAACGATTGAAGCTGGATCATCAGGATCGTGGCCATGATGAACAACATCAAAGGCATGACCGCATTGATCGGGCCTTCGGCCTTGGCGCTTTCCTCGACCGCGCCCCCGACCTCGACCTTGTATTCCGGCGGCAAGGTCTCGGCGAAAGCCTTCACCTCCGGCGCCAGCTCCGTGACGACCGTCGCTGGCTGCACACTGTCGTTGACTGCGACCTTGATCGTGATCGTGGGTAGGCGCGAGCGCCGCCAAATCGTCGGCTGTTCCAGCCCATAGGTGAAATTGGCTACGGCGGCGAGCGGCACGGACTGGCCATTGGCGGCGGGCAATTGCAGGTTCTGGAGCGTTTCGACGGAAGCGCGCTCGTCGTCGCGGGCGCGGGCGATAACGTCGACAAGATAGATGTCGTCGCGCACCTGTGTCACGGTCGCGCCATTGACAATGCTGTTGAGGGTCGAGGCGATGTCCTGCGACGACACGCCGAGCGTGCGCGCCTTGTCCTGCAGCACATTGACGCGGACCATGCGCGCCGGCTCCATCCAGTCGAAGGTCACGTCGCCGAGATGGCGATTCTTCGCGACGATGTTGCCCAGCGCCTGCGCGTGGTTGCGCACCTTCTCGATGTCCGGCCCGCTGACGCGATATTGTACGGGGCGGCCGACCGGCGGCCCGATGTCCAGCAGATGGACGAAGGCGTCCGTGCCGGGAAAGGCGTTGCGCAGCCAGGCCTGATATTTGGCGCGCAGCCGGTCGCGGGCCTCGATGCTCCTGGTCAGGATGACCATCTGGCCGAAGGCGATATTGGCCGGCTGCACGTCGAAGGACAGCACGAAACGCTTGGCGCCCTCGCCGACATAAGTGGACCAGTGATCGATATCGGGGTCGCCGGCCAGAATTTCACGCTCGAACCGGGCCATCTGGTCGTTGGTGTCCTGGATCGAGGCGTTCTGCGGCAAGTTCCAGTCGATGATGAGCTCGGGCCGGTCTGAGCTGGGGAAGAACTGTTGCTGCACGAAGCCCATTCCGAAGATCGAAAGGGCGAACACGGCGAGCGTCGCTCCGATCGTCAGCCAGCGATGGTTCATGCAGAATTCGAGCGCATGGTCGAATCCGCGGCCAAAAAAGCCCTTACCCGTTTCGTGATGGCCTTTCATCTGCGCCGGCAACAGGGTCACGCCGAGCAAGGGCGTGAACAGCACCGCGACGAACCAAGACACGATCAGCGATACGGCGATGACGACGAACAGAGTGAAGGTGAATTCGCCCGCCGCGCTGCTGTTGAGGCCCACCGGGATGAAGCCCGCCACCGTGACCAGCGTGCCAGTCAGCATCGGGAAGGCGGTGCTGGTATAGACATAGGTCGCGGAGGTGCGCAGGTCGTCGCCGGCTTCGAGCCGCGCGACCATCATTTCAACCGCGATCATGGCGTCGTCGACCAGCAGGCCGAGCGCGATGATCAGAGCGCCGAGCGAAATGCGCTGCAACGAAATGTCGGTCGTGCGCATCACCAGGAAGGTGATGGCGAGCACCAGCGGAATGGCGATGGCCACCACCAGGCCCGCGCGCCACCCGAGGCTGATGAAGCTGATGCCGAGCACGATGATCACGGCCTCGAACAGGCCGCGGGTGAAGCCGGACACAGCCTCGTCCACCACGGCGGGCTGGTCGGAGACGCGATAGATGTCCACGCCGACCGGCAGATCCGACTTGATATGTTCGATCTTCTTTTCCAGCGCGGCGCCGAACTCGAGCAGATTTGCGCCCTGCTTCATGCCGATGGCGAGGCCGATCGCCGGCTCGCCCTTGTAGCGGAATAATTTGGTTGGCGGATCTATATAGCCGCGCCGGACGGTCGCCACGTCGGTGAGCGGGAAGAAGCGGTCGTTGATGCGCAGGTTGATGGCGCGCAGGCTTTCTTCGGATGTGAATTGCCCGCTCACCCGCACGGCGATCCGTTCCGGGCCAGCCTGCACGAAGCCAGACGGCGTCACCGCATTCTGCGCCGCGAGCGTGTTCGTGATCGCTTGCAGATCAAGGCCGAGCGCGGCGACCTTGCGCGTGGAGAACTCCAGATAGATCGCTTCGTTCTGCTCCCCGATCAGATCGACGCGGCCGACATTCGGAACGGTGAGGATCTGCGAGCGCGCGAATTCGACCTGGTCGCGCAATTGCCGCAGCGACAGTCCATCGGCTGTGAAGGCGTAGATGTTGCCGAACACGTCGCCGAAGCGATCATTGAAAAAGGGCCCCTGAACGCCCGCGGGAAACTGGCCCTTGATATCCGCGATCATATTGCGCACGCGGACCCAGATTCCCTCCACATCGCGCGCCTTGGTCGTCGGCAGCAGATTGACGAAGACGATGGTGTCGCCAGCGGTGGTGATGGAGCGGGTGAAATCGAGCGATTCCAGCTCTTCAAGCTTGCGCTCGATCCGTTCGGTGACCTGCAGCGTCACTTCGTCCGCGGTGGCGCCGGGCCAGTTGGCCTGGATCACCATGGTCTTGATGGTGAAGTTCGGATCTTCCTCGCGGCCGAGCTTGAGATAGGAGAAAAAACCCGCCAGCAGGAAGACGAGCATGAAATACCAGATCAGCGAGCGGCGATCGAGCGCCCAGTCGGACAGGTTGAATCGGCTCACTTCGCCTCGCTCCCATAAATTCGAACGGTTTCGCCTTCCTTGAGGCGGTGGACGCCGGCGGTGACAATCCGCTCGCCGGGTTGCAGACCGGCGCGTACGATCCAGCGCCCTTCCTCGCGGTCCGGCGCGATCTCGACGTCGCGCAGCGTCACTTTCGAACTGGCCGGATCGACCACGAAGACGCGCGCCTTGTCGCTCTGACGCAGCAGCGCGGATTCGGGAATGCGGATGGCGGCGCTGGCCTCACTGGCAAGGCGAGCGTAGATCGTCGCGCCGATGCGGAAGGAATCCGGCGGATTGTCCAAAGCGATCTTCACGCGCCGGCTGCGCGTCACGGAATCGGATTCAGGCGCGATTTCACGAATGGTTCCCGAGACCGTCGCGGCCGGATTGATCTGCAGCGAAACGTTGAATTTTTGTCCGAGCCACAAGGCGTCGACAATGGTGTCGGTGGCGTCGATCACCGCGTCGCGCCGGCTCGGTTCGGCCAGGGTCACGATCGACTGGCCGGGCGAAACGGTCTGGCCCACTTCGGCTGAGGTTGCAGTGACAACGCCTGAATAATCGGCTTTCAAGACGGCGTAGGAGAGCTGTTCCCGCGCCTTGGCGAGATTCGCCTCGGCCTGCGTCATGTTGGCCTGGGCTGCGGCGCGCTCCTGCTCCGCTGTGTCGAAGGCGGCCTGCGACGTGGTCTTCTTTTCGAGCAAGGCCGATTGGCGGGCCTCAGTGGAGGTGGCGTTGTCGAATTGCGCGCGGGCGCTGGCGAGATTGGCGGTCGCCACGCGGGCGGCCATTTCGAGCGACAGCGGATCTATCGCCGCTAGGGTCTGCCCCGCCTCGACGCGATCGCCGACCTTGACCGGGCGCGAGATCATGCGGCCGATGACGCGAAAGCCGAAGGGAGTCTGCACCTGCGGCTCGACCGTGCCGGAGAGCACCATATCAAAGGCGGGGCTCGGCTCCACCAACAGGGTCATCGCCGGGCGGGGGGGCGGCGGCGGCTCCGGTTTCTTGCCGCAGCCGGCGAGCGAAGCGGCCAGGGCCAACGGCAGAACGGGCAGGAAGTGCGCAAGCCTGGCCATCATGAATGCTCCCCCTCGCGGGGGGCGACGCTTTGTCCCTCGCGCAGAAATTTTCCGCCATCGATCACGACGCTTTCGCCGGGCTTGAGGCCGCCGTCGATGATGATGCGTTCCTTGTTGTAGCGCGCGACATCGACCGCCCGCAGATGAACGGTCTTGTCTGCCGGATCGATGATCCATACGGCGGGCTTGCCGTCTTTGGCGCTCATCGCCGTCCACGGAAGGATGAAGACGTCGTCGAGGCGCAGGCGTCCAGTACCGGTCACGGCGGCGCCGAGTGGCAGAGCCGGGCCGTTGGGATCGATCTCGACTTTCACCTGAACTGTGCCCGTCTTGGCGTCGACGACGGGCGAGACTTCGCGAACCTTGCCCACCGTTTTGATGGACGGGTCGCCGACCAGTGCGAGACCGATTTCTGGCGTGCTGAGCTTGCGAGAGAAGGCGGCTTCATAAAGGGCGAAGACCGCGTCGCGCGGACCGTCCTGCGCCAGCACGAAGGCCATCTGCGCGGCCTGCGCGACCTGGCCGACTTCGATGTTCCGCCCCGTGATCACGCCCGGATGGCCGGCGCGCAGGTAGGTATAGGAGAGTGCGTCCTTCGCCGTGGCGACCTGCGCCGTGGCGACGTCGAGCGAGCCGGCGGCGGTGCGTTGCGCCCGCTCCGCGAGGTCATAGGCCGCCTGAGTGGCGTAGCCATTGGCGAGCAAAGCCTTTTGCCGCTCATAGGCGGCGTCGAGCTGGCGCTTGGTCGCCTGCGCGCCCGCGAGTCCGGCCTCCGCCGACTTGAGATCGGCCTCCTGTTCGGTCGGGTCGAGCCGCGCCAGAACGTCATCCGCGCCGACATGCTGGCCGATGTCCGCCTTGCGCTCGATCACGCGCCCGCTGATGCGGAACGAGAGTTCGCTCTGCACGAGGGCGCGCACCGTCCCCGTCAAGGTGATGTCGCTCTCATAGGATTGCGGCTGCGCTATTTGCGCGACGACGGGGAAGGGGGGGCGCGGCGCGGGCGCAGCGCTTTCTCCGCAGCCGGCAAGCGGCAGGGCGGTCAGGATGAGAACGGCGAGACGGGGGAAGGCCGTCATAAAGACTCCTTGCGGCGAGGCAATGAAGAATCTGCTGGGCTTTTGGCCCGGATCAGGATTATTATTGACTGACTGGAAAGTCAATAAGGATGAGATCGCGGGTGAGAATGATGAAGGAGCGGGCGCGCCGCAAGGCCCAAAGGCCGGGAGAAATTCTGGAAGCCGCTTTCGACGCCTTCGCCGAGCGCGGCTTCGCGGCCACGCGCATGGAGGACATCGCCGCGCGCGCAGGGGTCACCAAGGGCGCGATCTATTGCTATTTCGACACCAAGGAGCGCCTGTTCGAGGAGATGGTGGATCATTTCTCGCAGGGCATCCTGTCAGACGCGGGCGCCATGCTCGCGGCGGCGAATGGAAGTTGCGCGGAAAAGCTCAAGGCATTTCTCATCTATATGTATGGGCGCTGCGCGCGGGATCGCTACGGGCGTGAAATGCTTCGCTTCATGGTGTCGGACGGCAAGAGCTTCCCAAGGCTTGTGGAGCACCATTACCGGGATTTTTTCGCGCCGGCGATGCGCATGGTCTCCGAATTGCTCGCGGCCGGCGTCTCCAGCGGCGAATTCCGCCCCGAAATCGCGAAGCATGGGGCGGAACTCGTCGTGGCGCCCTCGGTGTTTCTGAGCTTGATGCGCCTGATTTTCGACCAGAGGCTCGAGATCGACGAAGAGGCCTATATCGCCTTGCACGCCGACCTTTTGCTCAACGGCCTGTTGACATCGGCGGCGCGCGAAAACTTGTTGGCGGGAAAGACTTGCAGCGGCGGCCCCGCCCCGATATAGAACGATTCTCCGCGCTGCTCCCTTCGTCTAGCGGTCTAGGACGTCGCCCTCTCACGGCGAAAACAGGGGTTCGAGTCCCCTAGGGAGCGCCAATTAAATCAATAAGTTAGCTATTTTTCAGCTCTCAAAAGTCCGTTTTTGGGAAACTTTTGGGGAGAATCCGTGCTCGTCCGCCAGCGGGTGCTGACGTCCAGTTTTTATTTTTCGGGAACGGCAGGAGCCCGTTGACCATGGGTCCGCCGTGGCCAGCGGCGGACGCTTTCGCGCCTTGAGAACGCAAACGTGCGTTCCCTATCGACGCCGGCGAAGCCGGGCTCTTCACAAAGGCCGCCGGCGCCATGACGATGAGTTCACCGCGCCGAGCCTTTTCGTAGCGCGCCGATAAGGAGCATTGCCGCAATAGATCGAGTTCATACTCATTGAGGCTGCCCTTGAGGCCGAGCAGCAGGCGATCATTGCCATGTCGCGGCGCATAGACGGTCTCCGGATCGATCAACACCGTATCGACGACATGGCAAATCTCGATCAATTGCTGCCAGTCGCGGCTGTTGCGCGCACGATGCAAGTCTGGACAGTCGCCTCCTGGAAGACGGCGACAATTGCTTCCGGAAAGCCCTTGAGCCCATCGACGATGGCGATGAGGATGTCTTCTACTCCGGGGGGCTTCATCTCGTTCAAGAGCCCGAACTTGGCTCCTTCGTTTTGCTCGAGCCAGAGCCCAAGAATTTCCTTGGCTCCGTCGGCGCGAACGCCGAGCGCGACATGAACGGCCTTGTTGCGAACCAGCCCTTCATCCCCGATCTTGACGCGCAGGGCGTCAAAGAAAACCAAGGGGTAAACCGGTCCGAGCCGGCGGGCCTGCCAGGCCGCGACTTCGTCGAAAACGGCGTCGGTGACCGCGCTAATCAGGTCCGGCGAGACGTCGACACCATAAAGATCGCGCAAGTGTCCGACGATCTCACGCACGCTCATGCCGCGCGCATACATGGAGATGATCTTCTCGTCGAAGCCCGGAAAACGCCGTTGATATTTGGCGATGAGTTGCGGATCAAACGTCGACTGCCGCTCTCTCGGGATATCCAGCTCGATCCGGCTGGTCTCAGTCGTGACAGTTTTTTTGCCGTAACCGTTGCGGCTGTTGCCTGCGTCGCCAGTCGCCAGATGATGATCCATCTCAGCGTTTAGGGTTCGCTCCGCCAGCGCCTTTTTCAGATCGTCCAGCAAACGCTCGGTTTTCCGCGATGGTCAGCCACTATCTGTTCGACGCCGAGTTTTGCAATCCGGCGTCCAGCTGGGAGAAGGGGCAGGTTCGAAAAGAACGTCCAGGACGCGCGCCACCGGCTGTGGCAGCCGACGCCGTCCTTTGCGGATCTGGGCGCCCTGAACGACTGGCTGGAACAGCGCTGCATCGAACTGTGGCGGCAAATCCCGCATGGGACCCAGCCTGGAACCATCGCCGATGTCTGGGCCGTGGAAGCGGCTTGCCTCATGGCGCCGCCGCGACCGTTTGACGGCTTCGTCGAGCACGCCAAGCGCGTGTCGCCGACCTGTCTCATTCATCTGGAGCGCAATCGCTATAGTGTGCCGGCTTCCTTCGCCAACAGGCCGGTCAGCGTGAGGTCTACCCTGAGCGGATCGTCATCGCCGCGGAAGGGCAGATCCTGTGCGAACATCCGCGGATCATCGAGCGCTCCCATCATCTGCCGGGAGGAACGGTTTATGACTGGCGCCATTATCTGGCGGTGCTCCAGCGCAAGCCGGGCGCCTTGCGCAACGACGCGCCCTTCGTCGATCTGCCGGAGGCCTTCAGACGCTTGCAACAGCATCTTCTCAAGCGTCCAGGCGGCGACAGGGAAATGGTCGAGATCCTCGCCCTTGTCCTTCATCATGATGAGCAGGCCGTTCTATGCGCCGTCGAGATGGCGTTATCCGCGGGCGTTCCCACCAAGACCCATGTCCTGAATCTTCTTCACAGGCTGGTCGACGGCAAGGAGGCGACAACTCCTCAAGTGGACGCGCCGCAGGCTTTAATCTTGATCAAGGAGCCGCGCGCCGATGTCGAGCGCTACGATGCGCTACGCGGCAAAAGCCGGACACGGGAGGCTCGCAATGCGTCATGACCCCGCCAGCGCCGCCCTCGTGATCATGCTGCGCAGCCTGAAGATGCATGGGATGGCCCAGGCCCTCAGCGATCTCATGGAGCAAGGATCGCCTGCCTTTGACGCAGCCGTTCCCATGCTCTCGCAATTACTGAAGGCCGAAACCGCCGAACGCGAGGTCCGGTCCGTCGAGTACCAGATCAAGGCGGCCCTCTTTCCGGCCTACAAGGATCTGGCCGGGTTCGATTTTACCACCAGCGAGATCAATGAGGCGCTGGTGCGCCAACTGCACCGTTGCGAGTTCATGGACGGCGCCCACAACGTCGTCCTCATCGGCGGCCCGGGAACCGACGAGACCCATGTCGCGACCGCGCTCGGGGTTCAGGCTGTCGAACATCATCACAAGAGGGTGCGCTTCTTCTCCACAGTCGAACTCGTCAATGCGCTTGAACAGGAAAAGGCCCAGGGGAAAGCCGGCCTGATTGCAGAGCGGCTGGTCAGATCCGACCTCGTGATCCTCGACGAACTCGGCTACCTGCCGTTCAGCGCCTCCGGCGGCGCCTTGCTCTTCCATCTGCTCAGCAAGCTTTACGAGCGCACCAGCGTCGTCATCACCACGAACCTGAGCTTCAGCGAATGAGCCGGGGTGTTCGGCGACGCCAAGATGACGACGGCTCTGCTCGATCGCCTCACCCACCACTGCCACATCCTCGAAACCGTGGGCGATTCGAATCTTCATCCCTTAATCGTACCATGGAAATCCAGATAGCTAGATATGCGCAGCGTTAAATTTCAAGGTCGCACGCATCCCGTGAGTCGGCAACGGCCGCGACGAAAGATCGTGGGCAAAATTCTTCTTACGTCCTTCGGGGTCGTCCGGGGGTTGATGACGACGCGCGACTCCCATATCGAAATGGCTCCATAGTCGCCTGATGGAGAGCGCGATCGTGACGATCGAAGCGATGGATGTCTTGCACACTCAGGTCGTGTTCTTGATTGACGCGATCAGGACCCACGTGGCCCTCGCCAAGGAGGCGAATTCGCCGGAGGAATTCGCCGCCATTCTCGACGAGATAAGGGAGACGGCGGAGGTCATCATGACCGCCACCACCCAGGCTCGCGAAGTGATCAACGGCCCCTTCGAGGACGCCTAGGCGCCGGCCACGACGACGGGCCGCTCCGCCTTTTCCTTAGGGCGTCCGGGGACGGCGCCGTCGATCGCGACCGCCATTCGCCCGGCGGCGTCCCCGAGACGCTCGCGGACGGCCGGCGACGCCGCGGCGACCATGTATCCGGCGTCGACGTCGCCCACCATCGCGCATTCCGTGCGCGGACGCAGGCGCCAGCGGATGGCGACCAGCAGACAGATCGCGGAATCGACCCGGTCCTGATCGGCCTTCCTGGGCGCTGCCCTCGGCGACGTTTCCAGCCACGCGGCGAGTTCGTCCAGTCCGAACCGCTCGGCCTCCGCGCCGTCCACCGCCATTTGCTACCTCAAAACGGAGTATCAAGGCGATATCTGGACGATAAGTTGACGAAATTGTGATTTTTCCTCGGCTGCCAACTCGTGGTTACGTTCAAGGAATTGGATTGAATTTTTGTTGATGTGTTGGGGGGGCGGGCATGCGCAGTCGCACCTATTTGTCACTTTTCGCCGCGCTTGCAGTAAACATTTTTGTTGCGAATCTCGCTTTGGCCGAGGTCGCAATCGGATCAATTCCCGGCTCATTCGATGTGACCCTCTCCGGCAGCGCGAGTTATTCCGTGCCGATCAAGATCGCGCCGGGAGCCGCAGGCACCGAACCCAGAATTCAGTTAGTGTACGACAGTCAAGCCATTGGCGGCGCCATGGGCCCCGGCTGGTCACTGAGCGGACTATCTGTAATCACTCGTGGCCCCAAAGACCAGTTTACCGATGGCACGATCGCTGGTGTGCATCTCGATGAGAGTGACGCACTGTATCTCGATGGCCAACGTTTAGTCCCAATCTCACAGTCTGGCGCGGGGGGCAGCCGCAAAATCGAATACAGGAAGGCATTCGACGATCAGACAAAGATTGTGCAAACTGGCGCCGATTTCGGCTCATCCGTCTTTTGGGTCCAAACCAAGGGTGGAATACTTATTACATTTGATGGTTCTAATAACAGTAGAGTCCATTTTTCTGATAAAACATTGGCAATGGCTGAGAGCTTCGTCTTTGACACGGTTGGTAATTACATACAGTTCGAATACCGGCCGGACAACAACGGCGATTACAATATTACCAGCATAAAATACACGGGGCTAGGCACGGCTAATCCTGCCGGCGGTGTTAACGTACGTCGCGCACCGTTTGCTTCCGTAACCTTCGAGTATGATCCTGCGCCTCCGCTTACGTCCTACATCGCCGGTCGTCTGTTGGTTCGGGATGTGCGCTTGAAGAGCATACAGTCTGTCGTTGCCGATAGACCGAGCATGCCGGCTTCTCGTTATGAGTTGGAATATAAAGACCGTTCGAATGCCGACCGGTTTGTGCTGTCCACCCTGCACCAGTTCGGAGACGACGGACAGGAGCTTAGCCCCACGAGGTTCACATATTCGGAGCCAACCATCGCGTGGAAGAAGGTTGATTATTCGTTTCCAAGTTCCGCCGTGCTTGCGGGGAGAGAACGCCTGGGGGCGGCCTACCGGTTCGCGCACTTCGCGCCGACCGGTACACGGCCTGACCTGCTCTTTGCCGCTCAAATCGCAGGCAAGCTCGAGGCGTTCGCTTTCCGCAACGATGGGCCAACGGCGCCGAATTTTTGGGCCCCTCTCCCGGGGTTCAAACCACCCGTCCCATTTATGACCGCTGAAGGCGCCGACTTAGGAGTAATTGTCGCCGACGTCGATGGCGACGGACGCGTCGACCTTCTTCAGAGCTACAGCATCAACGGTCAAAAGACGACGATTTCCTATTTGGCCAAAGTAGATTCCTTTGAGCTGCACGACGAATACAAGTTGCCGTTCGTAGTTAGCAGAGACGGGCGGGTTGTTGCGCAGTACCGCTTTGCTAACTGGTGGCATGGGCCTGGCCCGGATTTGCTCTATCAGTCCGACACAGAATCGGGGTTCTTGCGGAACACCGCCACGGGCTGGGAACCCGACCCTCTCCATGCTCCGCCTCGAGACCTAGTAATCGACGCGCGCTTGCATGTGATCGATATTGATTGCAGCGGCGCTCCCACCCTCCTCGGCGTAGGCCCGAAGCCAGGCGGCGGGTTGGAGTGGAAGGTATACAGATTCGACGCGGCCAGAGGTTGGGTTGTTGATTGCCACTGAGAACTGACCCGCTTTGGGCGGGCATTTCCACTGAGATTTGACCCATGTTTGAACTTCTCCCGGCTGGCGTCAGCGGGGGTCTTTGGAGTGATAGACATGGCGTTATTGAGCGTTATCCGGCGCT